>NZ_JBEYUH010000016.1:0-115275 GCF_040643435.1 Rhodococcus sp. NPDC047139
AGAATCAACGCCGCCGGGTACGGTGGGCCTGCACTCGACGGTCACGTCGGGTCGCATCCAGCCGGCGCCAATGCCACTGCTAACTGCGAAGAGCCCCTAATCTCTCGTACCTCGCTATCCTGACCTGGGTCGCTCAGCCGCCGGGGCCCGGAGTTTCTGGGTTTCGCCAGTTCTGCCGCGCGAGCGCTGGGCACTGACATCTTCGCGCGCTCGAAGTCGTGCATGTTTCCGAGCCGCATCGACTTGAGGAGGATCGGCGCAACCGGGTCGATGACCGAAGCTCCCCGATATGACCGTGAGCGTATTCGGCGTCGGGATCGCGCTCATTTCCGACATCGTTCAAGGCAAGAGGTTCCGCTCCCGCGGGATATTCGCACTTTTGCACGGCCGCGAAGTGCCCGGGCCGCCCCTGTCGAGTGGCATCGCGGCGATGGTCGTCGGCAATTAGGGGTGGCTGTCGGGTTGGTCGCTCTTGATCTGTTCGACCCCCTCGGCGCAGCGCCCCGGTCGTGGTGACCGCGACGACACTCGTGCTCAGGTGGCGGCACCTCGTCGGAGCCGACGGAGCGGAGCAGCTGAATGCAATCGTGCTGATGGGCGCTACGCTGACTTTCGTACCGGTCGTCGGTGGCTGGGTGCGACGGCGACCACGTTTGTTGTACTCAAGGGGTTTTGGGGCTGATGAGGCAGTGAAGAACAAGACCATCTACATACCGGAAGTTGATGCTGATCGGACGAAGTCCGTGCCGTTGTGTATGTACACACCCACGTGTTCCCCTACCCGCACACACCCGCACCTGCCAGATGTTGGGCGAGACGATTCGAGTCGGCATCGAGTTCGCGGTAGGTGAGCTGCCCATCCCCGCACACGATCACTTCGAACAGGTCCGCGAGGTTCAGCGACAGCGAGTTTCCTTCCGACACAGTGGCATGAGGTGCAGCCAAGTGCCACCTGTCACTTCACGCGTCTTCGCAACTCTCGGCGAGTGAGACCGGAGTACATCACACTCGGCGTCGGAACGATCAACGCCCCGGTGCGTTTCGCACCGGGGCGTTCGGATACATCTCCGCCTTCGGGTCAGGCGCTCTTGTCGCGACGCTCCCGATCCGCCTTGCGAGGCACGATCGTCGGGAGCACGTTGTCGTTGACGGTCTCGGCCGTCACGACGACCTTCGCCACGTCGTCGCGGCTCGGGATGTCGTACATCACGGGCAGGAGCACTTCCTCCATGATGGCGCGCAGGCCACGGGCACCGGTTCCTCGGAGGATCGCCTGGTCGGCAACCGCTTCGAGTCCGTCCTGCGTGAACTCCAGTTCGACGCCGTCCATCTCGAACAGACGCACGTACTGCTTGACCAGAGCGTTCTTGGGCTCCGACAGGATCTGCACGAGCGAATCCTTGTCGAGATTCGTCACCGACGCCAGAATCGGCAGACGGCCGATGAATTCGGGGATCAGGCCGAACTTGATCAGATCCTCCGGCATGACGTCGGCGAAGTGATCGGTGGTGTCGATCTCGGCCTTCGACCGCACCTCGGCGCCGAATCCGATACCGCGCTTACCGACACGGTCGGACACGATCTTCTCGAGGCCGGCGAACGCCCCCGCGACGATGAACAAGACGTTGGTCGTGTCGATCTGGATGAATTCCTGGTGCGGATGCTTGCGACCACCCTGCGGCGGGACGGAGGCCTGGGTGCCCTCGAGGATCTTCAGCAGTGCCTGCTGCACCCCTTCACCGGAGACGTCGCGGGTGATCGACGGGTTCTCGCTCTTCCGGGCGATCTTGTCGACCTCGTCGATGTAGATGATGCCCGTCTCGGCGCGCTTGACGTCGTAGTCGGCGGCCTGGATGAGCTTGAGGAGAATGTTCTCGACATCCTCACCGACATAGCCGGCCTCGGTCAGGGCGGTCGCGTCGGCGATGGCGAAGGGCACGTTGAGCATCTTCGCGAGAGTCTGCGCGAGATAGGTCTTGCCGCAGCCGGTCGGGCCGAGCAACAAGATGTTGGACTTCGCGAGTTCGACGGTCTCCCCGCGGGAGTCGCGGCCCTTGTCGCCGGCCTGAATGCGCTTGTAATGGTTGTAGACCGCTACGGCGAGTGTGCGCTTGGCGGCGTCCTGGCCGATCACGTAGTTGTCGAGGAAGTCACGGATCTCGGCCGGCTTGGGCAGCTCGTCGAGTTTGACCTCACTGGTCTCGGCGAGTTCCTCCTCGATGATCTCGTTGCAGAGATCGATGCACTCGTCGCAGATGTAGACACCGGGGCCCGCAATGAGCTTCTTGACCTGCTTCTGGCTCTTTCCGCAGAAGGAGCACTTGAGCAGATCTCCGCCGTCACCGATACGTGCCATCAGTCAGGTCCCTACTTCCTCGTGTACGTGCAACCGATCCCGCGACCACCGTTCGAAGAGGTCCCGGGGAGCGGGCCCTTTGATCGACCGTACCCGGATCCCGGCGCGCAGGTCGACTGGTTCTGCGCGTTTCGGATCATATTTGTACAGCACCGCCTGTGGCGGCGATCACAGTCCCGGCGGCGGCGGTCCCGAGGGAAGACCTTCCCCGGGACCGCCCGCGTCGTCGCTACTTCTGGGCCGAGAGCTTCCGGTACTCGAGGACCCGGTCGATCAAGCCGTACTCGACGGCCTGTTCCGCGGTGAGGATCTTGTCGCGGTCGGTGTCCTTGCGGATCTGCTCGGGTTCCTTGCCGGTGTGCTTCGCGAGCGTCGTCTCCATGAGGCTGCGCATGCGCTCGATCTCGGCGGCCTGGATCTCCAGATCGGAGACCTGGCCCTGGATTCCACCCGTCGCCGGCTGATGGATCAGCACGCGGGCATTCGGCAGGGCCAGACGCTTGCCGGGGGTACCGGCGGCCAGCAGAACGGCCGCGGCGGACGCCGCCTGCCCGAGGCACACCGTCGTGATATCGGCACGCACGTACTGCATGGTGTCGTAGATCGCCATGAGGGACGTGAACGAACCGCCGGGCGAGTTGATGTACATCGTGATGTCACGGTCGGGATCGAGCGACTCGAGCACGAGCAGCTGCGCCATCACGTCGTTGGCCGACGCGTCGTCCACCTGGACACCGAGGAAGATGATGCGCTCTTCGAAGAGCTTGTTGTACGGGTTGGACTCCTTGACGCCGTAGCTCGAGTGCTCGATGAACGACGGGAGGATGTAGCGGCTCGCGGGCGAGGCAGGAGCGGCGCCGCCGAGCTGACGCGGATCGAACATGTTGGTCATCGCTTCTCCAAGAATTCGGTGGGGTGAGGGCAGATCGGGCGACGGACTAGTTGCCGGTGCCGCCGGCCTGCTGTGCCCGGGACACGACGTGGTCGACGAAGCCGTATTCGAGCGCCTGCTGCGCCGTGAACCAGCGGTCGCGGTCGGAGTCCTTGGTGATCTGCTCCACCGTCTGGCCCGTGTGCTCCGCGATGAGCTCGGCCATTTCGCGCTTGGTGTGCGCGAACTGCTCCGCCATGATCGCGATGTCGCTCGCCGTACCACCGATACCTGCGGACGGCTGGTGCATCATGATCCGCGCGTGCGGAAGGGCGTAACGCTTGCCCCGGGTGCCGGCCGACAACAGGAACTGGCCCATCGACGCGGCCAGACCCATCGCGAAAGTCGCGACGTCGCATTCGACGAACTGCATCGTGTCGTAGATCGCCATGCCGGCCGTGACCGAACCGCCCGGCGAGTTGATGTACAGCGAGATGTCGCGGGTGGGGTCCTCGGCCGACAGCAGAAGGATCTGCGCGCACAGCTTGTTCGCGATGTCGTCGTCGACCTGGGTGCCCAGGAAGATGATGCGCTCGCGGAGCAGGCGTTCGTACACCGAGTCGCTGAGGTTCAGCCCAGCGGTGGCCGAGGTCATCGTGGGACCGATGGATGTCGCCGGATTCTGAGGAGTCACGGGTACCTGCCTTCTCGTCGATCGTGGATTGCTGACACTGACACTAACGAAAGGGGGCGGCACCGGATGCCCGGTGCCGCCCCTCTTCGCTCAAAGCGGAAATTCGCGTCGGTCGACTCTCGGATCTCCGCGGAACGTTCCGACTACTCGGAGGCCGAGTCCTCGGTGGTCTCCGCCTCGGCGTTCTCCTCGTCATCCTTCTTGGTGCCGAACAGCTCGCTGGTGTCGACGGTCGCGCCGGTGGTGTCGGTCACGGTAGCGCGATCGACGACGGTGCCGAGGGCCTTACCACGGCGCACGTCGGCAAAGACGGCTCCGAGCTGGTTGGCCTGGCTGATCTGCTGGATGAACTGCTCCGGCGGGATGCCGTAGCGCTGCGCCTGGAAGAAGATGCGCTCGGTCAGCTCCTGCTGCTCGACCGTGGTGCCCTCCGCTTCCGCGATCGCATCGAGAAGCAGCTGGGTCTTCACCGAGCGCTCGGCGGACTCGCGTGCTTCCTTGTCGAACTCCTCGCGGCTCGAACCCTGGGCCTCGAGCAGCTCGTTCAGCTTGCTCTCGTCGTGGTCGAGCTCGTGGATCGCGTCGTGCAGCGCGCTGTCGACCTCGGCCTTGACAGCAGCCTCGGGCACCGGGATCTCGACCTTCTCGAGGAGCTCCTCGAGCACCTTGTCCCGGATCTGCCCGGCCTGCTCGACCTGCTTGACGCGCTCGACCCGCTCACGCAGGTCGGCCTCGAGCTCGGCGATGGTGTCGAACTCGCTCGCGAGCTGAGCGAACTCGTCGTCGGCCTCGGGGAGCTCGCGCTCCTTGACGGTGTTGACCTTGACGGTGACGACGGCTTCCTTCCCGGCGTACTCACCGGCGACCAGCGTGGAGGTGAACTCCGTCGACTCGCCCGCCGACAGGCCGATGATCGCCTCGTCGAGACCGTCGATGAGCTGGCCCGAACCGACCTCGTGCGACAGCCCCTCGGTGGCGGCCTCGGGAACCTCGTTGCCGTCGACCGTCGCGGACAGGTCGATCGAGACGAAGTCGCCGTCCTGCACCGGACGCTCGACACCGGTCAGGGTGCCGAAACGCTGACGCAGCGAGAGCATCTGCTCGGCGATGTCCTCGTCGGTGATCTCGACGGGATCGACGGTGACGGCGATCTCGGAGAAGTCCGGGAGAGTGATCTCGGGACGGACGTCGACCTCGGCGGCGAACACCAGCTCGACGTTGTCCTCGAGCTTGGTGACGTCGATCTCGGGCTGGCTGATGACCTTGACGTCGTTCGCGGTCACGGCCTCGGTGTAGCGGCTCTGGATGGCTTCGTTGATCACCTGATCCAGCACGGCGCCGCGGCCGATGCGAGCCTCGAGGATCTTGCGGGGAGCCTTACCGGGACGGAAGCCCGGGATACGGACCTGGCCGGCGAGGGCCTGGAAAGCGCGGTCGAAATCAGGCTGGAGCTCCTCGAAGGGCACCTCAACATTGATACGGACTCGCGTCGGGCTCAGCTGCTCGACGGTGCTCTTCACGGACGTGCTCCTTCTGTCGTGCTCTCTTGTCGGTCGTTCGTTCACTACTGAGCGCGCTGACGCTGTTCGATCTGGTCGGGATGACAGGATTCGAACCTGCGACCCTCCGCTCCCAAAGCGGATGCGCTACCAAGCTGCGCCACATCCCGGTCGTGAAGGCACCCGCAGTCGATCCGCGGGACCCATCGCAGAATCCTACGGCCCCCCGATTATGAAATCCAAAGCGAGGTCCGGTACAGTCTCATCTCGCAAGCCGCAGCACCGGTTGATCACCGGCGCCGCAGCCTTGGGGATGTAGCTCAATGGTAGAGCCCCAGTCTTCCAAACTGGCTACGCGGGTTCGATTCCCGTCATCCCCTCCACGCCCACCCTCGGGTGGGGACAACGCCCCCGACCTGCCGCGACAGGCTCGGGGGCGTTGCTCGTTCCGGGGGCTTCGACGAGGTGACCGCGGGCCGGTACCGACATTCCCTCGACACCTCACCCGATCGATGAGATCATGCGAACGAGGTTGAGAAGCAGCCGCCACGAGTCGTTCGAATGCGACCTCGGCTGCAGTCCGCCTCGATCGATGTACCGGCGCAGACGCCGGGCACCACGCGGATCGCCCGACTCGTCTTCCGAATTCCGAACGACCACGTGGGTCACCGCCCCACGACGCCGCGTCGCGTCCACGCACGCGACCCGAATGCGGGTGGGTGGTCGTCGGGTGGCACCGCAGGGGGGTGCCCGGGAACCGGCACCGTCCCACCCTCCGGCCGACCGGAGTCGGATCGTTCGGCTCCGGTCGGTCCGGGTTCTTCGATTCTCGAGGCGAGCGGCGCGAGTTTCGGCCATCGTAGAGAAGGGAAACCCATTCGACGCGGCACAGGTCGGTCGAGAAGGCGTCGAGGTCGCCCCGACGACGTCCACCCGTGCCGAAGCGCCTCATGAGCAAGGGAGGCGGCGATGACGCGGCGCCCGAGACGGCGTTCGTTCGCACCTGCCACGGCCAGGAAATCCGGACCAGCGAACACCTCGCGCGCCGATCCCGGCCCGACGGTAGGAGTCGAGGAAGAGTTCTTCCTCGTCGACCCGGCAGCCGAGCGGCTCGCCGAGAGCAACGAACTCGTCATAGCCGCCGGGAAGCTGCTCGGGGCCCGGATCGGCCACGAACTCAAGCGTATTCAGGTCGAAGTCGATACGCCGGTCTGCCGTACCACCGCCGAACTCCGGGCCCGCGTGCTCGAAGGACGCGCCACCGCGGCTGCCGCAGCCCTGCAACATCGGATGGGGTTGCTTGCGTCGGGGGTCTCACCGACGGTTCAACCGCTCGCGCTCGTGACGGATGAGCCCCGGTACCGCGCAATGGCCGATCGTTACGGGCAACTCGTCGACGAGCAGGAGGTCTGCGGCTGCCACGTACACGTCGGCGTGGCAGACCGTGAGACAGCGGTACAGGTCTGCAATCACGTCCGGTTGTGGTTGCCCACACTGCTGGCGTCGACGGCGAACTCGCCGATCTACCGGGGCCGTGACACCGGATATGCGAGTTGGCGGGCGATCATCGCCGGCCGCTGGCCGTGCTCGGGTCCTCCACCTCATTTCACGTCGGCGGCTCACTACGATGCCGTCACCGCCATGATGCTCGACAGCGGCAACATCCTCGATGCGGGCATGATCTATTGGGATGTACGTCCGTCCGCGCATCTGCCTACTGTCGAGGTGCGGGTGAGCGACGTTCCGGCTTCGGTCGACGAAACCGTCCTTCTGGCGATCTTCGTCAGGGCCCTCGTCGCCACCGCCGAACGGGCTGTCCGAGGGGGCGTGACCGCTCCCCCGGTCCCGGACGACGTCGTTCGCGCCGCCTATCTGTGTGCAGCGCGCGAGGGGCCGACCGGCCGTGCGATAGACGTGGTCACGGGGCGGATGACGAGCGCCCCGCATTCCTTGCGCGCCCTCCTTCGGCACGTCCGCCCACAGCTCGAGGAGACGGGCGACTACCGGCGCACGGTGAAAATGATGGAGACGATCCTCGCTCGCGGCACCGGGGCGGTGTGGCAGCGGCGCGCCTTCGGAGAACGCCGCAATCCTGCCGACATCGTCGAAGTCCTGACACGGCAGTTCGTCACGGAGTCGTGGACGCGAACGGTCCCCGGCGGTAGCCGACCCACCCCGGACGTCCCGGCCGTCTGAGTAACCGGCACAGCCAGGTGTGCCGGACTCGTCGTTTGGTCGCTTCGACGCCGGGTACCCGCGACGACACGAACCACGACGAGGAGCACGCATGCGCGCGATGGTCTATCGCGGCCCGTATCGGGTCCGCGTCGAAGAGAAGGACATCCCCCGGATCGAACATCGGAACGACGCGATCGTACGCGTCGAACTCGCAGCGATCTGCGGATCCGACCTGCATCTCTACCACGGGATGATGCCCGATACCCGCGTCGGTACGACGTTCGGACACGAATTCGTCGGGGTCGTCCACGAGGTGGGCTCATCGGTGCAGAACCTGAAACCCGGCGACCGGGTGATGGTGCCGTTCAACGTCTACTGCGGGTCCTGTTTCTTCTGCGCGCGTGGTTTGTACTCGAACTGCCACAACGTCAATCCGAACGCCACGGCGGTGGGCGGTATCTACGGCTACTCGCACACGTGCGGGGGTTACGACGGCGGCCAGGCGGAGTTCGTACGGGTGCCGTTCGCAGACGTCGGTCCCACCCTCATCCCCGACTGGATGGACGGCGAGGACGCCTTGATGCTCACGGACGCGCTCGCGACCGGATATTTCGGGGCCCAACTCGGCGACATCATCGAGGGCGACACCGTCGTGGTCTTCGGCGCCGGTCCGGTGGGCCTCTATGCTGCGAAATCCGCCTGGTTCATGGGCGCCGGACGGGTCATAGTGATCGACCACCTCGAGTACCGATTGCAGAAGGCGCGGACCTTCGCGCACGCGGAGACCTACAACTTCGCCGAGTACGACGACATCGTCGTCCACTTGAAGAAGATCACCGACCATCTCGGGGCGGATGTCGCCATCGACGCGGTCGGCGCGGAAGCGGACGGCAACTTCCTGCAGCACGTCACCGCCGCGAAACTGAAGTTGCAGGGCGGGTCTCCGGTGGCACTGAACTGGGCGATCGACAGCGTCCGCAAGGGCGGCACCATCTCGGTGATGGGTGCCTACGGCCCGATCTTCAGTGCCGTGAAGTTCGGCGACGCCATGAACAAGGGGTTGACCCTGCGGATGAACCAGTGCCCGGTCAAACGCCAGTGGCCCCGATTGTTCGAGCACGTCCGCAACGGCTATCTGAAGCCGAACGACATCGTCACGCACCGCGTACCGCTCGAGCACATCGCGGAGGCCTACCACATGTCCTCGTCGAAGCTCGACGGGTGCATCAAACCGATCATCGTCACCGACGGGAACTGAGGGGATTCACCATGGCCTACACCGCAGAGAAGCCCGGACCCCGTGCGACCTCCGACCAGTTGCGCGCGCGTATCCCCGGGTGGGGAGTCGACCTGGATCCGAGGGACCGACCGTCCGTCCCGAAGGAACGGTTCGCGCCCGAGGTGACCGGCGCCCATTGGGACTTTCCCGAACGTCAACCCGGGTACGACACCCGCGAACGCTCGATCGAGCACGCCTTCGTCACGCCGGTCTTCGGCACCGCGGCACCGCTGAAAGGGCTGTCCGGTGCCGTTCGCAGGTACGCCTATCGGCGATACAGCGAAGGCCGTGCCGCGCACTGGCTGCTCCTGATCGGTGCCGATCGCATCGACGTCGTCGAGAGCCGCATCCGTGCCGTCCTACAGGGCAAGCCGGACAATCCCGTGACGGAGAGCGGCCTCCGCTCCGAGATCACCGGACACGGTGGATCGGCGCGACGCCGCAGTCCACGCGCCGACGTCAAACACCAGTGGCTCGATCCATTCGTCTCCGGAGCACCGTGGATCGCCGCTGCAGGATTCGTTGCGGCGGCCGTGGGACGCAGGAAGACCCGAGCACAGAAACGAGAGGATGCCCGTGGCTAGCCCCGGAACCGAGAACGTCGTATCACCTTTTCGGCTCGATAGTGCAAAGCGAGAGCAAAGCACCGGAGTTCGGGGTTCACAATATGAGACGGTCCCTCATGTGAAGGACGCCTCCGATGGTTCCGCGCGGCCGCATGCCGCCGGTTCCTCGGTGGCCGCTGCCGTCCTTCTCGATGCGAGCCCGGACTGGGATCGGATCGCAGAGGTACTCACACCCGGCAACCACGAGTGGCCTGTTTTCCGACACCGCGTGGTCGAACTCCCTTTCGGGCTCGACCCGCCGCGCCGGCCGGGAGATCCGGTTTCGGATCCACCGTGGCATCTCGAACGGGTCACGTTGCCCGCGCCGGCGAGTTTCGGGGAAGCGCTCGCCTTCGCACGGTCGGCAGCCGAACCGACCGACCTGCAGAATCCGGGATGGGAAGTGACCCTGCTGGACGGCCTGGACGGCGGGCAGTCGGCACTGGTGATCCGGCTCCGCCACCTCGGTTCCGCGCTGAGCAAAGATCAGTCCGATTCGATGTTGTCGTGGGCGAAGTCGGTGTCCGAACAGAGTGCCGACTCGTTCCGCACTGCCGCGAGCGTGTTCACCTCGCTCGGTACCGGGCTGGTCAGGGCCCTGCTCGGGCGTTCCGACGCGGGTGGCGACAAGCCCAGGCACCGGATCCCACGTCTGCACGTGCTCGACGCTGATCTCGACGCACTGCGACGCACCTGCGAGCGGGCCGGTTGCCGCGTCTCGAGCGGGGTGACTGCGGCGATGGTCCTCGCCTGCACCGAATATCGCCGCCGCCACGGACGCACGCTCGACGCCGGCCTGCGAGTCGTCGTTCCGGGACCGGACGGCGGGGCAATCCCGGGGCTCTCCGACCACCCGGCGGAGCTCGGCGCCCACGGCGCGGTCGATCTCATGCAGCGCATCGACATGTCGTTTCCGTCCTCCGACCGAGGGCCGTCGGCCGACTCCGACCTTTCCATCGGCCCGCGCGACCTGGTGGTATCCACGCTTCCCGGCTCCCACACACCGCTCTATGTGGGTGGCGCGAAGATCGAGCGGTACTACGGTTTCGGTACTGCCGACGGCGCCATGCTCACTGCATCGGCGATGTCCTATCGGGACACCTGCTGCATGGGCCTGACGGTGGATCCGACCGCCGTCCCGCACCGCGAATCGTTCGACTCCTGCCTGCAGGAAGCGATGCGCGCAGTTCTCGGGGAATGACCCGCGCATCGGTACGCTGGAGAACAGGAAACTCCCCCGACCGGAAGGATCGGCAGTGGAACTTCTGCTCATCATCGCGGCCGTCGGTGCCGTGGTGTATTTCGTCTCCCGGTCTCAGAAGAGCACCACGCGTCATCGGACCGACACCCTCGACGACGCCAAGGCCGACGCGCGGCAGGCCATCGAGCGCCTCGGTGGACAGATCTACAACCTCACCGGCACCGACGACGCGTCACGCCAGGCGCTCGCCGACGCCTCCGAGCGTTTCACCGCCGCAGGCTCCCAGATCGAGCAGGCCACAACTCCGATGCAGGCGCGACTGGCCAAGCAGACGGCTCTCGAAGGCCTCTACTACATCCGGGCAGCCCGTACCGCGATGGGAATGGATCCCGGCCCCGAGATCCCCACACTCGACGGACAGAAGTCGGCCGGGGAGGTCACGGAGAAGCGCACCGTCGATTTCGAAGGCCGCACGATCGCCGCGTCACCGTCGCCCTCCTCCACGACTCCGAACTATTATCCCGGCGGCCGGGTCGCGGGCCGGCCTGTCCCCGCGGGCTGGTACTCGGAGCCCTGGTGGAAACCCGCTCTCGTCGCGGGCGCATGGGGTGTCGGCTCGATGCTGCTCTTCTCCTCGCTGTTCGCCGGGATGGCCGGTGTGCCCTACGACGCGCAGGCATTCGAGTCCGGCGCAGGTGATGCGGGAGCCGACGCCGGTGGAGACTACGGTGGGGACGAATACGGCGGCGGTGAAGAATACGGCGGGGACGATCTCGGTGGCGACAGCTTCGGCGGCGGAGACTCCGGCGGTTTCGACTTCGGTGGCTTCGACTTCTGAGCCCGGCCACCGTCAGCGGGGCGGACGCCTCAGGACGGCTGACAGACCGGGCACCAGAACAGGTTCCGTGCCTGCATGACCAAGTGGAGCACGGAAGTGCCGCATACGCGGCAGGGTTCGCCGGTGCGGCGGTAGACGTACGTCCGGGGCCTGTTCTTCGCGTAGGCCGGAGCGCCATGGTCGTGTTCCGGTCGGACGACATGCATGCGCCCGTGCTTCACCCCGATATTCATCAGCTCGACGAGATCTGCCCAGATCGCATCGAACTCCTTGTGGGACAAAGCATTTCCGGGACGTTCCGGATGAATTCCGTGACGGAACAACACTTCGGCCCGGTACACATTGCCCACCCCGGCGATCACCGCCTGGTTCATCAACAACGAACCGATCGCAGTGCGCGACTTCCCGATCCGGCGCCAGGCCTGTTCCGGATCGGCGTCGGGACGTAACGGGTCGGGGCCGAGCCGCGCCTCGATCGCGTCGACCTCCCCCTCGGTGAGCACCTCACATGCAGTCGGCCCGCGCAGGTCACTGCCGTGGCAGGCCCCGATCATCCGCATGCGCACTTGCCCGACGGGTTCACCCAGAGGCAGCTCCCGGTCGGTGAACTCACCGTAGATCCCGAGATGAACGTGGACGGCGAGACCGCCCTCGTAGTGATGGAAGAGATGCTTTCCCCACGCGTCCGCGTGGGTCAGGACGCGCCCGTCCACGGCGGCAGCGCCGTCGTCGAACCGGCCCTGAGGGCTGGACACCCGCACCGGCGCACCCGAGTACCACTCGTGGTGCAACCGGGCGAGCCGGTGCAGGATGTGTCCTTCGGGCACGGATCAGGCGGGTGTGCCGGGCACTGCCGGTGCCTGACCGGTCTTCTCGTACTCGGCGAGAATGTCGATCCGGCGCTGGTGACGCTCTTCGTTCGACCACTCGGTCGACAGGAAGGCATCGACGATCGCGAGAGTCTCCTCGAGGCTGTGCATGCGACCGCCGATACCGATGAGCTGCGCATTGTTGTGCTCGCGCGCGAGCTTCGCAGTATCCACGCTCCACGCCAGAGCGCAGCGGGCGCCCGGCACCTTGTTGGCGGCGATCTGCTCACCGTTACCGCTGCCGCCGAGCACGATGCCCAGGCTGCCCTCGTCGGCCACCGTGCGCCGCGCGGCCTCGACGCAGAACGCCGGGTAGTCGTCGAGGGCGTCGTACTCGAAAGCACCGCAGTCGATCGGCTCGTGGCCGGTCTTCTTCAGATGCTCGATGATCTCATTCTTCCGTTCGAAGCCCGCGTGGTCGGCTCCCAGGTAAACGCGCATGAGCAGAGTCTATCGAGGACGGCCCGCCCGCCCGCACCGGCCGCACGACTGCAGGAGTTCGGCCACACATCACCGGCCGCCTTCCGAGATCGTGCACCGTTGCGGGCAGACCATCCGACCGTCGCTCGGGTCACGACGCTCCGTCGTGTGCCGCGCGCTGCTCCGTCAGTCGAAGGTGGGCTCCTCGTCACGGCTGCGCTTGAGTTCGAAGAAGTGCGGATAGGACGCGAGGGCGACCACGCCGTCCCACACCTTTCCGGCCTCCTCACCGCGCGGGATCTTCGAGAGCACGGGACCGAAGAAGGCGATGCCGTTGACATGGATGGTGGGGGTGCCGACGTCCTGGCCCACCTTGTCCATGCCCGCATGGTGGCTCGCGCGCAACGCCTCGTCGTAGTCCTCGCTGGTCGCCGCGCCGGCCAAGGCAAGGTCCAGGTCGAGTTCGGCGAGCGAACCGGCGATCACGTCCGCGAAATCCTTGTTGCCCTCGTTGTGGATGCGGGTACCCATCGCCGTGTACAGGGGGGACAGGATGTCGTCTCCGTACTTCTCGGCTGCGGCGATCGCCACGCGCACGGGCCCCCACGCCTTCTTCATCGCCTCTGCGTACTCCTCGGGCAGATCCCGCCCTTCGTTCAGCACTGCCAGGCTCATCACGTGGAATCGCGCCTCGATGTCGCGCACCTTCGTGACCTCGAGGATCCAGCGTGAGGTGATCCAGCACCAGGGACACACGGGGTCGAACCAGAAGTCCGCGGTGTCCTTGCCGGACGAGGACGCGGTAGTCAGGTCGCTCAAGAAGATCTCCTCACAGAGTTCGGTACGAATCCGGACGGCTACGGAGCCGTGCAACACGGATCCGTCGCCGATTCTTCCCGAACCCGGACCGGGCATGTGCAGTACCCGTACCGTCGGGACAGAGAAGTAGGTCCGGCACGCACGCAGTGGAGGCACCACGATGTCGGGTGAGGAAACGTTTCTGATCGTCGGCGCCGGTCTGGCCGGAGCCAAACTGGCAGAGGAACTGCGAGCCCGGGACTTTCCGGGACGGATCCTGCTGTTCGGCGCGGAAGAGCATCTGCCGTACGAGCGGCCACCGCTGTCGAAGGACTACTTCGCCGGGCGTAAACGACTCGCCGATTTCACCGTGCACGGCGGCGACTGGTACCGGGACCACCGCGTCGAACTGCAACTCGGTACGACCGTCACTGCACTCGACCCGGCCGCGCACCGCGTGACGTTGCCGGACGGTTCCACGCAGCGCTACGACAAGCTGGCACTCGCGACCGGCTCGACTCCCCGGACGCTCCCGCTCCCCGGTGCCGATGCCGCCGGCGTGCACGTCCTGCGCACGGTCGAGGATTCCGATGCGTTGCTCGCCGCTGTACACGGCGAGACCGACCACGCGGGGTGGCTGGCCATCATCGGGGCGGGATGGATCGGCATGGAGATCGCCGCGAATGCCCGCGGTCGCGGTGCCGGAGTGGTGCTCGTCGAGTCGGCGAGAGAACCGCTGCTCGGCTCACTCGGCGAGGAGATGGGCTCGGTGTTCGCCGACCTGCACCGCGCGCACGGTGTCGATCTGCGGACGAACACCTCGGTGCGCGAGATCGTCGCCTACGACGGTCGCGCGAGCGGCATCCGGTTCGGCGACGACAGTGTGGTGCCCGCGGACGCCGTGCTCGTCGCGGTCGGGGCGCGCCCGAACGTCGACCTGGCCCGCGATGCCGGGCTCGCGGTCGACGACGGCGTGCTCGTCGACGCATCGATGCGGACGAGCGATCCGGACATCGTGGCCGTCGGCGACATCGCGTCCGCAGAGCACCCGCTGCTCGGTACCCGGGTGCGCGTCGAACACTGGGCGAACGCCCTGAACCAGCCGGCCGTCGCGGCCGCGACGATGCTCGGGCGCGAGGCGACCTACGACCGGCTCCCCTATTTCTTCACCGACCAGTACGAGCTGGGAATGGAGTATCTCGGGCTCGCTCCCCCTGATGCGCGGGTCATCACCCGCGGCGACGTGTCCGGCCTGGAGTTCCTCGCGTTCTGGCTCGACGACGAGCGCCGCGTCCGCGCGGGGATGAACGTCGATATCTGGGACGCCGGCGACGACATCCGCGCTCTGGTCACTTCCGGCCGCCCCGTCGACCCCGACAGGCTGGCCGACCCTGCGGTGCCGTTGTCCGACGTCGCTCCGTGAGCGCCCGTCGATCATGATGGGATGGACGTCGACCGGCATTCCGTCGTGAGAAGGAGTTCATTCCGTGGCACCACCGAATCTGACCCGTGAGCAGGCCGCCGAACGGGCCGCGGTCCTGTCCGTCGACAACTACAGCATCGAACTGGACCTGACCGACGGTGCCGGCGCCCCCGGCTCGACGACATTCCGGTCTGTCACCACCGTCCGGTTCGACGCGACCGAGGGCGCCTCGACCTTCATCGATCTCATCGCCCGGACGGTGCACTCGGCGACTCTCAACGGCGAACCCGTGGACGTCTCGGGGTACAGCGAGGAGACCGGAATCGCCCTGACCGGGCTCTCCGCCCACAACGAACTCGTCGTCGACGCCGACTGCCTCTACACCAACACCGGTGAAGGCCTGCACCGCTTCGTCGACCCCACCGACGGCGCGGTCTATCTGTACTCGCAGTTCGAAACTGCCGACGCCAAGCGCATGTTCGCGTGCTTCGATCAGCCCGATCTCAAGGCCACCTTCGACCTGACGGTCACCGCGCCGCAGGACTGGGCGGTGATCTCGAATGCAGAGACCGTCGAGACGGTGGCAGCGCAACCCGGCACCCACATCTTCCGTACCACCCCACGGATGAGCACATATCTTGTCGCGCTCATCGCCGGGCCGTACGCGGTATGGTCCGACGAGTACACCGACGAGCACGGCACCATCCCGCTCCGGATCTTCTGCCGCGCGTCCCTGGCCGAGTACATGGACGCCGACCGGTTGTTCACCGAGACCAAGCAGGGCTTCGGTTTCTACCACGCCAATTTCGGAATTCCCTACGCCTTCGGCAAGTACGACCAGTTGTTCGTGCCCGAATTCAATGCGGGCGCGATGGAGAATGCCGGCGCGGTGACCTTCCTCGAGGACTACGTCTTCCGGTCCAAGGTCACCCGCTATTCGTACGAGCGCCGCGCCGAGACGGTTCTGCACGAGATGGCCCACATGTGGTTCGGCGACCTCGTCACCATGCGCTGGTGGGACGACCTGTGGCTCAACGAGTCCTTCGCGACGTTCGCGTCGGTGCTGTGCCAGGCTTCGGCCACCGAGTACACCAACGCGTGGACGACCTTCGCGAACGTCGAGAAGTCGTGGGCGTACCGACAGGATCAGTTGCCGTCGACGCACCCGATCGCCGCCGATATCCCGGATCTCGCGGCGGTCGAGGTCAACTTCGACGGGATCACCTACGCGAAGGGTGCTTCGGTGCTCAAACAGCTCGTCGCGTACGTGGGTCAGGAGCCCTTCCTCGCCGGTCTGCGTGAGTACTTCCGTGACCACGCCTACGGCAACGCGACATTCGACGACCTGCTCGCCGCACTCGAGAAAGCCTCCGGCCGTGACCTGTCGGACTGGGGCGCACAGTGGCTCAAGACCACCGGCCTGAACATCCTGCGACCGGAGTTCGAGGTCGACGAACAGGGACGCTTCACGCGTTTCACCGTCGTGCAGGAAGGTGCCACGCCCGGTGCCGGCGAGTTCCGCGTGCATCGCCTCGCTATCGGTGTGTACGACGACGACGGTTCCGGGAAGCTCACGCGCAGCCATCGCGTGGAGATCGATCTCGACGCCACCGAGCGCACCGACGTCCCCGAGTTGATCGGTGTGCCACGCGGTGCATTCGTGCTCGTCAACGACGACGACCTGACGTACTGCTCGGTGCGGCTCGACGAGGACTCGCTCGCCACCGTGATCGCCCGGGTGGGCGACATCGCGGAGTCCTTGCCGCGCACCCTGGTGTGGTCGGCGGCGTGGGAGATGACTCGCCAGGCCGAGATGAAGGCCCGCGATTTCGTCGCACTCGTCCAGCGCGGTATCGCGGCGGAAACCGAGGTCGGTGTCGTCCAGCGCCTGCTCCTGCAGGCCCACACCGCGCTGGAAAGCTATGCCGACCCGGTCTGGGCCGCAGAACACGGCCGGTCGGATTTCGCCAACCGGTTGCTCGAACTGGCCCGTGAATCCGAACCGGGCTCCGACCATCAGCTCGCCTTCGTCAACGCGCTGACCACCGCAGCTCTGTCCCCCTGGCACACCGAAGTGCTCGAGGAACTGCTCGGCGGGGATCCGGCGACGGTCGGTCTCCCGGGACTCACGGTCGACACCGATCTGCGCTGGCGGATCGTCCAGGCCCTCGCTGCCGCGGGAGAGGTCGACGCGGAAGGCGTCGAGTCACCCTTCATCGACGCGGAAGCCGAGCGCGACCCGACGGCCGCCGGTGCCCGCCAGGCCGCAGCCGCTCGTGCGGCGCGACCGCAGGAGGCTGTCAAGGAGCAGGTGTGGCAGACGGTCGTGCACGACGACAGCGTCCCGAACATCACCGCGCGTGCGGTGATCGGCGGCTTCGCTCCGGCCGGGCAGAGTGAACTCCTCGAGTCCTATGTGGCGCGCTACTTCGAAGAGGTGCCGGGAGTGTGGGCGCGCCGATCCAGCGAGGTCGCGCAGACCGTGGTGATCGGTCTCTACCCGTCGTGGTCCATCAGTGAGCAGTCGGTGGCGGCTGCCGACGAATTCCTCGCCGGTGAGCACCCGCCGGCTCTGCGTCGGCTCGTCGTGGAGGGCCGCGCCGGCGTCGTACGCTCGTTGAGAGCACGCGCGTTCGACGCGTCCTGACGAAGTACCGCACCCGCAAGACGACCGTGGCCCGCTGCCACTCCTGTCAAGGAGCGGCAGCGGGCCACGGGAGTCGTGGGCTACGAGCCTAGGGAGCGATCATCGCATTCGCGATGACGCGGACGGCGCTGGTGATGCCGTCGAGCAGATTCCCCTGACCGAACGACGAGACCGCCGCCGTCACGCCGAGCTGGAGCACCCGGTCGGTGGCGCGATCGGCCGCAGAGCTGCCCGAGCGGATCTCGATGCTCCGCTGGTTCGGGTAGACCGCGATGAGGACGGAGTCGGCGGCATCCGGCGTGGTCGGCAGCAGGGCGTCGGTCGCCGCGGCAGGATCGGCGGCGTCGCCGATGTACACCGTGAACCGCACGCCGGTCGCGCGAAGAGCGCCGGTGAGCGTGTCGTCGAGGGTGATGAGGTCGCGGTCCTTGAAGGGCGCGCCCGTGAACGGCTGACCGAGACCGCGCACCGTGGAGATACGCCCGCTCGAGGTGATGGCCGCGCCGTGCGGCAGATCTTCCGGTGCGACGACCGGACGCTGGATCACGTCACCACTTGCCACTTGCGGTACCTCCGATCAACTCCGCCGAGGTCAGTGCGGCATGACCGTGACCAGCATGCGGGTATTTCCAGGGATGGGTCGATTCGTCCGTCGCCGTCCACAGGAGTGGCTCGTGCTCCCATTTCCGGTCGAGCGTGTACGGGTCGTCCGAGGGGGTCGAGCCCGGGTACTTGCTCATGACGAAGGACAGCCCACCGAAGACCAAGACGATCAGCAGCGGGATGCCGACGAAGATCAGGGTTGTCTCGAGAATGCTCACAGCCAAACGTTATCCCAGGCGGCCCGGAAAGGCTGCATACGCCCCGAAAACGAACCGCCGGAGGCCGGCGGTCCGCGAGCACGGCTTCTGCGTCAGGCCGCACCCTCACCGAGATAGGGCAACCACGTCGGGTGCAGTTCCGGCAGGGTGGCGAGCAGGCGCCAGTGCCGGCCCTTGGGCGGATTCGGCACCACACGCAGGGTCCATCCGAGTTCGACGAGCAGTTTGTCGGCTTTGCGATGGTTGCACGGCGCACAGCACGCGACGCAGTTCTCCCAGCTGTGCTCGCCGCCGCGACTGCGCGGAACGACGTGGTCGATCGTCTCGGCCTTGCCTCCGCAGTAGGCGCATCGGTTTCGGTCCCGGTGCATCAGCGCTGCTCGCGTCAGCGGGACTCGCGCATGGTAAGGGACGCGCACGTAGGTGCGGAGGCGGATCACGGAGGGCAGTTGAACGGACCATTCGGCCGACCGCACGAGCGGGGCGCCCGGATCGTCGTGCACGGTATCGGCCTTGCCTCCTGCCATGAGGATCACGGCTCTCCGTGCAGGCAGGGCTGTGAGCGGCTCGTACGTCGCGTTGAGCAGCAACACCCGACGTTTCAACCACTCGGGTACGGTCGCGGTGCTGTCGTGCACCATGCGCAGTGTGGTGGCCCCCGGCGCCCCCTCGAGGGCATCCGCGGGCGGGAGTTGTCGATGCGAGCTGCTGCGGTGCTTCATACGACCTCCGAAAAGACTGGGAACAGTGGACCACGGATACTCCACAAACGCACCCCGAATCAGTGGACCGATCGAGGTCGGCCCGGTGAACATCCGGTGGCGGCGGGCCCGGTACGGCTCGCCGGGCGGCGCGCGCCCGGGAGCGGGCACAATGGACGGTCGAGAGGGATGGTGAACGAAGACAGATGAGTGACGAGCAGACCTTCTACGACGCGGTCGGCGGCGCCGAGACGTTCCGTCGGCTGACGGCGCGATTCTACGAAGAGGTGGCACGGGACGAGATCGTCCGGCCCCTGTATCCCGAGGAGGATCTGGGTCCGGCCGAGCGGCGCATGCGGATGTTCCTGGAGCAGTACTGGGGTGGTCCGCGTACCTACTCCGAGGAGCGTGGGCACCCCCGCTTGCGCATGCGTCACCATCCTTTCCGGATCGGACCGCTCGAACGCGATGCCTGGTTGCGCTGCATGCACACCGCGATCGCGTCGATCGACGAGGCGACGCTGGACGACGAGCACCGTCGCCAACTGCTCGGCTACATGAACATGGCCGCCGACTCGATGATGAACTCCCCCATCTGACGGCGCGACGGCACCGGAGGGGCGCCCGGCCGCACGCGGCCGGGCGATCAGCGGTTCAGCACCGACCGCAGGCGATCCTCGACCCGCTGGACGAAGCGCGTCGCGGGCGACAGGTTGCGGCGCAGGATCGCGTGTTTGCGCACGTACTCGGGTACCTCCCACAGCGAGGTGGTCCCGGCGCGGAAGAGCGCCGCGTCCCCGGCCCGCAGCATGCGGGGTTCGGTGTCTGCCGACGAAACGATCACCGAGCCGTCCACGATGTGGACGATCTCGTCGACACCGAAATGCCAGTCGAATCGACCGGCAGTGCAGTCCCATACGTGAGTGGTGGTGGACCGGTCGGCGCTGGTCGACCACTGTCCACTGCGCGCGAGCGGGGTTCCCTCACGGATCCACGCCGGATCGATCGGATCTTCGCGCAGCTCCACGTCGTCCAGTCGTACCGCGACGATCGATGTCGTGTTCATGCCGTTCGTCCTATCATGCGGCAGGGCGGCAGGGGAACGTGCGTGCGTCGTTCACCGGGTCCGTCGACCGGCGGTCTGTCACGATGGCTGACGTGTCCCAGCCTGCATCGCCCCCCGGCCGCCCCGGCCCGTCGCCGTGGTGGCGGAGCGCCGTCTTCTACCAGGTCTATCCCCGATCCTTCATGGACTCGAACGGTGACGGAATCGGCGATCTCGCGGGTGTCCACAGCCGTCTCGGCTATCTCGAACTCCTCGGGGTCGACGCGATCTGGCTCAACCCCGTGATGCGCTCGCCGATGGCCGATCACGGCTACGACGTATCCGATCCCCGGGACATCGACCCACTCTTCGGCGACGCGGCCGACTTCGACGCACTGGTCGAAGCGGCACACGCACGCGACATCCGCGTCGTGATGGATCTCGTACCGAACCACGTCAGCACCGAGCATCCCTGGTTCCGGGAAGCGCTGCGCGCCGGTCCCGGAAGCCGCGCTCGGCAGCGCTTCCATTTCCGGGACGGACGCGGCCCGGACGGCGGCGAGCCGCCGAACAACTGGCCGAGCCTTTTCGGGGGTCCCGCCTGGACCCGCATCACCGAACCCGACGGCACGCCCGGCCAGTGGTATCTGCACGTATTCGCGCGCGAGCAGGCCGACCTGAACTGGGACGACGAGGACGTCGCCGACGACCTCGAAAAGACCCTGCGGTTCTGGCTCGACTGCGGCGTCGACGGGTTCCGCATCGATGTCGCCCACGGCATGGCGAAGCCGCCGGATCTTCCCGACCACGAGGCATGGGAGACCAACGAACTGCTCGGGCACTCCCCCTCCGACCCGCGCTTCAACAACCCCGAGGTCCACGACATCCACCGCCGGATCCGCCGGGTGCTCGACGCATACCCCGATGCAGTGGCGATCGGCGAGATCTGGGTCGACAACCACGAATTGTTCGCGGAGTACCTGCGCCCGGACGAACTCCACCTCGCGTTCGATTTCCACCTGACACTCGCCGGCTGGGACGCCGATGCAGTGCGGGTCGCGATCGAGAAGGGCCTCGCGGCTGTGGCATCAGTGCAGGCTTCGCCCACCTGGACCCTGTCGAACCACGACGTCGACCGCGAGGTCACGCGCTACGGTGGCGGCGCGGTGGGGACGGCGCGAGCCCGCGCGATGATGCTCGTCGCTCTCGCTCTTCCGGGAGCGGTGTTCGTCTACAACGGTGCCGAACTTGGTCTGCCGAACGTCGATCTGCCCGACGACGTGCTGCAGGATCCGGTCTGGGAACGATCCGGGCACACCGAACGTGGACGTGACGGTTGCCGAGTACCGCTGCCCTGGGAGGGAAAGACCCCGCCGTTCGGCTTCACCTCCGCGGCGTCGACGTGGCTCCCGCAACCCCCGGAATGGTCGGCACTCACCGTCGAGAAGCAACTCGAGGACGTCGATTCGACGCTCTCGCTCTACCGACGTGCGATCGAACTCCGAAGCGAGCAAAAGGAATTCGCAGGAGACGAAGTCGGCTGGTACGGCAGCCCGCCCGGCTGTCTCGCGTTCCGCCGCACCGGCGGTCTCACCTGTGTCCTCAACGCGGGCGACCGGCCGGTCGAATTGCCGGAGGGCACGTTACTACTCGCGAGCACGCCACTCACCGGACGACAGTTGACCCCCGATGCCGCAGCGTGGCTGATCTGACAGCTGCCGACCCGACGACCGGGGTCCGGCACGTGCTCCCCACGCAGCCCTCGAGACCACCGCCCCGGCCCCCTACGAGGGGACCGGGGCGGTCGAGCTACGCGCAATCTCGTCGCGCAGATCGGTCAGAGATCGAACTCTGCGGGGTCGATACCGACGGCATGAGCGGCACTCCGAACAACTGCCTTCTCGTCGTCGTCGAAGAATCCGTCGGCACCTCCGATGATGATGCCGATCTGGATGACCGCGCGCGCTTGATCCTGCCGTGTTCTCAGCTTCGCGATCGTGGCGGTGGCCTCGACCTTGCCGAAGTCGAAGTCGGATTCGAATTTGCTGCAGTACCAGTCGAACTTCTCACGAAGCTCGTCCGGCGGGAACACCGAGAGGATGTCGTTGCTCATGATGAGCGCAGCAGTCTTCCGGCGCTCGCTGGGATCGATGCTTCCGTCGGCCGCCGCGATCAGCGCGCACATAGCCATGCTGGCGTTGGCGAACTCCTTGTTGCGGAACTGATCCGTCTTCGTCTTGAGCTGCGCGCTCAGCTCGGTGGTCTTGGCCTTGAGCTGGTCCCAGAATGCCATCGTCGCCCTTCGGATCGAGTGTCGTAGGTTGTGCACTGTCACTGTGTCACGCGAGGACGGTTGCGCTTCTTCCAGGTCGGAGGTTGCGTGATGTCGCTCGTTCGCGGCGCGCCCTAATGCACGACGCTCAGACCGAGTCCGCCACCCCGCCGCAGATAGACCGAGCCGTACCGCGCGTCCAGACGTGTCCACGTCGCCGCGGCGCGGACTCTGACCACCTCGGCCGGGTCGATACCGGCCGAGTCGACGGTGTCGCGACCGGCACCCGGCACGAAACCCATTGCACCGAGCGCGAAGACCATGCGCATCGGCACCCCCACCGTGGTTCCGGCGCCACTCACCTCGAGAACCTCCTGGGCGAGCAGCGAGGCCGGTGGTCCCTGTGCCCCGTGCTCGCGGGTCAGCGCGACTCCTCGCTGCGCGAGGTCGACGAGGACACGCGCCGGCACGTCGTCGACGTGGACGTATCCATCGTGCGGCGGCAACGCTCCTCGCCACAGCGAGTCCATCGCCCAGCCCGGGTCGACCTCGGTCCGGGTTTGCGCACCGGCGAGGAGGGCGCCGCGCAGCGCGTCGGCGGCCACACACGTGTCGGCCGGGGTGATGCTTCCGCGGACGACACGTCCGGCCAGCACCTCGAAACCGGTACGGGTCCACACACCGAGCAAGCCGTCCCCGTGTCGGCGCAACCGCACCACTGCGGCCTCGTCTAGACGCGCAGCCCTGCCCAGGAAGGCGGCGAGATCGACGCAGTCGTCCGTTGTGGCGAGGCGCAGGCGCCTCTCTGTGTAGCCGGCCCCGTCGTCAGTCACGACGCCACTGCTGCAGGTACGTGCGCTCGTCCTCGGTGAGCCGGCGCAAGCGCTGGGTTTCGATGTCGAACGCCGCGATCTGCGTGGAGGCGACCACCGCCGGCGCCGAGTCCGTCGGCGCGCCGTTCGGACGCACCTCGTAACCGATCGTGAAGTCGACCGCCCGCACCTTCTCCGTCCACATCAGCACGTCGAGCGGACCGTCGTCGTGACGCAACTGCCCGCGATAGCGAACATGGAGATCCGCGATGACGGCCCCTTCACGTAGGTCGCGGGTCGGGCGGCCGTCGGCGAACAACCACGGGATCCGTGCTTCTTCGAGGAGAGTGACCATACGCGCGTGGTTGATGTGCTGGAAGACGTCCATATCGGACCACCGCACCATCACCTCGGTGTGGAAACCGAACTGTTCGCCCGCACCGCTCACTCGTTACCTCCGATCGGGTGCGCCGGTGCGCACCATGCCCCTGATCTGTCGTGCCGCCACCGAGAGGGTGGCGAGGTCCAGACTTCCAGACGCAAAGATCTCCTCGAGCGCCGCCCTCGCGCGCACGAGCTTGGATCCGTTGGACGACTCCCAGTCCTCGAGCATCTCCTCGGTCGACTCCCCCGGTTCGGCGCCGGCAAGCACATCGAGGACGAGCGAACGCAGCGAGCCGTACAGATCGTCACGCAGCGCCAGTCTCGCCAGCGAATGCCAGCGGTCGCCCCGTTCGAGACCCGAGACCGCTGTGAGCAGGCGGTCGACGCCGAGATGTGCGTCGAGGGCGTAGTAGAGCTCCGCGACCTCGGTCTCGGCACGTTGGGTGATATCGGCGATGTCGACGACGTCGAGCAGCGGGAACTGGTCGAGGAGCCGGAAGACGTTGCCCGTCAGCTCCTCCGGAGCACCTCGATCGAGCAGCGGTCGGGTTCGCCGGTCGAAATCCTCGACGTGATGCCCGCGCATCCACTGCGCCACCTG
This sequence comes from Rhodococcus sp. NPDC047139, assembly GCF_040643435.1. Lineage (NCBI taxonomy): Bacteria > Bacillati > Actinomycetota > Actinomycetes > Mycobacteriales > Nocardiaceae > Rhodococcus > Rhodococcus sp. NPDC047139. The sequence goes on from NZ_JBEYUH010000016.1 coordinate 24,315, forward strand.
TGGGGCGAGGCGAGCGAAACCGTCACGGTAGCGGCTGATCTCGGCGCCCACCGCGAGAGGCTGAGGACGGGTGGAAAGGAGGCGACGTGAGGCCCGGTCGAGGACCCGGCGGGATTCGAGCACCAGATCGTCCTCGAGGTGGACGGGCAGCCCCGCCACGCGAATCGCCTCCCAGAGATCGGGTAGACCGAAGATGGTGGTGACGGCGGCGTACGCCCGGATGGCGTCGGTCGCCGACGCACCCGTTTCCTCGGCCAGACGGTATACATAGGTGGGTCCACCGTTGTCCACGGTCGTGTTGGACAGCAGCGTCGCGACGATCTGCCGGCGCAGCGGGTGCGCCCTGATCCCGGATCGGAACCGATCACGCAGAGCCTGCGGGAAATAGGCGGGCAGAGCGGCGGCGAAGGTTTCGCTGTCGGGCAGGTCGGTGGCGAGCAGGTCGTCCACGAGTGCGAGTTTGACGTGGGCGAGGACCTGCGCCAACTCCGGCGAAGTCAGCCCCTCACCTGCGGCTGCGCGCCGGTCGAATTCGGCGTCGTCGGGTAGCGCTTCGAGGTCACGATCGAGTTCCCGATCGAGTTCGAGGGCCGCGATCAGTCGGCGGTGCACCCCGAGCATGGCCGGCGCGACGGTCCGCTCGAGGCCCAGCACCGCGTTCTGGTCGATGTTGTCGGCGAGGACGAGTGCGGCTACGTCGTCCGTCATCGAGGCGAGCAGCGGGTTGCGGTCCTGCTCCGCGAGTTCACCGGCGGTGACCATGGCGTCGAGAAGGATCTTGATGTTGACCTCGTGGTCGGAACTGTCGACGCCGGCGGAGTTGTCGATCGCGTCGGTGTTGATCTTCCCACCTGCACGGGCGAACTCGATGCGCCCTCGCTGTGTGACCCCGAGATTGCCGCCTTCGCCGACCACCCGCGCCCGCAATTCGTCTCCGTTGATGCGCACCCCGTCGTTGCCCTTGTCCCCCACCTCTTCGTCCGTTTCGGTCGACGCTTTGACGTAGGTGCCGACCCCGCCGTTCCACAGCAGGTCGACCGGGGCACGCAGAATTGCGCGGATCAGTTCGGGTGGTGGCAGTTCGGTGATGTCGTCGGGCAGGTCGAGGGCGGACCGCACCTGAGGACTGACGGGCACGGATTTGCTCGTCCGCTCCCATACTCCACCTCCCTCGGACACGAGATCAGCGGAGTAATCGTTCCACGAGGACCGAGGAAGCTCGAACAGTCGGCGACGCTCCTCGAACGAACGCTCGGGATCGGGATCGGGATCGAGGAAGATGTGCCGGTGGTCGAAGGCCGCGACGAGCTTGATGTGCCTGCTGAGCAGCATGCCGTTGCCGAAGACGTCTCCGCTCATGTCGCCGATACCGACGACCGTGAAATCGTCGTTCTGCGTGTCGGATCCCAGTTCGCGGAAGTGCCGCCGGACGCTCTCCCACGCGCCGCGCGCGGTGATACCCATCTCCTTGTGGTCGTAACCTGCGGACCCACCCGACGCGAACGCGTCGCCGAGCCAATAGTTATATTCCGCAGCAACGGAATTCGCAAGATCCGAGAAAGTCGCGGTGCCCTTGTCCGCAGCCACCACCAGATACGGATCGTCGCCGTCGTGACGCACGACCCGCGGTGGCGGTAGCGCCTCGTTGCGGGCAGCGTCGAGATTGTCCGTGATGTCGAGCAGACCGGCGATGAAGCTGCGGTAACAACGTTCGCCGCGCTCGCGGACGGCGCGGCGGTCCGTCTCGGGGTCGCCGGTCGGGCGCGGAGCGTGCTTGACGACGAACCCGCCCTTGGCGCCGACCGGCACGATGACCGCGTTCTTCACGGCCTGCGCCTTGACCAGGCCGAGCACCTCGGTGCGGAAGTCCTCCCGGCGATCCGACCAGCGCAGACCACCACGGGCGACGGGACCGAACCGCATGTGGACGCCCTCGACATCGGGCGCGTAGACGAACACCTCGAAAGCCGTTCGTGGCTCGGGTAGTTCGGCGATTCTTCTCGGATCGAACTTGAGCGACAGCACCCGGCCGTCCGGCTTCTCGTCTCCGATCCCGCCCCGCACGTGAAAGTTGGTACGCAGCGTGGCCCTGACGAGGGAGAACAGCCCTCGCAGAATCCGATCGGTGGCCAAGGCCGTGACCTCGGCGATCGCGGCGGTGAGTTCGTCGACGATCTCGCTCTCGCGCTCGGCGGATGCCGTGTCCGGATCGAACCTCACCTCGAAGAGTTCGACGAGCAGGGCCGTCGTCCGCGGAGCACCGAGCAGCACACCTGCGATGTTGTACTGGCTGTAGGGAAAGTCCGTCTGTCGCAGATACTTCGAGTATGCACGGAGCAGCACGACCTGCCGCCAGGTCAACCCGGCACGCAGTACCAGCTGATTGAATCGGTCCGTCTCCACCGCTCCCCGCCATGCCACGGTGAAGGCTTCGGTCAGGCGCCGCGCCAGCGTCGGGTCGGTCCCGAAGATGTCCGGCTCAACATCTTCGGGCAGGCACAGTCCGAAATCGTATATCCAGCAGTCGATTCCGTCCGATCTCGGCAATCGGTAGGGTCGCTCGTCGACGACCTCGACACCGAGGCTCTGCAGGACGGGGAGGATCCGGCCGAGCGTGACCGTCTCGTCTGCCGCGTAGAGGGTGAAGCGCAACGACAGCGGATCACCGGCATCCGGCCGGTACAGGTGCGTATCGAGATCGCCCGAATCGAGCGCTTCCAGACGCCGCAGGTCCGACAGGGCGCGCTCGGAACCGAAGTCCTCCTTGTAGGCCTCGGGCACGACATCTGCATAACGCTGGACCAGCATCGGGTCGAGATCTCCGGCGGCGGAAGCCGCTTCGGCGAGACGATCGGCCCAGTTGCGCGTCACCTCGGCGAGCAGGTCCTGGATCCGCTGACGGTTGCCCTCCGAGGTGTCGACCTCCCGCCGTGCACGTCCGGAGAAGCGGATCGTCACATGGAGCAACGCGAGGTCGCGTTCGGAGACGCGAGCGGTGTAGTCGAGCACTCCCCCGCCGAACTCTCGAAGCAGGATGTCCTGGATCGCGATACGCACCTTTGTCGTGTACCGGTCGCGCGGCAGGTAGACCAGGCACGAGATGTACCGGCCGTAGGTGTCGACGCGGACGAACAATCGAACCTGCCTGCGGATGTCCACCACTGCGGTGACGGTCTCGTAGAGGGTGTCGGTGCTCATCGAGAACAGTTCGGCGCGGGGCACTGTCTGCATGATCTCGAGCATCGCCTGCCCGCTGTAGGACGACAGGTCGACCCGCGCCCGCGCGACGACCTCTTGCACCCGGCGCGACACCAGGGGTATGCCGAGGATGTTCTCGTGCAGCGCCGTCACGGTGAGCACACCGAGGAAACGATCCTCACCGACGACCGCACCGTGCGTGTCGAACCGGGCGACGCTCACGAAGTACGGATATACGGACCGGTGCACCGTGGCGGGCAGCGCACCCTGGGTGAGCACGAGAAGTGGGCGACGGCCGGAGCCGACCTCACCGGGCAGGTCGAGGGGATCGCCGACCGTCGCGTCGGTCCGGAGAACTCCTCTGCCGCTGCCGGGAAGGGGCATGGCGTGGACCTTGTCGCCACCGGGTTCGGTGACGAAGTCGTAGCGCCGGTAGCCGAGCAGGGTGAAGTGCCCGCCGCTGAACCAGCGCAGCAGGTCGGCGGTCTCGGCGAGTTCACCGGCGGTGTACTGCGAGGGGGGATCGGCGGAGAGCGCGTCGAGAGCATCGGCGAGCTCACGCTGCAGAGCGTGCATCTCCTCCGAGTCCGAGGCCACCTGCCGTACGTCGGACAGGACGCGTCGCAACCCCTGCTCGATCTCGTCCACCGTCTCGTCGTCGATCGGCCCGCGTAGTTGAATGTGCATCCACGACTCGGGGGAACCGTCGGAGATGCTCTCCCCCTCGTCGGCGAGAGACGCGAGTTCGCCCTCGGCGGTTCGGCGCGCCGGCAGGACGGGATGGATGACTGCTCCCACCGCCACGCCCAGTCGCGAGAGCAATGCCAGCACGGATTCGACCAGCAGCGGCATGTCGTCCGTCACGATCTGGACGGCGGCACCGAGTGGTTCGGTGCGATGCACACCGAGGACGGCGGTGCCCGGGACGCGGCGACGGCCGACCCCCACGTGCTCCAGCGCGGCCGCGGCGGGGTCGGTCACGGATTCTCCGGAACGCTCGTAGATCCGCTCGAGGATGATCTCGGGAGAGACCCCATTGTCTGTCGAATTTTTCTGTCCCACAGCCGGATCGACCATCGATACCCCTCCTGCTCTGGGGGCGGATACACCGCGCGCCGCGGACGGACTCATGATCGAGCCTATCCGCGGCGCGCAGTCGAGGGGTCGGAACCGGAGACTCAGCCGGGCGTCAGGGCACGGTAGTTGTCGAGTACTTCGCGTTCCTTGTCGCTCAGCCGACGAGCGGTATCGTTCGCGGGGTCGAAGCCCACGAGCACTGCGTCACCGAAGGCACACACCGAGCCGTGACGGTCGGCGATCGTGTGCCGGATCGTGAAGGATGTCGTACCCACATGCAGGACCGAGACCTCGATCCGGAGTGGCGCCGACGAATCCTTGATCGGCCGCAGGAACTCGGCTTCCATCTTCCGGACCGCGACCGCAGTGCGGGACGGCAGGTGGTCGCGGAAGAACTTGATCCGAGCTTCCTGCATGTACTCGACGACCTTGGCGTTGTTGACGTGCCCGAGCCGATCCGAGTCGCCCCAACGCACCTCCACCGAGCAGGTGAAGGCCCGCTGGTCGCCGGGCTCAGTCACGCGTGAGCTTCCGGTGCGTGACGCGGTGCGGGCGTGCCGCATCGGCCCCGAGGCGCTCGACCTTGTTGGCCTCGTAGGCCTCGAAGTTGCCCTCGAACCAGAACCACTTTCCTTCTTCCACGTTGCCCTCCCACGCCAGGATGTGGGTACAGGTGCGGTCGAGGAACCAGCGGTCGTGCGAGATCACGACGGCGCAACCCGGGAACTTCTGCAGCGCGTTCTCGAGCGAGGACAGGGTCTCGACGTCGAGGTCGTTGGTCGGCTCGTCCAGCAGGATCAGGTTGCCACCCTCCTTGAGGGTCAACGCGAGGTTGAGGCGGTTGCGCTCACCGCCGGAGAGCACACCGGCAGGCTTCTGCTGGTCCGGCCCCTTGAAACCGAACGCGCTCACGTAGGCACGCGAGGGCATCTCGTTCTGTCCGACCTCGATGAAGTCGAGTCCGTCGGAGACCACCTCGAAGACCGTCTTGCTCGGGTCGATGTTCGCGCGGTTCTGGTCGACATAGCTCAGTTTGACGGTCTCGCCGACCTTGACGGTGCCGCTGTCCGGCTGCTCGAGCCCGACGATCGTCTTGAACAGGGTGGTCTTACCCACACCGTTGGGACCGATGACACCGACGATGCCGTTGCGCGGCAGCGTGAACGACAGGTCCTTGATCAGGACGCGGCCGTCGAAACCCTTGTCGAGGTGCTCGACCTCGACGACGACATTGCCCAGACGCGGCGGCGTCGGGATCTGGATCTCCTCGAAATCGAGCTTGCGGTACTTCTCGGCCTCGGCAGCCATTTCCTCGTACCGGGCCAGACGCGCCTTGTTCTTCGTCTGCCGGGCCTTGGCGCCGGAGCGGACCCATTCGAGTTCCTCACGGAGCCGCTTCTGCAGCTTCTGGTCCTTCTTGCCCTGCACCTCGAGGCGCTCGGCCTTCTTCTCCAGGTAGGTGGAGTAGTTGCCCTCGTAGGGGTGCAGCTTGCCGCGGTCGACCTCGCAGATCCACTGCGCAACGTGGTCGAGGAAGTACCGATCGTGGGTGACGGCCAGCACGGCGCCCGGGTACGAAGCGAGGAACTGCTCGAGCCACAACACCGACTCGGCGTCGAGATGGTTGGTCGGCTCGTCGAGGAGCAGCAGGTCGGGCTTGCTCAGCAGCAGCTTGCACAGCGCGACACGGCGACGCTCACCACCGGACAGGTGGGTGACGGGCTCGTCCGGCGGAGGGCAGCGGAGCGCGTCCATGGCCTGCTCGAGCTGAGAATCGAGATCCCACGCGTTGGCGTGATCGAGCTCCTCCTGGAGCTTGCCCATCTCCTCCATCAGCTCGTCGGAGTAGTCGGTGGCCATGAGTTCGGCGATCTCGTTGAACCGGTCGAGCTTGACCTTGATCTCGCCGAGGCCCTCCTCGACATTCTCCCTGACCGTCTTCTCCTCGTTGAGGGGCGGCTCCTGCTGGAGGATGCCGACGGTGGCCTCCGGATCGAGGAAGGCCTCACCGTTGCTGGGCTGGTCCAACCCGGCCATGATCTTGAGAATCGACGACTTGCCCGCGCCGTTGGGTCCGACGACGCCGATCTTGGCGCCGTGGTAGAAGCTCATGGTGACGTCGTCGAGGATGACCTTGTCACCGTGCGCCTTGCGCACCTTCTTCATCGTGTAAATGAACTCCGCCATGACGACCAGCGTATCCGGCGACGGGCGATAACCCACATCGCGCGCGGCGAACCGCCCCCGGGGCGCTCGAGCGGAAGCCGGGTCAGGGCCGGAGCAGGCCGGAGACGAACCCCGTGGTGTCGGGCAGCGACGCGAACATGGTCTCGGAATGGCCTGTCGGATACGTCCGGAACTGCGCGTTCGCTCCACCGGCCCACAGATCTGCGACCAGCTTGAACGCGAGGGGTGCGGGCACTGTGGTGTCACGCAGTCCCTGAGCGAGGAACAACGGCCGGTCGTACCCGCCGGTGGGCACGGCGAGATAGTCGGTGAACGCCGCGCGGAACTTCTCGTCGCTCAGTGGGCGGGCGAGGATCTCGCCGATACCGACTTCGCCGTAGCGGTCGATCAGTTCGTCGTAACACAGCTGTTCGGCAGCGTCGACCACCTGCTGTCCGAGCTCGGTGAGATACGCGTCGACGTCGACTCCGGGGTCGGCATCGCGCAGGCCCGCGAAGATGTAGGCGGCGAAAGCGGTGAGCCCTTCGAGACCGAGATCCGGAAAGCCCAGGAATCCCAGCGGAAAAAGGTGTTCGAGGTTGGACGGCGCGCCCGTCGTGAGGGCCCCGCGGAAGTCCAGTTCAGGTGCGCGGGTGGTGGCGACGTGCGCGGTGTGCAGACCCGCGTGCCCTCCTTGCGACTGTCCGATCACCACCCAGCGATCCGACAGGGCAGGCTCGACAGCGCGTCCGGCCCGCACGATGTCGACCGCGCTGTTCGCAGCACTCTGCCCGTCCAGATAGCGGTGCAGTCCCTCCGATCCGAGGCCCGGATAGTCGGGTGCTGCCACCGCGTAGCCCTGCGCGAGCCAGTGCTCGAGATAGGCGGCATCGCGTGGGGTGCGCGGTAACCGCGACGGCGCACACGAGTCGGCGAGACCGACGGTGCCGTGCGCCCACGCGACCACGGGCCACCCGCCTTCCGGTGCTGTGCCCTGAGGGAGGAACAACGCACCGGTCGCTCTCGCGGGAGTGCCGTTGCGCCACTGCGTCGCGTAACTGAGCACCCGGGCGGAGGACGCGCCGGGAAGAGAGAGTTGCCCGTCGATCGTTGCGACCTCGAAGACGGTTCCCGGTGCCGGACGAGCGTCCGCGGCCGGGGGCGACAGGAAGGTGGTCGCCAGCGCCAGCGCGCAGGTGAGCAACAGGGCGGGTACGACGCGCGAGGTCCGGGTCACGCCGTGCACGATACGACGCCGGTCGGTCTTATTGTCCGCATTTGGGTGTTTGCCGGACCATGATTGGGTGGTCCACAGCGCGGGCACCCCGGGAATATGACATCCCCCACATATGGCTCCGCTCGTGCTTCGTCCTCCTCGGCGCGCACCGGCCGCGACATCGCACGGGTAATAACCGTCGCAGTGAGCGCTCCGGTCGCCGTCGTGGTGTCCTTCTTCGGTTCGGGTGCGGCGGGCGGGACACCGGTCGCGGAGGCGGCGGGGGGTGCACTGTCGGCAGATGCCACGGCGGTCGCCCCCGGCGGTCCGGCCTTCACGATCTGGAGTCTGATCTACGCGGGCCTCCTCGCGCTGGCAGTGTGGCAGGCGCTGCCCGCGAACCACACCGACGCGCGTCAGCGCGCCGCGGGCTGGTGGATTGCGGCGTCGATGCTGCTCAATGCCGCGTGGATCACGGCGGTCCAGTTCGATCAGGTCTGGCTGAGCGTCGTGGTGATCGTCGCGTTGCTCGCCGTACTCGTCCGCGTGTTCCTGATCTTCACGCGCGCCCTGCCTTCGAGCCGGCTCGAAGCGGTCGTCGTCGACGGCACGATGTTCGTCTATCTCGGCTGGGTGTCGGTGGCGACCGTCGCCAACACCTCGGCTGCGCTGCGTTACGAGGAGATCGACCCGTTCGGGTGGGGAGCCGACGTGTGGGCGATCATCGTGCTGGCGGTCGTGGCTGCCGTGTCGGTCCTGCTCGCACTCGTCGGCCGCGGACGGCTGGCCGTGACGGGCGCGCTCGTCTGGGGACTGGCATGGATCGCTGTCGCGCGCACGAGTGACGACGGCCTGACATCCACTCCCGCAGCGGTGTCCGCGGTGACCGCAGCGGTCGTCGCAGTGGTGGCCACGGTCGCGGCACGGATCAGCGCCGAGCGGTCACCAGCGCACGCGACGGCAGCCGCCTGACCGTCCGCCCCAGGTCACCGGTCACTTCGCACGTGCCGGATGCACATCTCGTCGTTTCGCGTGGCGGGGCACGACGGGATGTGCACGTCCGCGGCGGCAGTGCGCCTACCGGCCCTCCCGATCACGGCGCGCGAGTTCCGCGAACATCGCGTTGTGGGCCGCGAGGTCGGCATCGTCGTCACGATCGGCTGCTCGGTCGACACGGCGTGCGGTGCGCTTGTCGCTGCGCGACCACTGCACGAGCAGAGCGAGCATCACGAGCACGAGCGGGATCTCACCGGCCGACCACGCGATGCTGCCTCCGACCTTCTGATCGGAGAACAGGTCGTAATTCCACGGCAGACCGAGGCCGCGGTAGTAGCTCTCGGCCATCACCGTCCCCATGCTCATGAGCGTCACGCCGAAGAACGCGTGGAACGGGAGCGAGCCGAAGACCATGGCCAGTTTCGTCACCGGCTGCAGATCGCGCGGTGACGGATCGACACCGATGACGACCCAGTAGAACAGGTACCCGCTCATCAGGAAGTGCAGGTTCATCAGCACGTGGGCGGTATGGCTGTCGATGAACGCGGTGAAGATTCCGCCCAGGTACAGGGCGTAGAAGCCGCCCACGAACATGACCGACGCGACGAGCGGATGGGTGAAGAATCGGGACGGCGGGCTGTGCAGGAACTCGAGGATCCATTCGCGGGGGCCGGGAGGTGCATTGCGTCCGGCGGGCCGGAAGGCCCGCAAAGCGAGTGTCATCGCCCCACCCAGCGCCAGCAGCACAGGCGCGAGCATCGACAGTGCCATGTGGGCACCCATGTGCACGCTGAACATCGCCGGCGAGTACATCCCCACACCGGAACTGGTGGCGACGAACAGCACGAAGCAACCCGAGAACCATGCGATCGACCGGCCGACAGGCCACGAGTCACCGCGCTTGCGCAAGGTCCACAGGCCGACGGCGTAGGCGACGGCGAGCACCAGAGCAGCCGTACCGAAGATCAGATCGAATCGCCACTGCCCGAGGAACAGGCTCGCGAAGGACGGGGGCACGTCGAGCTGGTATCCGAGTTCGACCTCTTGGACGGTCGGTACCGAACTCGGGGCCGGCGGAGGTGTCCGGCCGAGGCCCACCGCCAGGCCGATCGTGGCTGAGAGCACAAACGCTTCGACGGTGGTGAACCGCACCAGGGCGGAACGGCTGGTCGGGTCCGCTTCGAGGGCCGGCAGCGCCCGGCGGCGCTGTGCCCAGCCGAATACACCGAGGACGGTCAGGGCGACGATCTTCGCGAGCAGCAACCTGCCGTAGGTGGTCGTGGTGAGGTCGTCGAACGACACACGGACCGCGGCGTTGATCACGCCGCTGACGGCCATGACGACGAACGCGAGACCGGCCACGAAGGAGAATCGCCGGGCGGCGAGGTCGGTGTACTCCCCTCGTCGCAGCGAGTGGACGAGCAGAGCGAACAGGCCACCCGCCCAGACGGACGCCGCGACGAGATGGAGTACGAGGCTGTTGGTGGCCATGTCGTGTGAACCACCCGACGACGAGTGCCCGGTCAGTGCGATCGGCATGAGAGCCACGATCGAGAGCAGCAACAGATAGGGCGTCCAGGACCAGCGCACCGCCAGGCGGATCAGCAGGGCCGCGATCAGGGCCAGCACCGTCGTCCAGGCCCAGGCCAGCGAGACCTCCACCTGGCCGAGCGCCGAGAAGAGATTCTCCGGGCGGATCGCCTCGCTCAGCGGGCTGCCGGACGTGTCCGACAAGGTCAGCGGCACCATCAGTGCAGCGCTGACCGCCCACACCGTCGCCGCAACCCCGGCCGTCCGGACGGCACGATAACCGCCGACGTCGAGCACACCGTTGCGCTGCGGAGGCACGAGGAAGGCCGCGAAGAACAGCGACCCGACGGTGATGACGGTTGCGACCTCGGAGATCGCGCGGACCGCGGGCAGCCCGTAGGTCGTGAGCGGACCGGGGTCCGGAATACCGAGCAACACCAGAGCCTGCGCAGCGGACAGGCCGACCACGAGCGCGGCGACTATCGCTGCGAGAAGACCGAAGAGGATCAACAGTGCCGACGGATTTCCCCTCGCAGGGGCGGGCGCCGGAGGCAGCGCGGCGGGCGCGAGCTCGGATGTTGCCATGCCTACCAGGGTAGGACCTCCATGCCATCACCTACGACACGGCGTCGGAGTCCGTCGCCGCCACCGCCGGCAGGTGGCAACCCCGAAGCGTGGATCGACGCGGCCGAACGGACGATCCGGACCGTCCGCCATTTCTCCCCACGGCGGGCGGGCCGTGACGTCGCCCTCGTCGGGAGCCTGTGACGCCGCGAACGGATAACGTGGAAGCACCAGCCGATCCGGCGGACGCGACGGGAGCAGCACGCACATCCATGAACGTGATCAACGAATTCATCATCGGACAGGCCGCTGCTCTGTGGGTCTACCCCCTGCTCTTCGCCGTGTGCATCCTCGACGGCTTCTTCCCACCCGTCCCCAGCGAGACCATCCTTGTCACGCTGTCGTCCCTCTCGGGCTCGACCGGCCGGCCTTATCTGTGGCTCGTCATAATTCTCGCGGCGCTCGGCGCGATCATCGGTGACAACATCGCCTACACGATCGGACGGAAGGTCGGCACGGAGAGGTTCCGGTGGATGCGGCGACCGAAGGCGCGTGCAGCCTTCGCGTGGGCGCGGCGCGGACTGGACAAGCGGGGTGCCGCTGTCATCCTCACAGCCCGCTACATCCCGATCGGCCGTATCGCCGTGAACATGACCGCCGGCGCGACCCGCTATCCGCGGCAGAAGTTCGTCCCGCTCACGATCCTCGGCGGTACGACCTGGGCGCTGTACTCGGCGATGGTAGGGCGCCTGGTCGGGGGATGGTTCGAATCGCAGCCCCTGTTGGGCGCCGCAGTGTCCATTTGTGTTGCGGTGGTCCTGGGCATCGGAATCGACCACATCCTCCAGCGGTTCAAGACCGGGCAGGTGGACGTTCCTCGCGCCGAGTCGAGCGCCGACGACGATCGCGGTACAGCGCTCGAGCGGTGAGCCATCGACGGAGAGGGTGCGTGCAGCCCCGCTGCGGCACCCGCTAAGATTCTGGCCGCGCCTCCGTAGCTCAGCTGGATAGAGCAAGAGCCTTCTAATCTCTAGGTCGCAGGTTCGAGTCCTGCCGGGGGCACATTCGATCCGTCGGCCGTCCTGCTCACCACGAAGCTGGACATCCTAACCTCTCCGAGGGCGATCCGCCCGATTCACACGCCGGTCCAGCCGTGTGTTTCTCATCCCAACTCGCCCTCACGGTTAACACCTGCTAAGCACCACGCCCTATAGTCCTGTACGTAAAACCCGTGTTACGGAATCCTCACAGAGTCAGGTAGGTGGGCGTGTCGACTTCGGACCGCATCGAAGAGATCTACGAGCAGGTCAAGGCCCGCAACGCAGGTGAGCCCGAATTCCATCAGGCTGCGGCCGAAGTGTTCGAGTCTCTCCATGTGGTGCTCGATCGGCACCCCGGTTACTTCGAGTCCGGGCTCATCGAGCGCCTCTGCGAGCCCGAGCGGCAGATCATCTTCCGGGTTCCGTGGATCGACGACAACGGAAACGTGCATGTGAACCGCGGCTTCCGCGTGCAGTACAACAGCGTGCTCGGCCCCTACAAGGGTGGTCTGCGGTTCCATCCGAGCGTGAACCTCGGCATCGTCAAGTTCCTCGGCTTCGAGCAGATCTTCAAGAACGCCCTCACCGGCCTGCCCATCGGTGGCGGCAAGGGTGGCTCCGACTTCGACCCCAAGGGTCGCTCCGAGCAGGAGATCATGCGCTTCTGCCAGTCGTTCATGACCGAATTGCACCGGCACATCGGCGAGTACACCGACGTCCCCGCTGGTGACATCGGCGTCGGCGGCCGCGAGATCGGCTATCTGTTCGGCCAGTACAAGCGCCTCACCAACTCCTACGAGTCCGGCGTCCTCACCGGCAAGGGCCTGACCTGGGGTGGTTCGCAGGTCCGTAAGGAGGCCACCGGTTACGGCGCGGCCTACTTCGTCAACGAGATGGCCAAGACCGCGGGCACCACGCTCGACGGCCGTACCGCGGTCGTATCGGGTTCCGGCAACGTGGCGATCTACGCGATCGAGAAGATCCACCAGCTCGGCGGCACCGTGATCGCGTGCTCCGACTCCTCCGGCTACATCGTCGACCGCAAGGGCCTCGACGTCGACCTGCTCAAGGAGATCAAGGAGGTCCGCCGCGGACGCATCTCCGAGTACATCGACGAGCGCGGCGATGCCGAGTTCTTCCCTGGCGGCAACATCTGGAACGTGCCGTGCGACATCGCACTGCCGTGTGCCACGCAGAACGAGCTCGACGACGAATCGGCGAAGACGCTCGTCAACAACGGCGTGAAGTTCGTCGCCGAGGGCGCCAACATGCCCACGACTCCGGGCGGCATCAACATCTTCCGTGACGCCGGCGTGGCCTTCGCTCCCGGCAAGGCCGCCAACGCCGGTGGTGTGGCGACCTCCGCACTCGAGATGCAGCAGAACGCCTCGCGCGACTCGTGGCACTTCGACTACACCGACGAACGCCTCGCCGGGATCATGGCCGACATCCACGGTCGCTGCATCGACACCGCTGCCGAATACGGCAAGCCCGGCGACTACGTCCACGGCGCCAACATCGCCGGCTTCGTGAAGGTCGCCGACGCGATGTTCGCACTCGGCGTCATCTGACGAACGACGCTCCACACGAAGGGCGGGTACCGGCGAATCCGGTACCCGCCCTTCGTGTTTCGAATGACGTCCACACTTTCCGGACGTGCCGACGGCGCCCTACCGGACGACCTCACGCCGGTCGTCGGCCAGCCGCCGCGTGCGTCCGGCTCTGTCGAGTCTGTCGAGCAGCGGAAGGACGACCCGCCGAGTCGTCCCCAACCGCTCACGCGCCGCGCTGGTCGTGAAGGGTTGTTCCAACTCCCGCAACCGTGCGACGGCTGTATCGGCGGCGTCGGGAAGCAGCACTATTCCCGGACCCACCCGCCACAGCCGACCGCTGCGCTCGGCTGCTCCCAGCGCCCGCTCGTCGAGGCCGAGTTCGCGGAGGCGGTCGGCGGTCGGTGCGGCGAAGGGAGCTGCCAGCAGGTCGCTGCGAACCATCTCGACGGCCTTCCGGACCTTGCTCGGCAAGGCATCGGCGCCGGGAGCGATCACCCGGCCTCCGACCACCGTCAGGGGTGGCCGCACCAACGCCCGGACCAGATCGGGGGTGGGAAGTCGCAGCTGCGCGGACAGAACGCTCAACGGGGCGGCCGGATCCAGCGGATGCGCCCGCGCATGCTCCTGCACGAGTGCCGGCAACCTGTCGGCGACGGCCCGCGCGAAAGCGGGCGCGACGAGCCACGGCCCGACGACCAGGTGATCGCCCTCCTCGCGAGGGATGCCCAGTTGTCGCAGACGTTCCTGATGCAGGAGTCCGCGACGACGGAGTTCGTCGGCCAGGCGCGGCGTGCCGTCGGCGCCGGCGAGTTGCAGAGCACGGCGGGCCGCGGCGCCGCGGCGGCGAAGGCGTGGGGGATCCGGATCGAGGACGTCGGCGCGCCAGATCATCCGGCGGCCGGGGTCGCGCAGCAGGATGCGATCGCCGATCCGGAGAGGCAGCGGCCTGTCGAGGGTGAGCCTGACGAGATCGTCGCCGAGCGGACGGCAGCGGACGCCGACGTCCGCGGCCCCGACATGCAGCACGGGCGCGAGAGGGGGCCGGTCGTCCCCCGTGATCCGTATGTCCACGACGGTGGTGTGATGCCATGCGCCGGGTGTCACAAGCGCACTGCCCCGGGCTACATCGTCGACGCGGCCCGTGAGGTTGAGAGCGACCCGGGCCACGCCGCGCACTGCCGCCCGGTCGTGGCCGAGTGCCTGGATGCCGCGCACCCGCAGCGGTGTGTCGCCGAGGGCAAGGGTGTCGCCGACACGGACCGTTCCGGCGGGAAGTGTCCCGGTGACCACCGTCCCGGTGCCGCGCACAGTGAATCGGCGGTCCACCCAGAGACGGACGTCGGCCTCCGGGTCCGGTGCCGGTAGTGCGGCGACCATCGTGGCCATAGCCGCGCGGAGGTCGTCGAGCCCCGTTCCGGTGTGGGCGCTCACGGCAATGACGGGAGCCCCCGCCAGACTGGAGCGGGCGACCTCCGCCGCGGCCCGCGCAGCAGCCGGGCCCGGATCGGCGAGGTCGGCGCGGGTGATCGCCACGACCGCGTGCCGTACGCCCAGCGCATCGAGAGCGGCCAGATGTTCGGCCGCCTGCGGCATCCACGGGTCGTCGGCAGCAACGACGAACAGGACGGCCGGGACGGGCCCTATCCCGGCGAGCATCGTGGTCAGGAAGCGTTCGTGGCCGGGCACGTCGACGAAGGCGACCTCTCCGACCTCCGGCCAGGTAGTCCAGCAGTAGCCGAGTTCGATGGTCAGTCCGCGTCGCCGTTCCTCGGCGAGCCGATCGGGATTGGTACCGGTGAGCGCTTCGACCAGCGTCGACTTGCCGTGATCGACGTGCCCGGCTGTCGCGACGACGTGCATCAGCGTTCTTCGCTGCGGGCGACGCGCACCACGGCGTCGATCAGATCGTCGTCCTCTTCGGGGTCGACCGCGAGCAGGTCGAGGAGCAATCGTCCGCGCTCGACCCGTCCGACGACCGGAAGCTCGCCGAGACGCAACGGACCGGCGAGACGGTCGGGCAGCGAGATCGCGACGCTGGGCAGGATCACGTCGGGAGCACCGCCGCCGCCGACGACGCCGCCCGAGTCGACCACCACGGGTTCCAGGACGGGAGGGAGAGCCGCGCAGATCGCCCGCGCTCGGACACGGAGATCCTCCGGGCGGACGGCCAAGGCTGCCGTCACCGGCGGCATCGGTCCGGTCAGGGTCGCTTCGAGCGCCGCCAGGGTCAGTTTGTCGACGCGCAGTGCACGAGCGAAGGGGTCACGGCGCAGTCGCTCCACCAGGCCGGCTTCACCGAGCAGCAGGCCTGCCTGCGGCCCTCCGAGCAGTTTGTCACCCGAGGCGGTCACCAGGTCGGCGCCGGCGCGCAGTGCCGTGGTCGCATCGGGTTCGTTCGGCAGCCGAGGATGAGGGCTCAGCAGTCCCGACCCGATGTCCACCACCACGGGAACACCCAATTCCTTCAGCTCCCGCACCGACACCGACGACGTGAAGCCGCTGACCGTGAAGTTCGAGGGGTGCACCTTGAGAACGAAGGCGGTGTCGTCGCCGATCGCCGCGGCATAGTCGCTCGGGCGGACCCGGTTGGTGGTGCCGACCTCCCGCAGCCGCGCCCCCACCGATTCGAGCAGCTCAGGTATCCGGAAGCCGTCGCCGATCTCGACCAGCTCTCCACGTGCGATCACCACCGAGCGGCCGCCGCGGGCGAGCACCCGGGTGACCAGTGCGAGCGCGGCTGCGCCGTTGTTGACGACGTGGACGGCGCCGGCATCGGGCACCCGGGCGGCGAGGGCTTCGAGAGCGCCGCGTCCTCGCCGGCCGCGTCGGCCCGTCGCCAGGTCGAGTTCGACATCCGTAGCACCGGCCGCCGTAGTCACGGCGTCGACCGCCGCGCGTGAGAGTGGGGCGCGGCCGAGATTGGTGTGCACCACCACACCTGTCGCGTTGACGACGCGGCGCATGGTGGTCGCCCGCATCGGCAACGATGCGACCGCGACGTCGACGACGGCTGCCGGCTCGATCTCGCCGTCGCGGCACCGCTGCTGTGCCGCGACCACCGCCTGTTTGACTAGGCCGGCGCCGAGCCGGCCTGTGGCCTCGCGCAGGCGCGGATCGGCCAGGACCTGGTCGGTCCGGGGAACTTCCCGCCTCGGATCCGGCACGCGCCTCCTCATCCCACGGACCACGGAAAACTTGGCGGAGGCGGACGGGAATCGAACCCGCCTGACCCAGCTACTGGGCCACAACGGTTTTGAAGACCGCGACCGTCACCAGACGAGAACCACCTCCGCGCTCACCTTAACCCGAAGCCGGGCCGGTTCTGCGCCACGGCCGTATGTTGACGTACATGACCGCACATCTCGACCTCCCCGAAGGCGCATACCGGCTCACCCAGTACGCCGCCGGCGGTGGCTGCGCCTGCAAGGTTCCGCCCGGCGAGCTCGAACGCGTGCTCGGCGGTCTGCAGAGCGGCCGCGCCTCGGGCGACCTGCTGGTCGGTGTGGAGAACGGTGACGACGGCGCGGCGGTCCGGATCGAGCCCGGCCCCGACGGGAGGGGCCGGGCGGTGATCGTGACCGCCGACTTCTTCACGCCGGTCGTCGACGACCCCTACGACTGGGGACGGATCGCCGCGACCAATGCCATGTCCGATGTCTACGCGATGGGCGGCACCCCACTGGTCGCCGTCAACCTGCTCGGCTGGCCGCGCGAGATCATCCCCTTCGAACTGGCGGCCGAGGTCATGCGTGGTGGCGCCGACGCGTGTGCCGAGGCCGGCGCCCATCTCGCCGGCGGTCACAGCATCGACGACCGCGAGCCGAAGTACGGGCTCGCGGTCACCGGGCAGGGCGACCCGGATCGCCTGCTGCGCAACGACGCTGCCGAACCCGGCCTGCCACTCACCCTCACCAAACCCCTCGGCCTGGGCATCCTCAACAACCGCCACAAGGCCACCGGCGAGCGCTTCGAGGAGGCTGTCGCGGTGATGACCACCCTCAACCGCGACGCCGCGCAACTCGCCCACGCCGCCGGGGTCCGTGCGGCCACCGACGTGACCGGGTTCGGCCTGCTCGGCCACCTCATGAAGATGATGCGCGCGAGTGGCACCACCGCCGTGCTCGACGCCGCGAGCGTGCCGTACGTCGCCGGGGCACGGGAGTCGCTCGCGGACGGTTTCGTGCCGGGCGGGAGCCGCCGGAACCTCGAGTGGGTGCGCAACGAGGTGGACTCCGCACTGGGCGAGGACGAACTGCTCCTGCTCGCCGACGCCCAGACCTCCGGCGGCCTCCTGGTCGTCGGGGAGCTGCCGGGGCACCCGGTGATCGGGGAGGTCGTCCCGGGCGGTGCGCACGCTGTACGGGTGCGCTGAGCTCACTGCCCAGGAGACATTCCGGCCGACCTGCACGAAAGCGAATATGCGGCACCGAGCGGATTCAGCCGGTAACTTTGTGACCGACAGCGCACCGCAGGAGGTTCCATGGCAGAGAAGGGCACGTCCCTCCCCTGGCCCGTGCTGCGCCAATTCCTCGGCAAGGACCTGCTCGGGCGCGGCAAGGCGGCGCGTTCACGGCGTACCGACGAGGTCGAACCGCGCACCTCGACGGCAGATCGGGTCGCGCGCAGCGTGTGTCCCTATTGCGCGGTCGGATGCGGCCAGAAGATCTTCGTCAAGGACGAGAAGATCGTCCAGATCGAGGGTGATCCGGACAGCCCGGTGAATCGCGGACGACTGTGCCCGAAGGGGTCCGCGAGCAAGAACCTCGTCACCAGCGAGCTGCGCGAGACGCGGGTCCGCTACCGCCGGCCCTACGGCACCGAATGGGAAGACCTCGACCTCGACACAGCAATGGAGATGGTCGTGGACCGGGTGCTGCAGACCCGGCGCGAGACGTGGCAGGAGCTCGACGAGAAGGGTCGCCGCGTCCGGCGCACGATGGGTATCGCCAGCCTCGGCGGTGCCACGCTGGACAACGAGGAGAATTACCTCATCAAGAAGCTGTTCACGGCGATGGGGGCGATCCAGGTCGAGAACCAGGCCCGTATATGACACTCCGCCACCGTCCCCGGTCTGGGGACCAGCTTCGGGCGCGGCGGTGCCACCGGCTTCACAGCCGATCTGGCGAACGCTGACTGCATCATCATTCAGGGCTCCAACATGGCCGAGGCCCACCCAGTGGGCTTCCAGTGGGTCGTGGAGGCCCAGAAGCGTGGTGCCC
The DNA here is from genome assembly GCF_040643435.1 of Rhodococcus sp. NPDC047139. Lineage (NCBI taxonomy): Bacteria > Bacillati > Actinomycetota > Actinomycetes > Mycobacteriales > Nocardiaceae > Rhodococcus > Rhodococcus sp. NPDC047139. The sequence continues at coordinate 42,874 of NZ_JBEYUH010000016.1, forward strand.
GCGTCATCCATGTCGATCCACGTTTCACCCGCACCAGCGCGGTGGCGGACAAGCACGTGCCCATCCGGGTCGGCAGCGACATCGCCTTCCTCGGCGGCATCGTCAACTACGTGCTGAGCAACGAACTGGACTTCCGCGAGTACGTCGTCAACTACACCAATGCTCCGATGCTCGTCAGCGAAAAGTTCGTCGATACCGATGATCTCGACGGCCTGTTCTCGGGCTTCGACCCCGACAAGAGGATCTACGACCCGACGAGCTGGCAGTACGACGTCGAGGACGAGCCGGGCGAACTACACGAGTCTCAAGCGGACGACGCCGAGGACCATGCCGAGCACCGGGCGACCGCTGCGGGGATGCAGCACGAGGCGCACGGAATCCAGACCGCCGGCCACCCGCGCCGCGACGACACGCTGCAGCATCCTCGCTGCGTCTACCAGATCCTCAAGCGACACTTCGCCCGCTACACCCCGGAGATGGTGGAGCAGGTGTGCGGCGTCTCGCAGAATGATTTTCTCGAGATATGCCGGGAATGGACGGAGAACTCCGGGCGGGAACGGACGACCGCGCTCGTCTACAGCGTGGGCTGGACCCAGCACAGCGTCGGTGTGCAGTACATCCGCACGGGTGCGATTCTTCAGCTGTTGCTCGGCAACATGGGCCGCCCCGGCGGTGGCATCATGGCGCTGCGCGGCCACGCCAGCATCCAGGGCTCGACCGACATCCCCACTCTGTACAACCTTCTCCCCGGCTATCTGCCGATGCCGAATCCCGATGAGCACGGGTCGTTCTCGGACTGGATCGACTCCGTCCGCAAGCCCGGCAGCAAGGGTTTCTGGTCGAAGGCCGAGGCGTACGCGGTGAACCTGCTCAAGGCGTACTGGCGCGACGCAGCCACTGCGGACAACGACTACTGCTACGACTACATGCCCAAGATCACCGGCGACCACGGAACCTACCGCACGGTGCTCGACATGATCGACGGAAAGGTCAAGGGCTACTTCCTCCTCGGCCAGAACCCGGCCGTAGGGTCCGCGCACGGTCGGGCTCAGCGCCTCGGGATGGCGAATCTCGACTGGCTCGTGGTGCGCGACCTGTTCGAGATCGAGAGCGCGAGCTTCTGGAAGGACTCACCGGAGGTCGAGACCGGCGAGATCGTGACCGAGGAATGCGGCACCGAGGTCTTCCTGTTTCCCGCCGCCTCCTACGCTGAGAAGGAAGGCACCTTCACACAGACCCAGCGGATGCTTCAGTGGCGTGAGAAGGCTGTCGAGCCTCCGGAGGACTGCCGCTCGGAGCTGTGGTTCTTCTATCACCTCGGGCGCATGATGCGAGAACGCCTGGCCGGGTCCACAGACGAGCGCGACCGCCCGCTCCTCGACCTGAACTGGGACTACCCCGTACACGGTGAACACGACGAGCCCAGTGCCGAAGCGGTGCTGATGGAGATCAACGGCTACGACCTCGCGACCCGTCGGCCACTGTCGTCGTTCACCGAGATGAAGAACGACGGGTCCACACTGGGTGGTTGCTGGATCTACACCGGCGTGTACGCCGACGGCGTCAACCAGGCCAACCGTCGCAAGTCGCGTCACGAGCAGTCTTTCGTGGCCCCGGAGTGGGGCTGGGCGTGGCCGATGAACCGACGCATCCTCTACAACCGGGCGTCGGCCGATCCCGAGGGCAGGCCGTGGAGTGAACGCAAGGCCTACGTGTGGTGGGACGCCGACGCCGGCAAATGGACCGGTGCCGACGTGCCCGACTTCGAGAAGACGAAGCCGCCGAGTTACCGCTCACCTCAGGGTTCCGAAGGCATCGAGGCGATCGAGGGTATCGATCCGTTCATCATGCAGGGGGACGGCAAGGGCGCTCTCTATGTACCGCAGGGCCTCGTGGACGGCCCTATGCCGACGCATTACGAGCCGGTGGAGTCTCCGTTCCGCAACCCGCTCTACGGGCAGCAGGGGAACCCGACGCGCCTGGAATACCGTCGCGACGACAACCCGATGAACCCTGCACCGCCGGAGGAACACACCGACGTCTTCCCCTTCGTGTTCACCACCAGCCGGCTCACCGAGCACCACACCGCGGGCGGCATGAGCCGTTACCTCGAGCACCTCGCCGAACTGCAACCGGAAATGTTCGTGGAGGTCTCTCCCGCGCTGGCCGCCGAGCGCGGACTCGAGCACATGGGCTGGTGCCACGTGATCACCGCCCGCTCGGCTGTCGAGGGCCGAGTGCTGGTCACCGACCGGCTGCGCCCGCTGAAGATCGACGGTCGCATCGTTCACCAGCTGTGGATGCCCTACCACTGGGGCGGCGGCGGGATGGTGACGGGCGACTCGACGAACGATCTGTTCGGCATCACGCTGGACCCCAACGTTCTCATCCAGGAAAGCAAGGTCGGAACATGCGACGTCCGCGCGGGACGGCGGCCTACCGGAGCGGCCCTACGAGAATATGTCGAGGGATACGTGCGCCGGGCCGGGGTAACCGATGACGCACGCCCGCCCATCGTCACGGTCGCGAGCGACGCTACCGACACCGTCTCGGACGGCGCACCCATCCCGGAGGAGGACGACGAGTGATCGGCCGCAACAGCCTTTTCGGACCGCTCGACCCGGCTCCCGATGCCGGCTACGAGGATTCACCGGCGCGGAAGGGCTTCTTCACCGATACCAGCGTGTGCATCGGCTGCAAGGCCTGTGAAGTCGCCTGCAAGGAGTGGAACGACGTTCCCGAGAACGCCTTCGCGATGCTCGGAACCTCTTACGACAACAGTCATTCGCTCAATGCCAACCAGTGGCGTCACGTCGCCTTCATCGAGCGGCCGGCAGCAGAACAGGCACCCGTGTCGCTGGGCATGCCCACCGTCGGCGCAGCACCGAGCGACCATCCGGACGAGGAGAAACCCGACTTCCGGTGGCTGATGTCCTCCGATGTCTGCAAACACTGCACCCACGCCGCCTGCCTCGACGTGTGCCCCACCGGATCCCTGTTCCGCAGCGAATTCGGCACGGTGGTGGTTCAGGACGAGATCTGCAACGGCTGCGGTTACTGCGTGGCCGCCTGCCCGTACGGCGTCATCGATCGTCGCAAGGGGCCCGAGGGAGACCCCAAGGTCGGCATCGCCCAGAAGTGCACGCTCTGCTACGACCGGCTCACCGACGGCCAGACTCCCGCGTGCGCGCAGGCATGCCCCACCGAGTCGATCCAGTACGGCGACGTCGAAGAGTTGCGCGCACGCGCCGACGAGCGGTTGGCCCTGCTGCACGAGCGGGGGGTGGCCGAGGCGCGACTGTACGGCAACGACCCCGAGGACGGGGTCGGCGGAACCGGCGCCTTCTTCCTGCTCCTCGACGAGCCCGAGGTCTACGGTCTGCCACCGGACCCGGTGGTGACCACCAAGGACCTTCCGGAGATGTGGAGCCGGGCCGCTGTTGCCGCGGTCGCCATGCTGGCGGGAGCCGCCGTGTCGTTCCTGAGGAGGCGCGGGTGACGCAAGTGCAGCACGGCGGCAGCCCGGGCGGCCCCCACCGGTCCGGTGCAGGTCGTGGTGGCGACCGGGTGATGGTGCCGGAAGCCGACTTCGAGTCCTATTACGGACGGCAGATCGTGAAGCCCGCTCCATGGGAGCACGACATCGCCGTCTACCTGTTCACCGGAGGCGTAGCGGCCGGTTCCTCACTGCTCGCCGCAGGTGCGGACCTGACCGGCCGGCCTGCGCTGCGCCGGGTCGCTCGGTTCGGCTCGCTCGCCTCCCTGCTCGTCAGCGTCGGTGCACTCGTCCACGATCTGGGTAAACCGAGCCGCTTCCTCAACATGCTGCGGGTCGCCAAACCGACCTCGCCGATGTCGGTCGGTACCTGGATTCTGTCGCTGCACGGCCCGTTCGCGGGCGTCGCAGCGGTAGCGGAGATGGCCGGAATGCTGCCCCGCCGATGGCAGCGCGGACCGGTCCGGCTCCTTCTCACCGTGGGCCGCCCCGCCGGAATCGTCGGGGCTCTGACCGCGCCTCCCGTCGCTGCCTACACCGGAGTTCTGCTCTCCGACACCGCCACCCCGGCCTGGCACTCCGCATACAGAGAGATCCCCTTCGTGTTCTGCGGGTCTGCAGCTGCTGCGGCCGGTGGTCTCGGCCTCCTGGGAGCGCCGGTCGCCGAAGCCGGTCCGGCACGTGCGTTCGCCGTCGGCGGCGCTCTCGTCGAACTCGCGACCGAGCAACGGATGGAACAGTCGATGGGCCTGCCGGCCGAGACGCTCCACATGGGACGCGCCGGACGCTTCATGAAGGCCAGCAAGGCATTGACCGTGGCCGGTGCCGTCGGCGCCCTGCTCGGCCGCCGTAGCCGAGCGCTGTCGATGCTGTCCGGTGCCGCGCTCATGACCGGTTCACTGTGCACTCGTCTCGGTATCTACGAAGCGGGCATCGCCTCGGCGAAAGACCCCAAATACACCGTCGTTCCCCAACGTCAGCGAGTCGATCGGGGCGAACCCGTGCGCCACCGGAACTGAACCGGCAGAACGAAGGAGAACGGCATGAACTCCGAGAAGGCCACGCACGACCGACGTGAAGCCGTCGTAGGGGATGGAGATCCGCCGGGCTCCTTCCGCTGGTTGCTGGTCGTCGGAGCTCTGCTCCTGCAGTTCTCGATCGGTGCGGTCTATGCCTGGTCGGTCTTCGGCGGAGCACTCGAGAGCGCCGAATCCTGGCAGCTCAGTACGGTTCAGGCATCGCTGCCGTTCACCGTCACCATCGGCATGATCTTCATCGGCACCTACGCCGGTGGCCGGTTACAGGACCTGAAGGGTCCTCGCGTCGTCGCTCTGATCGGCGGCGTCGTCTACGCCCTCGGCATCCTGCTCGCATCGTTCACCGCCGGCGCCGACGACTACTGGTTGCTCATCCTCGGATACGGCATCATCGGCGGCCTCGGCCTGGGCTTCGCGTACATCGTCCCGATCGCCATGTTGCAGAAGTGGTTCCCCGACAAGACCGGGCTCATCACCGGTCTGGCCGTGGGTGGTTTCGGATTCGGCGCAGTGCTCACCTCCCCGGTCGCCCAGTGGCTCATCGACGAGAACCCGGAGGATCCCACCAGCGCCTTCCTTCCGCTGGGCATTGCCTACATGCTGATGTCCATTGCCGGCGCAGCGCTCTTCCGTAACCCGCCCGAGGGCTACACCGTGCCGGGTTTCGAACCCGTGGCAGGGAGCACCGATAAACCGGTCCACGGAAAGGAGTACACCCAGGGCGAGGCGTTGCGGACACCCCAGTGGTACCTGTTGACCTCGATCCTCACTCTCAGCGTCGCCGCAGGCATCTCCCTGATCTCCCAGGCCAAACCCAGCGCCGTCGACATCGCGGGCTTCAGCGTGACCGGTGCGGCGGCCCTGGTGGGTGCGCTCGCGATCTTCAACGGAGCCGGCCGGATCGTCTGGGCTGCGATATCCGACTACATCGGCCGGATGAAGACGTTCACTGCCATTCTCGCGCTGCAGGGCGTCTGCTTGATCGTTCTGCCCCACGCCGACAGCGTGGTGTTGTTCTCGATTCTCGCCGCAATCGTTTATCTGTGTTACGGCGGCACTTTCGGCACCATGCCCGCCACCGCCGGCGACTTCTTCGGAGTGCGCAACGCCGGTGCCATCTACGGGCTGATGCTCATCGGCTGGAGCCTGGGCGGCATCATCGGCCCTATCATCGCGTCCAGCCTGATCGGTGAGGACAAGGCCTACACCCTCGCCTACACCACCATCGGCATCATCGCTCTGGTGTCGGTGGTGCTGACGCTGGTCACCAAGGTGCCTGCGGCACGACGGGACTCGTCGGCCATCCGATCCTGAGGCGAACCCGTCGCAACGTCGCGGCGCGACGGGATCCGCCCCTCGTCATCCCTCCGACGGCGCGGAGGTGCGCCGTTCCGGTGTCGTCGGCCTCTCGGCACCTTCATCGTCGTTGCGTGCGGCGCGAGCCGCCTCCCGCATCTCGATCGCGTCGGTGATCAATTCACCGACCTCGCGGGTGACGTCCCGGACCGCGGTGGCGATGATTCCGGCGATCGCCCCGACTCGGGTGGCTGCGGACTCGGTGACCTCTTGGATCGCGTCCTTGTTACGCTCGAACCTGCCGACCATGTTCGACCCCCTCGGTTGTCTCGTCCGCGAGAATACCCGCAACCCCCTCCGGGTAGTCCGTGGCGCGGTGGCGTTCGATGACCACCCGCGACTCGGGCTCGGCAGATGTCCATCCCGGCGGGAGCGCAAGCTCGAAGATCTTCTTCCACACCGAGCCAACCTGGGCGGTGAACCCACCCGTGTTGTAGGGCAGACCGTGCTTGTCGCACAGTTCGCGAACCTTCGGCGCAAGCTCGGGGTACCGGTGAGCAGGAAGATCCGGGAACAGATGGTGCTCGATCTGATGCGACAGATTGCCCGACATGATGTGGAACAGGGGCGAACCGGTGATGTTCGCGCTGCCGAGCATCTGCCGTACGTACCACTCGCCGCGCGTCTCGTCGGCGGTCTCCTCCTCGGTGAAGGACTGCACCCCGGACGGGAAGTGCCCGCAGAAGATGATCGAGTACGCCCACACGTTGCGCACCAGATTGGCAGTGACGTTACCGAGCAGCGTCGGCACGAACATCGGACCGCTCAGCACCGGGAACGCGATGTAGTCCTTGAGCACCTGACGCCGCGCCTTGCGCCACCACCCCTTCGCGATCGGAATCACGTCGCGCCACGAACGTCGGCCGGCGACGATCCGATCGACCTCCGCGTCGTGCATCATCACGCCCCACTCGAACAGGAGCATGAGGGCGGTCGCATAGACCGGGTTGCCGAGATAGTAGGGATGCCACTTCTGGGCCGGATCCATGCGGAGTATGCCGTACCCGATGTCGCGGTCCTGGCCGAGGATGTTGGTGTAGGTGTGATGTACGTAGTTGTGCGAGTGGCGCCACTGGTCCGACGGGCAGACCGTGTCCCATTCGAACACACGCGAATTCAGCGACGGTTCACGCATCCAGTCGTACTGGCCGTGCATCACGTTGTGCCCGATCTCCATGTTGTCGAGGATCTTCGACACACTCAGCGCCGCGACGCCCGCCACCCATGCGGGCGGAAAGAAGCCGACGAACAGAAGGCCGCGCCCGGCGATCTCGAAACCCCGCTGCGCCTTGATGATCCGGTAGAGATACTCGCGGTCCTCGTCGCCGAGGGACGCGAGTGTCTCCTCCCGCAGGGCATCTAGTTCGCGGCCGATCTCCTCGACGGCGTCCCGGTCGAGCACGAGCGGTTCGGTCTCGGCGGGGGTGGAGCGGCCGGAGAGGAAGGGAAGGAACGGAATGGTGGGTAGGGACAATCCGAACATGAAGTCCTCCGATGGTTTCAGGAGATCGCCGGGGCGATCCGGTCAGAGTTCGACGACCACATCGCCGACGGGGGCATTCACACACACCTGGATGCGGCGCCCGGGTTCCGAATCGACGTCCCCGGTACGCACATCGCGCGTGCACCCCGACAACCGGACGGCGGTGCAGCTGTGGCAGATGCCCATTCGGCATCCGTGCTCGGGAGTCAATCCGGCGGCTTCCGCCTGCTCGAGCAGCGTCGATCCGGTGTTCGCGGCAACGACTCCCGATGCCGCGTAGGAAACTTCACCGCCGGCATCGCCCGGATTCAGGGCGACTGTGGGCAGCGTGAACTCTTCGGTCTTCACCATCGCGCCGGAACCGCGATCGGCGTAGACCTCGCGGACACGATCGACCAACTCCGACGGTCCGCAGACGTAGGTCGGTGTGTCCGCATACCACGGTGCGACAGCCGTGAGGTGAGCCGGATCGAATCGTCCGCGCAGCAGACCCGCGTCGGACCGGGTGTGCGCGTGCACGATCTCGACGTTCGGCAGCTCGGCCAGAGCGTCGAGTTCGGAGCGACGCGGAACGTGCTCGGGCGTGCGGGTGTAGTAGACCAGGACCGCAGAGCCGTCATATCCCTCGGCGGCGAGACCGGTGAGCATCGAGAGCACGGGGGTCAGGCCTGATCCTGCTGCGATGAACAGCAGTCGCCGAGGGCGCGGGTGCGGGAGCACGAACTCGCCGGCGGGGGGTCCGAGCTCGAGGACTCCCCCGACTTCGGCGTGCTCGTACAGATGACGCGAGACGGTGCCCTCCGGGTGCCGGCCGATGGTGAATCGCAGGTCCGGGCACCGTGCCGATGCCCCACCGACGAGCGTCGGCGAATAACAGCGCGTGTGGCGCACCCCGTTCACCCGCACCGAGACGGAGACGTGCTGCCCCGGAGCCGGCCTGCACGGCTGCGTGGGCTGCACCGTGATCGTCACCGAACCGAGGGCATTTCGGTCAACATCCGTAATCCGGGCAAAGTTCGCCGATGTGACCAGCAGCGGATCGGCTAGCTCCAGATAGCGGTCAGGATGATGCGGGTACGAGAGCACACTCAGCGCTCCTACCAGGATTTTCCGCAGCGTTCCCGGAAGTGGTGTCGATGCCGGACGGTCACGCACGATCATCTTCTGTCCGCCTTTCGGTAGACCTCGATGTTCCAGTGAACGGATGTGCACTGAAATCAGTGTGCCAGGCCCACTCACCCGACTGTCAAGGAAGATGTGACCTGAGTTACAGGGGCATCTTCGGCGGCGTCGGTGCCACGCCTAGACTCGGGGCGTGTCCACAGCTTCCGTCCCGCCCCCGACAACGCGCGCAGAACGCAAGGAGCGCACTCGGCAGGCACTTCTCGAGGCAGCGCTCGAACTGTCGTCGGATCGAGGCCTCGGAGCCGTGAGCCTGCGGGAGGTGGCTCGCCAGGCGGGCATCGTTCCCACCGCGTTCTACCGGCACTTCTCGTCGATGGACGAACTCGGAGTCACCCTGGCCGCCGACACGATGCGGGTGCTGCGCCACCTTCTGAGAGAAGCGCGGCGCACGCCCGGGCCGGCGGGCGCGCGTCAGTCCATCGACGTCCTGGTGCAACAGGTGCGGGCGCACAAGGCGGCCTTCCGGTTCCTGGCACGCGAACGTCACGGCGGGCTTCCCGAGGTCGCCGCGGCCATCTCTGTCGAGTTGCGCCTGCTGACCAGTGAGCTGGCAGCCGATCTGGGCCGGGCCCCCGGGCTCGAGGACTGGGAGTTCGACGATCTCGAGATGGCCGCGGACCTCCTCGTGACCGCGATGCTCGATTTCGTCCTCGACCTGCTCGCGGTCGAGCGCCCGGGAAGCGAGCAGGAAGCAGAAGTCGTCGCCCGCGGACAGAAACAGATGCGCCTGATCCTGCTGGGAGCGGCGGCATGGAGAACGAGACGGACACCCCACGACCAGCGGTGATGCCCTGGTCCGGAAGCTGTCTGTGGTCGAGGTGCTCGGGAAATCGTGTCGAAGGAACCCGCCTTCCGTAACGTGGATCTCATGGCAGACATCGGGCCGGCCGCATACGACGAGTTGACCTTCGACGTTCGTGTGGCAGGGCCGCGGAACGGCACACCGGTCGTACTCCTGCACGGATTTCCCCAGACTTCGAGGAGCTGGACCCCGGTGGCGCGGCTGCTGGTAGACCGCGGCTTCCGTGTGATCGCTCCCGACCAGCGTGGATACTCCCCCGGCGCCCGGCCCGCAGGGCCTGAGCACTACACGATGCCCTCGCTCACCGGAGATGTGCTCGGCCTGCTCGACGAGTTCGAGCTCGACCGGGCCCACCTTGTCGGACACGACTGGGGAGCTGCCGTGGCCTGGCATCTTGCCGCCCATCATCCCGACCGCATATCGACGCTCACGGCGCTTTCGCTGCCTCACCTCGCGGCCTACGGCTGGGCATTGCGCGAAGACGCCGAACAACGCGAACGCGCGTCGTACATCCGCGTCTACCGCGAGGAAGGCAAGGCGGAGGACCTGCTCCTGGCCGACGGCGCGCGACGCCTCCGCGAAATGTTCGCGCCCAGCGTGGGCAGCGACGCCGTGGATCACTACGTCGCGACGCTGTCCGCACCGGGTGCGATGACCGCCGCCCTGAACTGGTACCGCGCGATGACACGCGACCTCGATTCGACGCCCTCCATCCGGGTTCCCACGACCTATATCTGGAGCACCGGCGACATGGCGATCGCCCGGGCCGGAGCCGAACGCTGCGGCGAGTTCGTGGATGCGGACTACGAGTTCGTGGTCCTCCCCGGCGTCTCACACTGGATTCCGGAGGAAGCGCCGGTCGACGTGGTGCACGCGGTCGAGCGCCGCCGGGCCGACTGACCCCGGGAGCGCGAGCCGAAGCGCTCGGCTACTCGACCACCGAGCCGAGCAACACCTCGAGTTCGCCGACCACCGCATCGAGCGGTGCCGGGCTGCGCTGCGCCTGGGCCATCACCAATGCTCCCTCGAGGGCGCCGATCACCAGATTTCCCAGCGACCGCGCGCGCTGTTCGGGCACCCCTTCAGCAGCGAGCGAGCGTGCGATGACCTCGACGAATGCACCGAACGCCGCACCCGCCCGCGCGCGGGCCCTCGGCTCGGGACCGAGACCGGCAGCCACCACCGGGCATCCCGCGACGAAACCGCCGGCCACGAGGTCGTCGCGCCACTGGTCGACGATTGCACGCACCGTACCCACCACTCCGACGCCGTGGATCTGTGCGGTCAACGCGCGTTCGATCCGGGCGGCGGCCGTCTCGGTCGCTTCTTCGACGAGTTGGGCCTTGCCACCGGGAAAGTGGTGGTAGATCGAACCGCGCGGCGCACCACTGTGCTCGAGGACGTCCCTGAACGAGGTCGCCGCGACGCCTCGCTCCCGCATCAGCGCGATCGCGCTCGCAGTCATCGCCGCGCGCGGACCTTCCCGGCGTTCTGTTGCGCTCACCCGACCTCCGTCAGTGATGGTTGTCCCACCGTTCTATGTATGTTGTCATACAGATCGACACTCGCGAAATCTTCGAGGAGCCCCGTCATGACCGACGTCACGGTGACCACCCATGTCTTCGACGCTGCCGTCGAACTGTTCCACGTCCGGGACGATCACACCGAAGGTCACACCCACCCGGCCTACGCGAACATGGTGGGTCCGTTCGGCGGCATCACCGCGGCGACTCTGCTCCGCGCGGTCGAACGGCACCCCGACGTCCTCGGCATCCCGATCTCCCTGACGGTCAACTTCGCCGGCCCGATCGCCGACGGACCGTTCGACATCGCGGTACGTCCGGTGCGCACCAACCGGTCCACCCAGCACTGGTCGATCGAACTGTCCCAGGGCGGCGAAATCGCCACGACCGCGACTGCCGTCTTCGGCCTCCGACGCCCGACCTGGTCGTCGACCGAAGTGCAGGCACCTGCCGTCCCCACACACGACTCGCTCGACCCGACACCACTTCCCGATTTCATCGCATGGGCGCGCAACTACGAGATGCGCTACGCCGCCGGGGTCGTTCCCGACGAGGGAAGCGCGGAGGAAGCCGACTCGACCTCCACCCTGTGGGTACGTGACGTCCCTTCGCGTCCACTCGACTTCGCCGCGCTCACGGCCATGTGCGACATCTTCTACCCACGGGCCTTCCTGCGCCTGGGCCGAGTACTGCCGGCCGGCACCGTCTCGATGACGGTCTATTTCCACGCGGACTCCGAAACCGTCGCGGCCCAGGCCGATGCGCCCGTCCTCGCCACCGCACGTGCGCATCGCTTCGGTCACGGCTTCTTCGACCAGAGCGCACAACTGTGGGGACGCGAGGGGACTCTGCTGGCCACCTCCCACCAGCTCGTGTATTTCAAGGCGTGAGACGCGGACCCTCCCGCCCGGGCAGCGGCCCTGATCGCACGCACACCTGTAACCTCGAACACATCCGGCCACCAGAATGCGAGGTTCGCCGTGCCGTTGCCGACATCCTTCCGGCGGTCGGGGATCATCGCCTGCGCCGCAGTCCTGTTCTCCACCACGGGGGCGGCCTGCGCCGACACACCCGAGACGACGCCGGCTCCTGCCTACGATTCGTACGTCGCCCTGGGGGATTCGTTCACCGCCGGGCCCGGTATCCCTCCGCAGACCGAGGGGGATCCCTGCGGAAGGTCGGGGAGAAACTATCCCACCCTCGTCGCCGCCGACCTCGGCATCGAGGACTTCGTCGACGCGTCGTGCAGCGGCGCCGACACTCCCGATCTCTCGCAGCCGCAGATCGCTTTCGGTGGAGCGGCAGTGCCCCCGCAGTACGACTCGCTTCGCCCCGAGACCGACCTCGTCTCTGTGGGCATCGGCGGCAACGACATCGGTCTCGTCCAGTTGGCGCTCGGATGCGTCAATTTCTCGCCGCCACCGCAGGGCACATCGTGCGCGGTCACCAACACCTCCGGCGGCATCGACCGCGTGGATGCCGCCATCGACGCCTTCGCGCCCACCTACGCAGCGATTGTCGACGAGATCCGCAGGCGCTCACCGGATGCCCGCATCGTCCTCGTCGGCTACCCCACCGGCGTCCGCGACGGGGGTTGTTTTCCCCAGCAACCGATATGGCCCGAGGACGCGACCTACCTGCAGTCGAAGATCGACCGGTTGAACACTGTGATGCGCAAGCAAGCCGAGGCCTCGGACGTGGATTACGTCGACCTGCAGGACTCGACCCGCCTCCACGACGCCTGCGCCACTTCGGAAACCCGGTGGATGGAAGGTCTGCAGTTGGCCCCCGGATCGATCCCGCTGCATCCCAACGCGGCCGGGCACCGCAATGCGGCCGACCGGATAGCGGCCGAGCTCGACAGCTGAGTCGAGAGGTTCACATCTCCGTCGACGGCTCCGGTGACCGCACGGCCAGCAATGCCACCAGGCCTCCGGCGAGCACGATCAGCAACCCGACGATCCCGGCCCGGTCGGTGCCGAACCACCACGCGAAGAATCCGAACAACGTCGGCGCCAGGAACGAGACTGCACGTCCCGTCGTTGCGTAGAGACCGAACATCTGGCCTTCCCGGCCCGGCGGAGTCAGACGTGCCAGGAAGGTGCGCGCCGACGACTGCGCAGGTCCGACGAACAGACACAGGACGAGACCGAAGATCCAGAACATCACCGGCCCCGAGACGACGAGAAGCACGATGCCCGCAGCGATCATCGCGACCAGCGAACCCACGATCACCGCCTTGGGCCCGGCCTTGTCGTCCACCCGCCCGGCCGCGAGTGCGCCCAGCGCGGAGACGACGTTCGCGGCGACACCGAAGACCAGGACGTCGCCCGCCCCGATCCCGTAAACCGTGACGGCGAGGACCGCACCGAAGGTGAAGACACCGGCGAGGCCGTCCCGGAACAACGCCGACGCGCCGAGATACCAGATGATGCGACGATCCGTGCGCCACAGCCCGCTCAGGTCACGCCACAACACGCGGTAGGACTCGACGAATCCCGCCCGGCGAGCGAGGTCACCGCCCGCGACCGGCTTCTCCGGAACCGCGAGAAGCACCGGCACAGCGAAGATCGCGAACCACACCGCAGCGAACAGCGCGACGAGCCGGATGTTGGTGCCGGCCTCGGCGGATACCCCGAGGAATCCACGGGAGTCGCCGTCACCGGCAATGAACCCCGTGTAACACAACAGCAGCAGGACGATGCCACCGAAATATCCCATCGCCCAACCGAATCCCGACACCCGCCCGATGTCGTCCGGTGTCGACACCTGACGCAGCATCGAATTGTACGGAACCTGCGCGAGTTCGGCCGTCACCGAGGCCACGCCGAGCAGTAGTAGGCCCAGCCACAGATAGTGGTAGTCGTCGCGTACGAAGTACATCGACGCCATCGCGGCGACGGTCACCCCGGTGAGGATGCCCAGCGACCACTTCCGTCGTCCTGCGGCGTCGTAGCGCTGACCGGAGACCGGAGCGGTCACGGCGATGAAGAACCCGGCGATGCCGAGGGACCATCCGAGCCAGGTGCTCGCGGAGATGTCGCCCGGCAGGTCGTCGCCGACCGCATCGGTGAGATAGACGGAGAAGACGAACGTCAGGATCACCGCGTGGAACGCCGCCGAGCCCCAGTCCCACAGACCCCACGAGAAGACCTGCCGGCGCGCCGTCGCCTGCCCGGCTCCACTCGCCGCGTCCGTGTACGCACTCATGCCCCGGAGCCTATGCGGCACGAGCTCTCGCGGCACCGGCACAGCAGGAGACGCCCACACAGCGCCCGACGCTCTGCCGCTACGCTGGCGCACTGTGACTCTGCCGAATCCCCATCCCGATGCCCGTGCCGTCGTCACCGGAGCGTCCTCCGGCATCGGTGAGGCCCTCGCAACCGAACTCGCCGCCCGCGGCCACTCGCTCATTCTCGTCGCTCGGCGAGGTGAGGTGATGGAGGTCCTCGCCGAGACCCTGCGTGCGAAGCACGGCGTGACCGTCGAGGTCCGCGCGTGCGATCTGTCCGACCGGGACGCGCGAGCTCCCCTCGTCGAGGAACTCGGACGCCGACGCATCAGCATCCTGTGCAACAACGCCGGCATCGCCACCTTCGGCGCGGTCGCCGAACTGGATCCCGAGTACGAGCGGGCGCAGGTCGAACTCAATGCAGTCGCTGTGCACGACCTCACGCTCGCGGTGCTGCCGCAGATGGTGGCACGGAACTCCGGGGCGATCCTCATGGTCGGCTCGGCCGCGGGCAACATGCCCATCCCGAACAACGCCACCTACGCGGCGACGAAGGCGTTCGTCAACACATTCTCCGAGTCGCTGCGCGGCGAACTGAAAGGCACGGGCGTACACGTCACGCTGCTCGCCCCCGGCCCGGTGCGCACCGAGGAACCGGATCCCGCGGAAGCCTCGATCGTCGACAAGCTGGTACCCGATTTCCTGTGGATCTCGAGCGAGCACACCGCGAAGGTGTCGCTCGACGCACTCGCCGCCAACCGTATGCGCATCGTTCCCGGTGTGATCAGCAAGGCGATGTCGGTGGCGGGCCAGTTCTCACCGCGTTCGGTTTCCGCACCGATCGCCGGGGCGTTCTACAAGAAGCTCGGCGGTAGCTGAACACGATCCCCTGCGGCAGCAGGATTCGACGTCACCGCTTTCGGCGGCGTCCGGTGCCGAACAGGCTCCGGCCGATCTCGCGTCCGGCAGCGGACGCCGCCGACCGCACGAAACTACGGACCGCCGTACTGCCGAGGACCTGCTCGACGACCGAAGGTTCACCTCCGGTTGTGGTTTCCGGCGGCAACTCGGTGGCGGGTTCGACGTCCGTCGGTCCTACCACCGAGGCAGTGAGCTTCTCGTACGCCGATTCCCGGTCGATGGTGCGGTCGTACTTCCCGTAGAGGGGGTTCGCTTGGGCCGATGCGCGCATCGCGCTCTCCCCCACCGTGCCCATGAGCGAGCGTGGTGGACGCAATCGGGTCCAGGCAACCGGGGTGGGCGCACCGCTCTCGGACAGCACCGTCACGATCGCTTCGCCGGTCGCGAGGCCGGTCAGCACTTCGCCGAGGTCGTAGGCGTCCGTCTTCGGGAAGGTGCGTACCACCTTCGCGAGCGCGGCCTCGTCCTCGGGTGTGAATGCCCGCAGCGTGTGCTGCACCCGTGCACCGAGTTGTGACAGCACGCTCCGGGGAATGTCGGTGGGCAGCTGCGTACAGAAGACCACGCCGACCCCTTTGGAACGGATGAGCTTCACGGTCTGCTCGATCTGCTGAAGGAACGCCTTCGACGCGTCGGCGAAGAGCAGATGTGCCTCGTCGAAGAAGAAGACGAGCCGGGGCTTGTCGACGTCTCCGACCTCCGGCAGTGCCTGGAACAGGTCGGCGAGCAACCACATCAGGAACGTCGAGAACAGCGCAGGCCGGGTCGCTTCGTCACCGAGTTCGAGCAGGTTGATCGTTCCGTGGCCGTCGACCACCCGCAGCAGGTCCTCGGCCTCGAGTTCGGGCTCTCCGAAGAAGGTGTCGCCGCCCGCATTCTCGAGGTTGACGACGGCGCGCAGGATCACGCCGGCGGTCGCGGGTGAGACGGCTCCGATTTCGTCGAGGGCGGCGCGTCCTTCGTCGCTCGTCAGATGCCGGATCACCTGCCGCAGGTCGGGGAGGTCGAGCAAGGGCAGTCCGTTGCGATCGGCCCAGTGGAAGATCAGCCCGAGGGTCGATTCCTGGGTAGCGTTGAGACCGAGAACCTTCGAGAGCAGGATCGGGCCGAACGAGGTGACGGTCGCGCGGACCGGGATACCCACCCCGCCGGTGCCGAGCGAGTAGAAGGTCACGGGATATCCCGTCGGAGTCCAATCCTCGTCCCCGGTATCGGCAGCCCGGGTGAGCACCGCCTCGTCCGGCTCCCCGGCGGCCGACAGACCCGACAGATCGGATTTGACGTCCGCCATCACCACCGGAACCCCCGCCGACGACAGTTGTTCCGCCATGACCTGCAGTGTCTTCGTCTTGCCTGTGCCGGTCGCACCGGCGACGAGAGCGTGCCGGTTGATCGTGCCGAGTGGTATGCGCACCTGTGCGTCCGGATCCGCGACACCGTTCAGTACCACGGTCCCGAGTTCGAGGGCCTCGCCGGCCACCTCGTACCCCGACGCGATGGCCGCAGTCGGAGTCTCCGGCTTCTCGGTCATGGTCACCCCCTCCGGCGTCGACCTGCCCACCGCGACGGTACCCCGCCGAGGTCACGGAAAGACCATTTCTATCGGCTGACCTAATTGTCCTATTACAGTGATTCCCGTCACAGCTAGGGCGGCGTGATCTCGCCCGGCAGAACCCGCCTCCACCTGCGCATTCCCCTGAAAGAACCCGGGCTGCCGAAGGCGTGCGTGTCATTCGCAAGAACAACGACTTGTGTTAGCAACGAACTACGCAAAATTCCCACGAGCACAGGAGCCACGCCTTGACGCCCAAGATCGCCATCATCGGAGCAGGTCCCAGCGGACTCGCGCAGCTGCGCGCTTTCGAAGCAGCCCGAAGGGCCGGTCTGGAGCAGATCCCCGAGATCGTCTGCTACGAGAAGCAGCCCGACTGGGGTGGAATGTGGAACTACACCTGGCGTACAGGGCTCGACGAGAACAGTGAACCCGTCCACGGGAGCATGTACCGCTATCTGTGGTCCAACGGCCCGAAAGAATGCCTGGAATTCGCCGACTACTCGTTCGAGGAGCACTTCGGACGCCCTATCCCGTCGTACCCGCCGCGGGCGGTCCTGCTCGACTACATCATCGGCCGGGTCGAGAAGAGCGACGTGCGCAAGTACATCCGCTTCGGCACCGCGGTGCGATGGGTCGAGTGGTCGGACGACACGCAGAAGTTCACGGTGACGGTGATGGACCACAACCGCGGCGTCCTCGAATCCGACGAGTTCGACTACGTCGTCGTCGCGACGGGTCACTTCTCCACCCCGAACGTTCCCCACTTCGAGGGCCTCGACCACTTCCCCGGACGCGTGCTTCACGCCCACGACTTCCGTGACGCACGCGAATTCACCGGTAAGCGACTGCTTCTCGTCGGCAGCAGTTACTCGGCAGAAGACATCGGAACGCAGTGCATCAAGTACGGCGCCGAGCAGGTCACATTCAGCTACCGCACCGCACCGATGGGCCACGACTGGCCCGGGCAGTTCTCCGAGGTGCCACTGCTCACGCACGTCGACGGCAAGATCGCCCATTTCGAGGACGGCAGCACGCGTGAGATCGACGCCATCGTGCTGTGCACGGGGTACCGGCACCACTACCCGTTTCTGCCCGACGAACTCACATTGCGCACGAACAACCGGCTCTACCCGCGGGACATCTACAAGGGCATCTTCTTCCAGCGGAATCCGAAGCTGATGTACCTCGGCGCCCAGGATCAGTACTTCACGTTCAACATGTTCGACGCCCAGGCCTGGTACGCACGCGATTTCATGCTCGGCCGGGTCACCCTGCCCGACTTCGACGCCAGGGAGGAGGACATCGATCTCTGGCGGGCCCGGGAGGAGAAGCTGTCCTCGCCGATCAAGGAGATCGATTTCCAGGCCGCCTACATCCGAGATCTCATCGATCGCACCGACTACCCGGAATTCCACGTCGAACGCCAAGGCGAGGTGTTCAAGCAGTGGAAGAAGGACAAGAAGAACGACATCATGGGGTACCGCAACAAGAGCTACACCTCGACGTTGACGGGTACCCTCGCTCCGGCGCTGCCTGCCCCCTGGATGGAGATCCTCGACGACTCCCCCGAGTCCTTCCTGCGTCACGACTTCGCCGCTGCCTCCGACCCACGGGACGCCACCGGCGACGGCCGGACGCTCGATCGGGAGCGCGTCCGGGCCTCACGGTTCCCCGCCCGGCCGGCTGCGTCCCACATCGCCGCCGCCAAGGCCTGATGTCGCGTTTCGTCACCCGCTCGCGACGCCGCACCTCGTGAGTGCGGGCCGGATGGCTAGTCTGTCTGTCGTGCAGGACAAACTCGTATGGATCGACTGTGAGATGACGGGGCTGCGTCTCGGCAGCGACAAATTGATCGAGATCGCGGCGCTGGTCACCGACAGTGATCTCAACGTGCTCGGTGAGGGCGTGGACATCGTCATCCACGCGGATGACGACGCCCTCGCCGGCATGCCGGAAGTCGTGCAGCAGATGCACGAACGATCCGGGCTGACCGAGGAGGTGCGCCGCTCCACCGTCAGCCTCGCCGAGGCGGAGAAGCAGGTCCTCACATACATCCGCGAGCACGTCCCCGAGGCCGGCACGGCCCCGCTGGCGGGCAATTCCATCGCGACCGACCGCGCGTTCATCACTCGCGACATGCCCGAACTCGACAACTACCTGCACTACCGCATGGTGGACGTCAGCTCGATCAAGGAGCTGTGCCGACGCTGGTATCCGCGAATCTACTTCGGGCAACCGGAGAAGGGCCTGTCGCACCGGGCACTCGCGGACATCAAGGAGTCGATCCGGGAGCTGCGTTATTACCGACGCACGGCTTTCGTGGCTCCGCCCGGTCCCACGCCGAACGAGCTCAGCGCGGTCGTCAAGGACTTGGGGTCGGCCTGACCAGCCGATTCGTCTTTTTCGTGATCGTCAGGCTAGTATCTGTACCGCAGGCGCAAGCGACCGAAGGTTGCCGGCGAATGCGATGGTGAGTGTAGTTCAGTTGGTAGAGCACCAGGTTGTGATCCTGGCTGTCGCGGGTTCGAGTCCCGTCACTCACCCCGAAGGAATGCCCCTGACCAGTAGAAGTACTGGCCAGGGGCATTCTTCGTTCCACGCCATGCCCGCGTGAGGACGTCCTGTTGCCGGAAGCTTTTGGCCCCGTAGCGTTCGGGTATGCAAGACGAGACAGCACAGAGCATGCGGACCTCGGCGATCGTCGCAGTTCTCTCGGGACCGGTGGCCGCCGGAGTGACGGCTTCGGTGTGGCAGTTTCCGGTCGTCATGGTGGGTAACACCGGAGGAACACTCGGCGCTGTGTTCGGAGCAATCTTCTCGATGTTCGTATTCATGACGATCTTCTCGTTCCTCGGCGGAGCTGTTGCTGTCGCTCTGGTCGGGGCCGGGGCGGGTTACCTGGTGCGAGGACGATCCGTGAAGGCGCACGCCCTCGCCGGCCTCGCAGGGGGCGCCCTGGCAGCGCTGGTCGTGGCCGTCGCGGGCGCCTTTCTCGGCGCCGACGCGATATCGACGGATTGACGACGAACAGACTCCTGCAGCACAGGCCCTCGAGCGGATTTCCGAGCGGCGCTTTCTCGTTCCCGGTCCGCTACTCGAACCGGCGCATCACGAAGGCCGTCGCGTCCGCCATCGAGTGTCGCATCGTGGTGAGGTGTCCGGCCGTGTAGACCCGGTAGTCGACATCCACCCCCGCGGCCTTCATGTCCGCCGCCAGCGCAGCAGACAACGGAATCGGCACCATCGCGTCGTCCACGCCGTGCGCGAGGAATACCGGCCGGTCGTATCCGGTCGCCGGGACGGCGAGATAGTCCGAGAGCAGGGCGGGCATGGGGTCGGCGGCCAACGGGCGCGCGAGCAGTTCCCCGACCGCGACCTCCCGCACCGACTCGTCGAGGTCGACGTAGCACATCCCTTCGGCCCGATCGACGACTTCCCGGCCGACCGGCGTCAGATAACCCTCGACGTCGACCTCGGGGTAGGCATCGCGGAGCCCCGCGAAGATGTACGCGCTGAAACTCACCAGGCCCTGCAGACCGGGATCGGGAAAACCCGGCACGCCGATCAGGAATGCCCGCTCGAGGTTCGCCGGTGCGCCCGTCGCAACAGTTCCGCGGAAATCCAGTTCGGGTGCCCGCGAGGTCGCGATCGCGCCGGTGTGCAGCGCGGCATGTCCCCCCTGCGACTGTCCGATCACCATCCACCGCTCCGACAGCGGTGCTCCGGTGGCTCGGGCGGCACGGACGATGTCGACGACACTGTTCGCAGCGCTGGGTCCGTCGAGATATCGATGAAGCCCCTCCGAGCCGAGCCCCGGATAGTCCGCGGACACGACTGCGTAACCGGAATCGAGCCAGTGCCGCAGGTAGGTCCGTTCCAGATCCGAACGCGCAGTGCGGGTCGTAAGTGCGCAGTCGTCCCCCAGACCGGTCGTTCCGTGCGCCCATGCGAGGACGGGCCAGCCTCCCTCGGGCGCTTCACCGGAGGGAAGGAAAAGTGCGCCGGTGGCGACGGTGGGCTCTCCCGACCGCCACGCGGTGCGATATTCGAGCTTCGTGGCGGCAACCGCCCCCGGCACCGACAACTCGTCGGGCAGTGGCTGCTGCGAGACGATCGCTCCAGGAAGCTCCGCACCCGTCGACTCGGCAGGCGCGGCCACGCCCCCGGCAGGTAACAGTGCCGCGAACAGTACGGCGCCGCAGCACGACAGACTCGACCACCGCGCACGAGCGGACACTGCACCCCCTCTACGGGTCACGCCGAAGCGTTGCCGGCCTTCCACGTCGACCACGGAATGTTCCAGTCGCCGAGTCCGTCCGTGCCGGAGAGAGTGCCGCCGACGGTGTTCCGGACCACGACGATGTCGCCGCGCTTGGTGTTGTCGAAGATCCACTTGGCGTTGGCCGGACTCAGGTTCAGGCAACCGTGGCTGACGTTGCGGACCCCTTGGTCGCCGAGCGACCAGGGCGCGGAGTGGAAGAAGATGCCGCTGTAGGACATGCGCACCGCCCAGTCCACCGGGGTGCGGTAACCCTCGGCGGAATCGGCCGGAACGCCGTAGGTCGACGAGTCCATGATCAGGTTCTCGAACCGGTCGCCGATGATGTAGACGCCGTTGGGAGTGGGGGTGTCGTCCTTGCCGAAGGAGGTCGGCATCGTGATCACGTCGGCGCCGTTGCGGTTGACGGTGACCTGCTTGGTCACGTCGTCCGCCGTGATGATCACCGCATCGCCGACGGTGAAGGACGAACGGACGTCGGACTGACCGAACAGGCCGTCGCCGAGATCCTTGCCGTAGACGTTCACATCGACGGTTACCGCGGTGCCGGGGGCCCAGTAGTTCTCCGGCCGCCACCGCACCTCGCGGTTGTTGACCCAGAAGAATGCGCCTTCGACCGGCGGGGTGGTCGTGATGGCGATGGCCGCCTCGGCCGCGAGACGATCCGGGATGTCCTCGTCGAACTGCACCGCGATGGGCTGGCCGATACCGACCACCGATCCCTCGCTGGGCAGCACATAGGGCTGGGTGAGATTCGCCGGCGACGAGGTGGTGAACGATGCCACCGAAGTGCTCGCACCGCCCAGCCCGTACGCAACGGTCTCGAGCGTGTAGGAGCGGTTGTAACCGAGCGGCTGAGTGTTCACCCACGTGCTTCCGTCAGGGGCGAGTTCGCCTTCCACCGGCTTCCCGTCGGGATTGAGCAAGGTCACCGAGTCGAGCTTGCCGTTGAGGACCGAGACCGTGACGGGGTCGATCGGCGAGAAACCGACGGTGTCGTCGGCCACACTCGACGTCACCGAGGGCTTGATCAGGGCGGCCACAGGGTTCGAGTCGATTGGAACCTCCTCGGCCCCCGTACCCGACTCGCCTGCGCATCCGGTGACGAACGCCACAAGGCCGACGACGGCCATCCCGAGCGTCCCCCGGACGCGGCGGCTCCGGCGGTTCGTCGCACTCACTTCCGTCACTCTCACTCTCCGATCACGCCTCCCCCGAAGGCATCGAAAACGCACGTCACAACGCAGAACATAATGATGCCAGTCGCTCCTGCAACAGACGCGACACAATTCCCCCGTAGACCCATAACGTTCGAATGACAATCGCGCCGACGCCCCGCAACGTTACGGCCGAACAGCAAGGAAATCACGCTGACCAGGCGATTTGGCGCGTCGCGAGACGATGTGTAATGTTCTCCTCGTCGCCGGGACAACGGCCCGGAGACAAAACGCCAAGCGCCATTAGCTCAATTGGCAGAGCAGCTGACTCTTAATCAGCGGGTTCGGGGTTCGAGTCCCTGATGGCGCACAACACGAAGGCCGGATACCGGAAACGGTATCCGGCCTTCGTTGTTCGTGACCCTCGGCCGTGCTTACCCGGCCGCCCCTGAAACGGGCAAGGCACCCGCGCCGAGTTCGGCGGGGTGCCCTGTGAAAGCAGTAGGCCCGGAGATCAGCGCAGGACTCTGCGCAGCACCAGCAACCCGACCACTGCGCCGGCCGCGATCATCGCGTACCTCTTCACCTGCGGCTGGTTCACCTTCGCGACGATGGTCTGCTTCGTGCTCGCCACCAGATTCTTCGGGTTGGCTCGGACGCTCAGTTCGTCGAGTGTGCTCGCGAGCTGGTTACGGGCCTTCTCGATCTCCCGCTCGATGTCCTCGGTATCCCTACCCACGTGTCCTCCAGAAGGTCGCTGCAGTGTGCTGCGACCACGGTAATGGACGCACGCCGGGAATGGCTGCACGGTCTACTACTGTCGCCATCATGACGGAGAACAGCAGACTCGCCCCCGGCGATCCCGCCCCCGACTTCACGCTTCCGGACGCCGACGGCAACGACGTCTCGTTGTCGGACTATCGCGGCCGCAAGGTCATCGTGTACTTCTACCCGGCTGCGAGCACCCCGGGCTGCACGAAGCAGGCCTGCGACTTCCGTGACAGTCTGGCGGAACTGAACGAGGCAAGCCTCGACGTGATCGGAATCTCCCCCGACAAGCCCGCGAAGCTCGCGAAGTTCCGAGACTCCGAACAGCTCACCTTCCCGCTGTTGTCGGATCCGGACAAGAGTGTCCTCGAGGCATGGGGAGCCTTCGGCGAGAAGAAGATGTACGGCAAGACCGTCACCGGAGTCATCCGCTCGACCTTCCTCGTCGATGAGGACGGAAAGATCGAGGTCGCGCAGTACAACGTCCGCGCGACCGGGCACGTGGCGAAGCTGCGTCGCGACCTGTCGGTCTGACCGGAGCGCTATCGCGGCGCGAGCGAGATCAGCAACAGCGCTTCCGCCACGGCGAGATTCTCGATTTCGGTCGGGTCGACGCTCTCGTTGGGTGCGTGGATGACGCAGCGCGGTTCCTCGACGCCGATGAGGGCGATCTCGGCTCGCGGCACGGCACGGTGCAGTGCCGTGCACAGCGGGATCGAGCCGCCCTGCCCGGCGGTACCGACCTCTCGGCCGTAGGCGGCCTCGAGGGCGGCGCGCAGCGCGGCGTAGCCGGGGCCGTCGGTCGACGCGCGGAAGGGTTCGCCGAGCACATCGCGTTCGATGCGCAGGTGCGCTCCCCACGGCACATGCGCCTCGAGGTGCGCTACGAGTGCGTCCTGTGCGGTGCGTGCATCGACCCCGGGCGGCACGCGCAGGTTCAGCCGCGCAGCCGCCCGGGGCACGACGGCCGCCGCCGATCCGACGACGGGCGGAGCATCGATCCCGAGCACGGTGAGCGCGGGCCGTGCCCACACGGCGTCTGCCACACTGCCGGAGGTCGGCAGCGAGACCCCGTCGAGGACACCGGCGTCGGCGCGGAAGCGGTCCTCGGGGTACGGCACGCCGTCCCATCGGGCGGTGCAGTCGAGTCCGTCGACAACCGTGTTGCCGTGCTCGTCACGCAATGTGCCCAGCAGGTGTACGAGCGCGGCGAGCGCATCCGGGGCCGCTCCCCCGTACATTCCGGAGTGGACTTCACCCTTCAACGTCTCGACGTGGACGTCGACGTTCGCGATCCCCCGCAGCGTCGTAGTGAGGGTGGGCTGCCCGACTGCGGCGTTGCCACTGTCGCCGATGACGATGAGATCGGCGTCGAACAACTCGGGACGCTCTGCCACCAGATGGTCGAGTCCCGCGCCGCCCATCTCTTCCGACCCCTCGATCACGATGCGAACCCCGACGGGTAGCGGCCCGTCCTCGCGGAGGGCTCGGAGCGCGAGCAGGTGCATGACGACGTTGCCCTTGCAGTCGGCGGCGCCGCGTCCGTACCAGCGGCCGTCGCGTTCGGTGAGGGTGAAGGGCGGACTGTGCCAGAGCGATTCGTCACCCGGCGGTTGGACGTCGTAGTGGCTGTAGAACAGAACGGTGGGGGCACCTGCCGGCGCCGGGGTGTGCCCCAGCACGGCAAGTGAGCCGTCCGAGGTCTCGATCGTCTCGACATTCTCGATTCCTGCCGCGGCGAAGGCATCTCGCACCCAGTTCGCAGCACCGACACATTCCTCGGCCGGGAACTGCCGTGGATCCGCGACGGAGCGGAAGGCCACGAGGCGAGCGAGTTCGTCCCGAGCTGCCGGCATCGCCGCCCGGATCCACTCCCGGATGTCGTGTGTTCGGGCCGTGCCTGTCGATGTCATGTTCTGTCCTCCGCACGTCGGATGAGTACGTCGTTCCGGCCGGCAGTCGCCCAGACCGAATCGGAAGTCCCGTTCGTGCCACACGGCCGCATCGTCGAGGTCGGTCTCGTCGACGCGGAGCCCGCTGCACGATGTATGACACTCGGACTCACAGCAAGTATTCGGCAATGACATGCCGTGCGGCTAGCCTGGGGCCGTGGAGTCTGCAACGAACGGCCGCCGCGCCCCGCGCCGGATCGATCCGGCGCTCGAGGTTCAGGCCGAGCCCCAGGAGCTCGTGCCGCGTCGGCGGCCCACCCAGGAGCGGAGTCGCCGCAAGTTCGACGCCCTGCTGTCCGCCTCACGTGAATTGCTCACCGAGGTCGGCTTCGAATCGTTCACCTGCGAGGAGGTCGCGTCCCGCGCGGACGTCCCGATCGGCACGCTGTACCAGTTCTTCGCCAACAAGTACGTGATCGTGTGCGAGCTCAACCGCCAGGATCTCGTCGGGGTCCAGGAGGAACTCGCCAAGTTCAACGGCCGGATCCCGTCCGTCGACTGGTTGCGTTTCCTCAACAGTTTCGTCGATCATCTCGCGGGACTGTGGACCACCGATCCATCGCGGCGCGAGGTGTGGCTGGCGATGCAGTCCACCCCGTCGACCCGTGCGACCGGCGCCATCCACGAACGCGAGTTCGCCGAGCAGGTCGCACGGATGCTCGCGCCCCTGACGCCGGACACCCCGCGTCCGCGTCGCAAGCTCATGGCCGAGGTGCTCGTCCACATCGTGTACTCGATGCTGAACTTCTCCGTTCAGGACGACCAGACGCACGCGGACGCGGTGGTCGAACTCAAACGCATCATGGTCGCGTATCTGCAGGTCGCCGAACAGGATTCCCGCGCCCAGGCCAAGCGGCGCAAACGGCTCGAGGAATCCGAACGTAAGCGCGCAGAGCAGGAGACGGATCAGGCCGAGGAAGCTCCCGCTCCCTCGGCCTGATATCCGGTTCCTGTACTAGCAGCCGCCGACTTCGTCGAGCACGACGAATGCGCCGGCCATGTCACCGTCATGGGTCAGCGACACGTGGATTCGCATCCCGGTGAGTTGCTCCGCGACCTGCCGGTGCAACCGGATGCTCGGACGCCCCCATGCATCGGAGACCACCTCGATCTGCTGATGGATGGTCTCCTCGAGCACCGGAGGGCTCCCGAACAGCGAGGCCGACCACGCCTTGATCACCGCTTCCTTCGCTGCCCACCGGGCCGCGAAGTGACGGGCAGGATCGGAGCTGCGGGTATTCGCATCGCGACGCTCCCCGGGTGTGAAGTTCGACAGCATCGTCGTTCCCGTACGACTCAGCTGCTCGGCGAACTCCGGCACCGACACGAGGTCGAACCCGACTCCCGCAACTCCCATCCGCTACTGCTACCTCTCCCGTCGCTTCGCTCGTGCCCCGGCCGTGCTACTTGCAGCCGGGCAGACCCGAGCGGTACACCTCGTCGTCACCGAGGCGTGCCTGCGGCGAGAGCAGCACGTCGGCCTCGAGCTGTCGCGACGCCTGCGCCGGCAGACTGTCGCCGCCGAGACGGCGATCCGCAGGCCGCTGGTAGAGCGATGCCCCACCGGTCATCGCGTTCGCCAGGCGACGCTTGCCGGCAACGGAGCGCTCGGCAGCCTTGGCCAGATATGCCTCCCGACGGTCGGCCGGGATCGCCGCGACGAACGCCTGGGGATGGACCACCGCGATCAGGCCCGATACGTGCCCGAACCCGAGGCTCGTGAGCAGACCTGCCTTGAGCGGGAACTGCTCGCCGAAACGGATCGGCGTGCGCGGCCACACCAGATGCTCGAACTCCGCCATCTTCTCGTCGACACAGTCGAGGCTGCGATTCGGCGGCACCACACCCTGTGCGAGGACCTGGCACAGTCCGATCAGCTGGAAGGCGGCAGCGCCACCCTTGGCGTGACCGGTCAGCGACTTCTGCGAGATCACGAACAGCGGATTGCCCTCGCTGCGACCGAGGGCGCCGGCGAGACGTTCGTGCAGCTCCGCCTCGTTCGGGTCGTTCGCTGCGGTCGACGTGTCGTGCTTGGAGATCACGGCGATGTCGTCTGCGGCGACGCCGAGCTTGCGCAGCTCCTTCGCCATACCCGACTCGCGTCCACCGCGACCCGCACCGAGCGCACCGATGCCGGGCGCCGGAATCGAGGTGTGCACGCCGTCGGCGAAGGATCCGGCCCAGGCGACGACACCGAGGACGGGCAGGCCCATCTCCAGTGCGACCTCGCCGCGGGCGAGCAGAACCGTACCGCCACCGGCCGATTCGACGAATCCACCGCGACGACGGTCGTTGGCGCGGGAGAACCGGCGATCGCTGATGCCTTTGGCCTGCATGTCCTCCGACTTGGCGGTCGCGGACATGTCACCGAAGCCGACGATGCCTTCGATGCCGAGATCGTCGAAGCCGCCGGCCACGACCAGATCGGCCTTGCCGAGCTTGATCTTGTCCACGCCCTCCTCGACGGAGACCGCAGCCGTGGCACACGCCGCGACCGGGTGCACCATCGCACCGTAACCGCCGACGTAGGACTGGACGACGTGCGCGGCGATGACGTTCGGCAGGGCCTCCTGCAGGATGTCGTTCGCCCGGGCCTCGCCCAGCAGCGTGTCGATGTAGAGCGACCGCATCGAGGTCATGCCGCCCATACCCGTGCCCTGCGTGTTGGCGACCATCGACGGGTGCACCCAGCGCAGCAGCTCGGACGGGGTGAAGCCGCCGGTCAGGAAAGCGTCCACTGTGGTGACGATGTTCCACAGACCCACCCGGTCCACCGAGTCCGCCATGTCGGCCGGTATGCCCCACTTCGTGACGTCGAAGCCGGTCGGGATCTGGCCACCGACCGAGCGGGTCAGCTTCATCTTGCGCGGCACGCGAATCTCGGTGCCGGCCTTGCGGGTGACCGTCCAGTCGCCCGACTCGGCGTCGATCGAGGCGACCGTGTTCTCCGGATCGGAGTCGACGAACGCCCGGGCCTCGGCCTCCGAGCCGACGACGAAGGACAGATCCTTGTCGAGGAATACCGAGGTCAGCAGCGGCGCAGCGTTGTCGACCATCGCACCGTCGTCGGCGTAGCGGCGGATACCGCAACGCTCGACCACCGCGTCGTGGTAACGGTCGGCGATCTCCGCCTCGGGCACCAGCTCACCGGTCTCGGTGTCGTAGAAGCCCGGTTTCGGATCGTTCTCCCAGCCGATCAGGCCCGTGACCCACGCCAGTTCGAGCACACCCGCCGCCGACAGTTCCTCGTCGACCTCCATCTCGAAACGGGTGCGAGCCGAACCGTAGGGGCCGAGCTCCCCGGCACCGACGATGACGACGGTGTCCGCGAGGTCGGCGGTGACCGTGCCCCACTCGGGCGTCGGCAGCGACTCGGCGCGCGGAGGCTCGGGCAGCGCCGCGATGGTCGCGGTGTCGTCCTCGCTCTCCTCGACGGCGTCGTCCGCCTCCTGCGCCTGCTTCGCGAGCGCCGGCAGATCGACGTCCACCTCGGACAGGCCACCGGTCAGGTCGGCGACGAGCGGTGCGTCCGCAGCGAGGCGCTCGGCTTCCGGTCCGACCAGCTTCAGCAGCTCGTCGGCCATCTCGTCCGTCGACCACGTGCGCACACCGGCCGCTTCGACCGCCTCGACGAGCGGGTCGTTGCCGCCCATCAGTCCGGTGCCGCGCACCCAGCCGATGAGGGCATGGGCGAGAGTGACGCGCTCGGCCCAGGTGCGCTCGGCGCTCCACCGGTTGATGATCGCATCGAGTGCGGCCTTGGCCTCACCGTAGGCACCGTCGCCACCGAACTTGCCGCGGTTCGGCGAACCGGGCAGCACGACGTGCAGGTGGGTGTCGACGTCGCGGTCGTACCCGATCTTCGACAGTCCGGCGATCAGCCGCTCGACCGACCACAGCAGTACCCGCATCTCCATCTCGGCGCGCGCACCGGCGTCTGCGAGCGATCCCGCCACGCGGGGCGCGGCGAACGGGAAGAGCAGCGTCGGGGTGAGCGCGTCCTTGATGAGCTTCTTCGCGCCACCGGCTACCTCGACGGTCTCGGTGCCGATCCACTCGATCAGAGCATCGACATCGCTGTAGGACGCCATGTTCGCGGGAACCACCCACAGGGCCGCACCGGCGCGAGCGTTGCGTGCGTACAGCTCCTTGTAGAAGCCCAGGCGGCTGTCGTTCAGCGAGGATGTGGTGACGACGACCGTCGCACCGCCGGCGAGCAACTTCGCGGCGACGGCTGCGCCGATACCGCCCTTGCTGGCGCCGGTGACCACGGCGACCTCGTCCGCGTACTCGGCACCCTCGGTGACGACGGCGTTCTCGGCGATCGCGGCGTAGGTCTGTGCGAGCTCCGTACGACCGGCCTCGGTGGCCTTGCGGCCCCAGAACTCGGCGTGCGCAGCCACGGTGCGGCCGGCACCGGTGAAGCGCTCGACCTCGAGCTGCTCACCGAGCCAGACGCGGGCCAGGTCCTCACGGGCGGTGGCCCAGCGGTCGTCGATCAGGACGGCCTTGCGCTCGTCGAAGGCAGGTGCGACCAGGCGCGGCCAGTCGGAGCCGAGCTCCGCGGAGACCAGGTCGACAAGTTCGTCGTCGGCCTTGTCGGCCAGGCCCGAGACCTGCTCGGTGTGGCCGAGTTGCTCGAGCACGAGGCGTGCGGCACTCGCGAGCACGCCCTCGCGGCCGGTGATCTGCTCGGCGAACTCGCCGAGGGCAGCGGCGTCGACCGTCGCTCCCCCGCCGCCACCGGCGGACGGCATCGACACGGCGATGCCGCGACGCGAGGCCACCGACTGCACGGCGGCGTCGATCAGCTTGTCGACCGAAGCGGCATCTGCCAAGGCACCGTCGCTCAGGCCGCCCAGGTCGCCACCGCGGACGGACGAGCCGTCGCGGCTACCGAGAGCAGCTTCGGCGGTCACGTGCGACGCCCAGCCCTCGCCCAGGCCCCACACCTTGGTGACGCGGTCGGCGATGTAGGCGGGACGTTTGCCCGACGGGCCGAAGACCTTCCGCAGGTGATCGTTGATCGAGTCCGTCAGCACCGGGCCGAACGGGCGATAGGTGCGAGCGAGACGGTCGACCGTGCCGGCGAGGGCACCCATGTCGGCGTCGGCGGCACCGTCGATCGCACCGAGCGAGAGCTCGGAGCCGAGGTCGACGAGCAACTGGTTGCGGCGCGAGGACACGCCGTCGCACAGCGCCTCGATCGTGTCGGCGGGGCCGATCTGATCCGGGCGCAGCTTCGTCCACAGGGCGATGAGCACCTTGGTGGCGTCGGCGGCCTTGAACGCGATGTCGTCCGGGGTGGGCCCACCGGCCGGCGCGGCGGGAGCCGCGGCGGGTACCGGGGCCGCAGCAGCGGCGGGAGCAGCCTCGGCTGCCGGTGCGGCCGGCTCGTCGTCCTCGATCGGAGCGGGATCGGTGTCGGTCGAGTACACGATCGACGCCTCGCGCTCGATGTTGAGCACCTCGACGGGCTGACCGAAACGGCCGGGCAGCTTCAGCGTCTGCGACGCGAGGTTCGCGACGGTGGGCGCACCACCGAGGCCGACCTCGACGAACCGCTCGACACCGAGACCACCGTCGGCCTCGTCGGCGAACAGCAGGTCCTGCGTCTCGATCCAGCGCACCGGCGACGCGAACTGCCAGGCCAGGAGCTCGGCGAGCACCACGCGGGTGAGCTGGACCGGCTCGGCCGACCAGTTGTC
Source organism: Rhodococcus sp. NPDC047139 (assembly GCF_040643435.1). Classification (NCBI taxonomy): domain Bacteria; kingdom Bacillati; phylum Actinomycetota; class Actinomycetes; order Mycobacteriales; family Nocardiaceae; genus Rhodococcus; species Rhodococcus sp. NPDC047139. The sequence continues at coordinate 73,328 of NZ_JBEYUH010000016.1, forward strand.
GAAGTCCGCGAGGACGTCGGCGAGCGGCTGCGACGGCACCAGGTCGGCGATCTCCTGGATGAACTCGCGGCCCAGGTTGAACGGCTTGGGCACGAGGTTCGGGATATACCGGCCGATGAGGATGTTCGGGTCGATCTCCTGCGGCAGCAGGGCGAGCAGACGCTCACGGAAATCGTCGACACCGCCGCGCAACACGGTCGAGTGGAACGGCACGTCGATGCCCGGGACGAGGATGAATGCGCGCTTGCCACCGAACTCGGCAACCTTGCGCTCGATCACGGACTCGAGCGCTTCGAGGCCTGCGACCGTACCGGCGATCGCGTACTGCGATCCGCGCAGGTTGAGGTTGACGATCTCCAGGAACTCCCCGGTCTCCTCGGCGACACCGGCGACGAAGGCCTGCAGGTCCGCATCGTCGATACCGAACTGGGACGGCCGGATCGCGGCCATGCGGTAGTTCGAGCGGCCGTGCTCGTCGCGCGGCACCAGAGCATGCATTGCGGAACCGCGCTGGAAGACGACCTCGAGGACGGCTTCGAGCGGCAGCACCCCGGCGACCGCGGCAAGAGCGTTGTACTCACCGACCGAGTGACCGGCCAGGAAGGCGTCCTCGACGAACGCGCCGGACTCCTTCAGCTCGGCGATCTGCGCGACACCGAGGGTCGCCATCGCGACCTGCGTGAACTGCGTCAGGTGCAGCACACCGTCGGGATGCTTGTGGGTCACTCCGCGGGCCTTGAGCACCGTCGGGTTGTCGCGGACCACGGCGAGGATCGAGAAGCCCAGGGCCTCGCGGGTGTGCTTGTCGGCCCGCTCCCAGATCTCACGGGCGGCCTTCGAGCGGGCGCGGGCGTCGAGCCCCATGCCGGGGCGCTGGATGCCCTGGCCCGGGAAGGCATAGACCGTCTTCGGCGCGGCGATGCGGCCGGTCGCGACCATCACCAGGTCGCCATCGACGCGGCAGCCCACCTCGACGATCTCGGCACCACCGTCGGTGGCGATGCGATCGACCCGCACGTCGATCTTCGCACCCGGGCGGACCATGCCGAGGAAGCGTGCCGTCCAGGAGGTCAGACGGCGGACCGGCAGCGTCGCGTCCTGCTCTACCGCGGTGACGACCTGCTGGGCCGCAGCCGACAGCCACATACCGTGGACGATCGGCGTCCCCAGTCCTGCGAGCAGCGCGGCATTGCCGGAGGTATGGATCGGGTTGTGATCGCCCGAGACCCTCGCGAACGCGCTCATGTCGGTCGGGGCGACAATCACGGCGTCCCGGCGACGGCGGCGTGGCGTGTCGGTGACGGCATCGCTCAGTGCACCACCGGCGCGGACCGGATCGGCGAGTTCGGCAGTGCCTGTGCGGCCACGGATCGCGAAGCGCTCGGCGAGCGTCGCCACGACCCGGTCGCCCGAGCCGTCACCGCTGTCCGCGGTGATGACCACCTCGACCTCGACGACGCGACCCAGATCGGTATCGGACACGCCGGTGACCTCTGCCTTCACACCCAGGAAGGCCGGATCGGTGGGCAGACCGTTCTTGACGTCGATCGCGTGGTCCAGGTGGACCAGGTCGAGCATGCCCTCGATGACGGAGAGACCGGTGCCGGTGCGGGCGGCACCCAGCGACGCGAAGACGGCCGGCCAGCACGCCCCCACGAGTACATCGGGCACACCGTTACCGCTCGGCGTCAGGTTCTGCGGCAGACCCGAACCGGTGACACCGGCATGATCGGCGATCTTCTCCGGCAGCCAGCCCAGGGTGATGCGGGCAGCGCCGCGCTTCACCTCCGGCAACTCCTGACCGGCAGCGACTCCGAGGAGAGCCGACATCGATGCCTCCGCGTCGGCTTCGGTGACGACGGGCGCGCCGCCCGAGGCGACCGAGGCGGGCACGGTCAGTCGGATCTCGACTGCCCTGTCGCGCACCAGCGGCACACGCAGACCCACGTGCTCGTCGTCGAGGATCGTCAGGGTCGCACCCGTCGGGGCGTGCGAGGCAGCGGTCTCGGACTCGACGGTCCACTCGTCCAGATCGCCGAGGCGGTGGATCGGGTTGCGGGTGTGGCGACCGGCCCACGACACGTCGGGCGAGGACAGCACTGCATCCAGCAATCCCGGAGCGATGTCGCGATGACGGCGAGCAGCGAGCTTCACCGGCTCTGCGCCCTCGGCGACGAGTTCGTCGGCGGTCGCCTTCTCGAAGCGGTCGAGGAGTTCACCGACCGGCTCGTCCACACGAGTGATACCGGCGACCGCGACGGTGCCGGGGATCACGCAGACCTGGTCTGCGGAGTAGCGCGCATCGTGGGCCTGCCACAGCGAATCCGAACGCCACCAGCGGCGTACGTCCTGATCGACCACCGGAACGAAGTTGACGGGCTTGCCGGGAGTGCGGCAGAGCGACACGAAGAACGGCACGTCGGCCGGGTGCAGCACGACCTCGCCCGCGTCGGGGTACTGGGCCGTGAGGGCCTTGACCGCGGCGTACGGGCGTTCGAGTACCGCGTCGTCGTCGAAGAGGGTGGGGATCGGACCCCGGCAGACGGGATGAAGACGCGCCTCGGCACGCTGCAGCATGTCGCGGAAACGTTCCCGCCACGAGACATCCAGCCACGGGCTGGTGTGTGCCTCTGCCAGGATGTCGCCGAGGTCGCTGCCGCAGTCGAACTCTGCTGCCTTGTCTGGGCCGACCGCCAACTCGAGATAGCGCGAGAGCCACTGCAGGTAGGTCATGGAGTCGAGGTCGCCGAAGTACGGCTTCGCCGTTCCGTTCAGTGCCTCGATGATCTCGTCGCGGCGGGCGGCGACGGCGTCGGCGTCACCGGCGACCTCGTCGAGCAGGCGGCCCGTGCGCGAAGCGGCGTTGTCGATCTCGTGGATGTCGGCGCCGAGCTGGCTGCGGCCCGAGGCCATCCCGCCGGTCGCGGTGCCGGCGGCGACCCAGTCGGGGGTGCCGGGGGTGTCGACGAGAAGCTGCTTGACCTCGGGCGCGGTCGTGGCCTCGAGAGTCGCCATCGCCGCAGTGCCGACGAGGATGCCGTCGAGCGGCATGGCCGGGAAACCGTAGACGGTGGACCAACGACCCGTCAGGTACTCGGCCGCCTTCTCGGGCGTGCCGATGCCACCGCCGACGCACAGCACCAGGTTCGGGCGCGTACGCAGCTCGGCGTAGGTGTCGAGGAGTAGATCGTCGAGGTCCTCCCACGAGTGGTGCCCACCGGCGCGGCCACCTTCGATGTGGGCGATGACCGGGTAGTCGGGAACCTCGTTCGCGATGCGGATCACCGAACGGATCTGCGCGACCGTTCCCGGCTTGAACACAACGTGCTCGATGCCGGCTTCCCGCAGGTCGGAGATGATCTGCACGGCCTCATCGAGTTCCGGGATACCGGCGGTGACGACGACACCGTCGAAGGGCGCTCCGGCCGCGCGGGCCTTGGGCACCAGGCGCTTGCCGCCCACGTGCAGTTTCCACAGGTACGGATCGAGAAACATCGAATTGAACTGGACCGCACGACCGGGCTCGAGCAGCTCAGTCAGCTCTGCGACGTGATCGGTGAAGATCTGTTCGGTGACCTGGCCGCCGCCGGCGAGTTCGGCCCAGTGCCCTGCGTTGGCGGCCGCGGCGACGATCTTCGGATCGACGGTCGTCGGGGTCATGCCGGCGAGCAGGATCGGTGAGCGGCCGGTCAGTCGGGTGAAGGCCGTCTCCACTGCGATGCGACCGTCGGGCAGCGCGACCGGCTTCGGTGCGAACTCCGACCAGGCGCGCGGAACCTCGGGTTCGGCGCCCGGGGTGAGCAGGTTGCGCTGTCCGCCGCGGGTCGCGGCAGCGATGATGCCGACGCCCTGGCCGCGCAGGCCCGAACTCGTCATGCGAGTGAGGAGCTCGCCCGGACCGAGATCGAGAATCCACGAGGCACCGGATGCGACGGCGCCGTCGACCTGTTCGACCCAGTCGATCGGAGCGACGAGGATCGCGTCGGCGAGGGAGCGGGCGAGAGCGGTGTCGAGTTCGCACCGCGCAGCCCAGTCGGCAACCTGCTCGACCGCGTCGGCGAAAGCGGGGTGATGGAAGCCGACCTCGGCGGCGACGGGCTCGAAGGTCGGGGCGAAGACCGCACCGCCACGCTTCTTCGCTTCACGCTCGCGGGTCTCCGCAGCCGAGATCTGCTCGCAGCGCTGCTGCACGCGCTCGAGTGCGGCGGGCGGGCCGGACAGCACGACGCGTCGGCGACCGTTCCGGATCGCGACCACGGCGCTGCGCTCAGGATCCTGGCCGTCGAACACCTCGGCCACGACGGCACGCAGTCGCTCGGGGTCGACGTTGGCGACGGCGAGCATCGGATACCTGCCCGCCCCGGAGATCAGACCGCGGCGACGGCCGATCAGGGTCGCTGCGGCGCCGATGAGCTGAGCGATCGCCAGGATCTCGGCGTCCTTGCGACCGGCAGCGGCCACGGATTCGACGGCGAGGACGCCCTGCGAGTGGCCGATGACCGCGCTCGGTGCGACGGAGTCGATGTCGAGGCCCTGGTTCGCGAGCGCGCGCAGGGCAGCGACCTGGGTGAGGAAGACGCCGGGCAGCGACACGGCGGCGGAGGTGAGGGCAGCTTCGGACGGGCCGGCGGGCGCGTCGTCCTCGTCGGCGAGTTCGTTCTCGAGGATCCAGGCGACGGGGTCGAAGCCCGTCGGCCGGACGACGACGAGGTCACCCGCGACCGGGGCCAAGCGGTTGGCGGCACGGTTGACCAGATCGGTGAGAACCGGTTCGAGTCCGTTGTCGCGGCTGAGCTCCTCGAGCGAGGTGAGCCAGGGAGCGCCCTGACCGCCGAACGCGAGTGCGTAGGGCTCCCCCGCGAGAAGCTTGTCGATCAGCGCACGTGCCGGAGCGGCTGCCGTGGACCGATCAGTGGTGCGTCGTGATGCCTTCGAGTTCCGTCCGTTGTCGCCTGGTGTGGTCTCGTCGATCGTCACGCGTGTGGTTCCTCTCCTGAACACCCCGGCGTCGAGGCGTCGATGGTTCAGCGCTGCGCGCGCCGGTGTGCTGCTGGACTAGTGGTCCGCTGTTCGGGCACGCCCAGGTTCGCACAAAATCATGAGGGGTTCCTCATGTTTTGTTTCGCGGAGTTTGCCCGACACCCTCCTCAACAGTGATTTCACTCACAGAACTGCGCGAAAGTGACTGGGCGGTAACCTCGATCAGCCCTGGCTGCGCCGATGCGTGGACGTCCATGAACCCGAGGAAAACCTCACGTTTTTCGTTATCGAATCGTTACCTATTGACGTGAGGTGCGATCGCGTGCATTCGGCGGCCGCGCGGGGCCGGAGGATCGGGACAACCTCTCGCCCGAATCGAATGCGCATTCGACATGGGGGTAGGGAGGATTCCGGACGTTCGTGACGTATTGTGGCCGTGACGCGCGAGTGGCGTAATTCGGCAGCCGCGCCAGGTTTAGGTCCTGGTGTCCTTACGGACGTGGGGGTTCGAGTCCCCCCTCGCGCACCATCGTGACATCACCCACGGTGCACCGACCGTCTTGGCAGGTCGGTGCACCGCTCGGGTACCGTCGAGAGCGTGTCCGAGCATCGCCCTCCCCGCCGGCTGGCCCTGATCGTCCTGGTTCTGGTGGCCGCGACCGGATGCCTCGGCCTCGGCTACTGGCAATGGACGGCGTTCGAAGCAGTCGGCGGCACTTACCAGAACCTCGGCTACGCCCTCCAGTGGCCCGCCTTCGCCTTCTTCTGCGTCTACGCCTATCGGCGCTTCGTCCGCCTCGAAGCCGAGGAACAGGAAGCGGAGGGTACGAGCGCACGGCGCGCGTCCGAATCGGACGAGCCCACCGAGATTCCCGAGGAACTTCTGCCCACCCGTCCCCGCACGCTCGGCGAAGCCCGGGCCGAGGAAGCAGGCGATCCCGAGGCGCAGCAGATCAACGAGTACAACGAATACCTCGCGCAACTCGCGCGCAGGTCCGATAGGAGCGCTCAGTGAGCACGACCCCCGAGCAGGCGTCCGGCCAGGCCACCACTCCGCGCATCGTCAGTGATGCCGATCGGAAGAAGATCCGGTCGGCCCTGCTGCGCTACCGCGTGCTCGCGTACGCGACAGGTATCTGGCTGCTGATCCTCACCGGCGAGATGGTCGCCAAGTACATCATCGGCATCGAGAACGTGCCTGCCTGGATCGCGATCGTCCACGGATGGGTGTACGCGATCTACCTGGTGCTCACCTTCGATCTGTCGATCAAGGTGCGCTGGCCCATCGCCCGGACGGTGTGGACGCTTCTCGCGGGCACCATTCCGTTCCTGTCGTTCTTCGTCGAACACAAGCGCACCCAGCAGGTCAAGGCAGACTTCGGCGTCTGAACCCCGAAGACGAATCGGGCGGATCCTCGGAAGGATCCGCCCGATTCGTCTGTGCTGCCTGTGAACTCAGCGCCCCGGCAACCTCACCACCTGAACGAAGAACTCGTCGATCTGACGCACCGCACGGATGAACTGATCGAGGTCGACCGGCTTCGTCACATACGCATTGGCGTGCAACTTGTAGCTGCGCAGGATGTCCTCCTCCGCAGCCGAAGTGGTGAGGACCACCACGGGAATGTCGGTGAGCTCGTCGTCGGACTTCACCTGCTCGAGGACCTGTCGTCCGTCGTACTTGGGCAGATTCAGATCGAGCAGGATCAGGTCGGGCCGGGGGGCATCCTTGTGCTGCCCCCGCCTGTACAGAAAGTCGAGTGCTTCCTCGCCATCACGCACCACATGCAGGGTGTTGCCGATCTTGTTGTCCTCGAACGCTTCTCGCGTCATCAATTCGTCGCCGGGGTCGTCCTCCACGAGGAGTACGTCGATCGGCCGCCCGGAAACGCTCATGCAAATGCCCCTTTCAGAGCGACTTCGGTGGCAGACATGTCGTCGCCTGCCTTCGGAATCGTAAAACAGAACCGGCTGCCCTCTGTGTACTCGAGGTCGAGCCAGATCTCCCCACCGTGATACTCGACGATCTTTCGGCAGATCGCCAGACCGATGCCGGTACCGGTATAGACGTCCCGCCCGTGCAGGCGCTGGAAGATCACGAACACCTTGTCCGCGAACTCCTCGGCGATACCGATACCGTTGTCCTGCACGGAGAACAGCCAGGACGAATCCTCCCCTTCACCGAATTCCTCGCACTCGACGCGGATCTCCACATCCCGATCCTCGCGCCGGAACTTGATCGCGTTCCCGATCAGGTTCTGCCACAGCATGATCATCAACGTGGGATCTCCCACGATCGTCGGCAGAGAATCGGGACGAACGATCTTCGCGCCGGAATCCTCCACGGCATGAGAGATGTTCGTCAGCGCCGCGTCGAGCGTCACGTCGAGATCGGTGCGGACGTGCGCATCGCTGACGCGTCCGACCCGCGAGAACGTAAGCAGGTCGTTGATGAGCACCTGCATGCGTTTCGCGCCGTCCACCGCGAAGGCGATGTACTGGGTGCCACGCTCGTCCAGCTTGTCGCCGTAGCGCTTTTCGAGAAGCTGGCAGAAGGAGGCCACCTTTCGGAGCGGCTCCTGCAAGTCGTGGGATGCAACATAGGCGAACTGCTCGAGTTCGGAATTCGAGCGTCGCAGCTCCGTCGCCTGGCTCTCCAGCTGCTCTTCACGATCGTGTGCGACCTGTAGTTCGCGCACGATTCGTGCCCGCATGTCCTCGACATCCTGCGCGAGGGCACGAATGTCCGCAGGGCCCTGCGGTTCGATCTCACGCTCGAAATTCTCGCCGGCGACGACATTGCGCGACGCCTGCCGCAGACGCTGGAGCGGCCGCACGACGATCAGCTGAAGCAGAGCAGCCAGGCCCACGGACGTGAGAAGGAAGACCACCACCATGCCGGCGAAGATCCGATCGCGGGCGATCCTGGTGTCCTCGAGGATTGCGACGCCGGCTTCCCTGGCCTGCGCGAGATTGGCATTCTGAATCGCGAACGCGTCGCGGAGCCGATCGAAGGCCACACGGCCCGATTGGACCGCGGTCGGGTCCACGAACTGAGGCTGTCCCGGAGTCACAGCACCGACGAGCGGCTCGGCGTACACCCGTCGCCATTCCCCCGCATGCTCTTCGATCGACTCGAGATCGGCAAGCAACTGCTCGTCGTCCCCGATCAACGCCCGCAGCTCCGCAGCGGCCGCGGCTTCGTCCTGCCGCCCCTGCTGGTACGGGCCGAGGAATTCCGGGTCCGCAGCCAGGATGTATCCCCGTGCGCCGGTCTCCTGGTTCAGGAGCGCACCCTGGAGCCGGTAGGCCTCCGCCCTCGCGGGCTGGATGCGGTCGCGCACGTAGTTGGAGACCTCGGTGGTTTCGCGCAGATAGTGGCTGCCGACGACCGTGCCGAGCACCACCAGCAACCCCATCACGCTCAGTACGGCCAGGAACCACCCTTGGACGGTCATGCCCCGAGTCGACGAGCCGCGCGCGTCGCTCGTATCCGCCGTTGCGTCGCTCTTCGTCATGCGGTGGTGATCACTTCCTGTTCCATTGCACGTGGACGACTGCCACGTCGTCGGACAACCCGCCCCTACTGTCCGCGAGCTTCTCGGCACCGTCGATGAGCGCATCGACGAAAGCTGCGGCCGACAGCTCCGCGTGTTCGCGCGCGAGTTCGAGGAGTCCGTCTTCGCCGAGCCGTTCGGGTCCCGGACCGCAATGGCCTTCGAAAAGGCCGTCGGTGAAGAGCACGACCGCGCCGCCTTCGGGCAGTTCGACTTCGTGAACGGGCCAGGTGGCCGATCCCGGCACGAGACCGAGGGCGGGGCCGCCGGGGGCTTCGACCCATTCGACGCTACCGGCGTGGCGGAGCAGCAGGCCGGGATGTCCGGCCCTCATGACCTCCACGGCACGCCGGTGGGGAGGCATGGTCAGGTTGGTCACGGATGCAAAGAACCTGTTCTCGGTTCGCTCGGCGACGAGCAGTTCTTCGAGTCGTTGCAGGCGCCTCGGACCGGTCACCCCGGTGAGCACGAGCGTGCGCCACGCGATGCGCAGGCCCACCCCGAGCGCCGCTTCGTCAGGGCCGTGGCCGGAAACGTCGCCGATGAGGACGTTCACCGTGCCGTCCTCGGTCTGCACCACATCGTAGAAGTCGCCGCCGAGCAGCGCGGACGACCGCCCCGGTCGGTACCGGGTGACGACGTCGAAGTCCTGCCCCTTGTGCAGCAAGGGCGACGGAAGCAGTCCACGCTCGAGACGAGCATTCTCCTGCGCGTGAAGCCGGCTCGCCTGGAGTTCCGCGGCGGCGATCTCGGCATGCTTTCGCTGGATGGCATAGCGGACGGCACGACCGAACAGGTCCGGTTCGACGCGTCCCTTGACCAGATAGTCCTGCGCCCCGACCGACAGGGCAGCAAGACCGGTCTGCTCCTCGGCGAGACCGGTGAGGACGACGATGGGTACCGAGTCGGTGACTTCCTGGATACGGGCGACCGCCTCGAGGCCGCTCGCATCGGGCAGATGGAGATCCAGAAGCACGCAATCGGGAGCCGATGTGGCCAATTCGCCGAGCGCGTGCGTGAGTGTCTGCACCCACACGACCTTCATCTCGGGTGCGCTGTCGACGACGAGTTCCTCGACGATCAGCGCGTCACCGGGGTCGTCCTCGATGAGGAGCAACGATGGCGGCTCGGCCGACTCGGCCTGTACCCGGTGCACGTCCACTCGGTCTGCCCTTCCATCCTGGTCCAAGAAACTCTACAGAGCGCGCACCACCACGGTCGCGCGGGTCACTGCGACGACGGAGAGACCGATATGTGCATCTTTCGGCACGATCTTGCATGATGACAAGGTGAACGATCCACTGACCGCGCATCCACATATGACCCTGTCGACGGCACGTCAAGGCTCCGTAGCGGTGCTGTCCGTGAACGGTGAAGTCGACATGACGAGCGCTCCGCTGCTCGAGAAGGAAGCCCTCGGGCTCCTCGACACCGACGTCACCGGGATGGTCATCGACCTCAGCGGTGTTGATTTTCTCGCCTCGATGGGTATCGCTCTGTTGGTCGAGTTGTCCAAGCGTGCTGCCGGCTCCGTCGGTTTCGCCGTCGTCGCACACGGAAGTGCAACGGCCCGCCCGCTCGAACTACTCGGCCTCGGAGAGGTTCTGGCGATCCATCCGAAACTCGACGACGCGCTCGTCGGTCTCGGCGGCGCGCCTGAGGGCGTCTCCGAATAGGCCGCCGTATCCGACGAACCGAGGAGCCATGTCGTCTGCGCCTGAGGAGTCAGCAGCGTACTTCCCCGACGGGATCCGATCGTCGGGTGTTCGAGCCGACCCGACCGAGATTGCAGGCCTGCGGGTTGTCATGAGGCGATGGCTGGCGAAGCTTCCCCTGAGCGAGGACCGGCGGCAGGACATCCTGCTCGCGAGTTACGAAGCGCTCGCCAATGCTGTCGAGCATGCATACGCGCCCGGAGATACGCATGGGACGCTCGACTTCGAGGCGATATTCCAGCCTCACGAGAGTGAGGTGCTCGTGCGCGTCACCGATCACGGGGCGTGGCACGAGGCGGTGAAGAGCGACGCCCGGCGTTCACGCGGTCACGGGCTGACGTTGATTCGCAATCTGGCCAGCGACGTCCACGTCTCGGCCGGTCCCACGGGGACCGTCATCGAGATGCGGTGGGTGCTCGACGAGATGGACAAGACCGAAGACGGCGAACTGTCGTCGCACGACGCGAGCTGATCTGCGCGGTAGGCGCGTGTCGCCGTTCCCTGAGTGACGAAACGGCTGTGGGAGGAGCATCGATGCTCCTCCCACAGCCGTTTCGTCACACCTCGAGCGCGCCGACCCCTGGTCTCACGCTGCCGAACCGAAGTGCCAGTTCGCGTCGTGCCGCACGGTCGCCGAGATGCTCGAGCAGCCGGCGTCCGGGAGCAGATCTGTTCACAACCTTCGACTTGACGACGTTCTTCGTGATCACCGGGACGACCGCCCAGGGCAGAGTCACCGGCAGTCCGAGATCGTGAAGCCCCTGTTCACCGAGAAAGAAGCGCAGCATGCTCAGCAACCGGCGTCGCTCGTAAGCACCTCGAAGCCGGGCAAGCCGTCCGTAATCGAGGGTGCGTTGTCCGTCCACGAGTGCACGGGACAACGCCGCACCCGCGGGCGTGACATCGTCCTGGACGAGCACCACGTGATAGTTGAAGCGGTGTTGTTCGCGCTCGGAATCGAACAGCCATTCCTCGTCCACGCCCATGAGCCAGCCGACGTACTTCCACAGATGCATCACGGCGCGTGCTTCGTCGCGGCTCACGACGTAGCCGAGGGCACGAACACCGAGGAGCAGCGTGCCGTTGAACAAGCCCAGGGTGGCAGCCTGATCGGTCTGGTTGATCGGCAGACCCCAGCGCTCGACGTCCCACCGGCCGTTGTTCTCGAATCGGTGGTTGACGAGCGCGTGCATCGCGCGCACGTGCACGGTGAGTTTGAATCCGTCCCCGTTCCGGCGCATACCACCCGGCTCGCCGACAGCGGTGCCCCACTTCTGGGTCTCTCCGAGCCTGCGCATCGCGGTGGTCCCGGTAAGACCGCCGGTCTCGACGAGCAGGTCGGGTGGGCCACCGAACCGATAGCCGCCTATGAGCGACAACTGGAGCAGCACGTCGTTCCGGGTACGGCCCATGCGCCGGAACGCGCGAGCGCCCTTCTCCAAGAGATCCCAATCCACCCAGTCGGGGACGGTCTCGACGACGGCGAAGTACTCGCGCAGTGCGTCCGGCGCCTCGGCTACCGAGTCGATGCCGTGTTCGAGCGCCCGATGGAACTGTTTCATGGTGACGCGTTCCGGATCGTCACGATCACGACGCATGGCGCGTACCAGCGCGGCCCCCACTTCGTCGCGGGCGAACATCCTGCGGCCGATGCGGTCCAGCAGTTCCTGATCCACTTCGTGGATCCGGGCGAACCGCTTCAGCGGTTTCCCGATGCGCTCGTTACGAGGCCGATTGCCCTCGTACCGAGTGGGATACGGGCGTGTGCTCTCACCCCGTACCAACTCCTGTGTCACCATGCAGCGATGCTGACACGAGCGGTAACTCGCGTTCAATTCGCGTTTCCGGTGGGGCGATGAGCACGAACGAGCGCCTGCGGCGGCGCATTCCACAGCAGGACCGGTCCCGTGCGATGGTCGAGCGCATCATCGCAGCAGGCCACACGGTTCTCCTGGAGAACGGCTACGAGGGTGCATCGACGAACCGGATCGCACGAACTGCAGGCATCAGCCCGGGCTCCGTGTACCAGTACTTCCCCGACAAGGACGCCATCGTGGCGGAAGTCGTGGACCGCTGGACCGATGCGCTGCATGCTCGCATTTCGTGCGTGTTCGCGGAGGCCTTGGACGGACCTGCAGACCAGCTGTCCGTCCGCGTCGTCATGGGCGAGCTCCTCGACGCACTCGGCGAGAATCCGCGCCTGCTGCGGGTGCTCATCGAGGAACTGCCGCGCTCACCCGACAGCCGTCTCGCTGCCTTCGAACGCCGGATGGACGACCTGCTCACCGTGTGGCTGCGTTTCCATCTGCGCGGACATGATGCGCCTCCTGTGGGCGCGATCGCGTGGATGCTCGTGCGTACGGTCGAGAATGTCGCCATCTCCTACGTTCTGGATCGACCTCCCGTCGAGCGGGACATCGTGGCAGACGAACTCACCGCCATGGTGACTGCCTATCTGAGAGACATCAGCCTGCCCTGACAGGTCGACGCAGGTGTTCATCGCTATCGTGACGGGAATCCTGCGACTCGGACAGGGAACCCGCCGAGTACTTCGGACTCGAAGTTCTCGGCGGGGACATGAGTGAGGAGACGACGATGACGCGGTGGAACCCACGTGCGGTACTGGACTGGTTGCGGGCGGGATACCCCGAGGGGATTCCGGCCAAGGATCACTTCGCGTTGCTCGCAGTTCTCAAACGCCGTCTCACGGATGAGGAGCTTTTCGAAGCGATCGAGACGGCGGCAGCGACCGCATCCGAACACCCGGAACGGAAGGTCGACCACGACCTCCTGCGCCGGATCGTGGCAGGGGTTATCCACGAGGACCCGGATCCTCAGGACGTCGAGCGGGTTCGTGACCATCTCGTAGCCGCGGGGTGGCCCGTGGTGGGCGGTGAACTCTCTCGCGGGGACGAGTCCGCCGAACCGATCGAACCGGGTGCTCCTGTGCAGGTGTCGCCCGACACGACCGTGCAGGTGTCGCCCGACACGACCGTGCCGGTGGCACCCGGCGTGACCGCGCCGACGAACGCCGGTGCTGCGGATCCGGCCCGAGAGGAAGCGGGACGGATCCGCGTGCGTTAGACCGTCTCGGCAAGCGCGCCGAGGGCGGGCACGAGCTGGGCGAGTGCCCGTCCTCGATGCGACTGCGCGTCCTTCTCCTCTGCGGACAGTTCCGCGGCCGTGCGTTCCTCGCCCTCGGGCAGGAAAACAGGGTCGTATCCGAACCCGTTCTCGCCGCGCGGTTCGCGCACGATGCTGCCACGCCACTCGCCGCGCACGACGGTCGTGGTGAATCCGTCCTTCGCGGGCACCACCAGTGCGCAGGCGGACACGAATGCCGCACCCCGCCGGTCGTCGGGCACGTCCTGCAGCTGTCCGAGCAGCAGTGCGGTGTTGGCCGGATCGTCGCCGTGGCGTCCGCTCCAGCGTGCGGAGAGCACACCCGGCATGCCGCGGAGGGCGTCGACCTCGAGACCGGAGTCGTCGGCGACGCACGGCATCCCGGTTGCGGCGGCGCCGTCCTTCGCCTTGGCTGCGGCGTTCGCTTCGAAGGTCTCCCCCGTCTCCGGCGCTTCCGGGTAGGGCGGCACGGTGTCGAGTCCTACCAGTTCGATGCCGGCGATCCCGGCCCGGTCGAGCACGCGCTGCAGTTCGCGCAGCTTCTTGGCGTTGCGGCTCGCGACCAGTACGCGCACGTCAGACTCCGAACTTCTTCTTGACGATCTCAGGACCGACAGGTTCGGGGAGTGCGCCGGGGTACGGTTCGGCGAGCACCTCACGCTGGATCCGGCACAGTTCCTCGACACCGGCGAGCGCAGAATCGAGCATCGTATCGAGCGTGGAGCGCGGGAAGGTCGCACCTTCACCGGTGCCCTGAACCTCGACGAGGGTGCCCGTTTCCGTGGCCACGACGTTCATGTCGACCTCGGCGCGCACGTCTTCCTCGTACGGCAGGTCGAGACGGACACGGCCGTCGACCACACCGACGCTGACGGCAGCGATCTGGCACGAGATGGGCTGCGGGTCGGCGAGACGGCCCGCCGCACGCAGATAGGTGACCGCATCGCACAGTGCGACATAGGCGCCCGTGATCGCTGCGGTCCGCGTGCCTCCGTCGGCCTGCAGCACATCGCAGTCGATCGCGATCGTGTTCTCGCCGAGGGCAGCGAGATCGATGCACGCCCGCAGCGACCGGCCGACCAGACGGCTGATCTCTTGGGTGCGGCCGCCCAGCTTCCCCTTCACCGACTCACGTCCGCTGCGAGTGTGGGTGGCAGCGGGAAGCATTGCGTACTCGGCGGTCAGCCAGCCGAGACCGGAGCCCCTGCGCCACCGCGGCACGCCTTCTTCGGCGCTGGCGGTACACATCACGCGGGTCTGACCGAACTCGACGAGCACGGAGCCCGCGGGATGGTTGGTGAAACCGCGGGTGATGCGAATGGTCCGGAGTTCGTCGTCCGCTCTGCCGTCTTCTCGTGTCGTCACTCGTCCGAGCCTAGGCGATCCCGCGAACGGCCTCTCAGATGCGGTACACGTCTCCTGCCGAGACGGCGTGGACCGGGCCGGAGTACTCGCTCTTCGCCTCCGCGATGACGTCCTCGCGAGAGGTCCACGGCGGGATGTGCGTCAGGAGGAGTTCCCCCACGCCCGCGAGAGCTGCGACGCGACCGGCTTCGGTGCCGGACAGGTGCACCCCTTCGGGGCGCTCTCCGGGGGCGTGCGTCCACGATGCCTCGGCCAGCAACACGTCGGCACCACGCGCAAGTTCGACGACCGAATCACACATGCCGGTGTCGCCGGTGTAGACGAGGGTGCGTCCGGAGTCGCTGGTGATGCGGAAACCGTAGGCTTCGGGCGGATGGTGGACACGCCCCGGACATATGGTCAGGCTCCCGAACCGGATCTTCTGGCCGTCGTCGAGAACCCGGACGTCGAGGGTGTCACTGATGTCGTCGACCTCGCCGGGGATCTCGGCAGATGCCGCCCCGATACGGTGGGCGGTGCCCGCCGGACCGTAGGTGACGACCCGTCCCTGCGGCGGAGACGGCGAGTAGCGGCGCCAGACCAGCAGCCCCGGCAGGTCGAGGCAATGATCGGCGTGCAGATGGGACAGCAGAATCGACACTTCACCGGGATCGGCATGGCGTTGGAGTGCCCCGAGGACACCGGGACCGAAGTCGATGACCAGGGGTGGGGTGTCCGGTGCCGTCAGCAGGTAGCCGGAAGCTGCGGAATCCGGCCCGGCCACACTTCCCGAGCACCCCAGAACGGTCATGCGCATACAGGTCATGCTGCCATGCCGAAGGTCCCTCGATGAAGCCAACGCCCGGATTGCGGCGCAGACTCACAGCAGCCGCAAAGGTGTGACGCGCGGATCCTTCGGGCCCGCTGCGCCGGGACGGTCAGCGCGGAAGGACCGATGTGGTGGTGCGGCGCGCTCGGCGGTCGCCGGCGGACAACACCCACGCTGCGAGGATGCCGCCGACCGCGCCGAAAAGGTGCCCTTCCCAGGAGATCCACGGTTCGCTCGGCAGCACGCCCCACAGCATCCCGCCGTAGAGGAGCAGAACCACGACGCCGATCAGGATCTGACCGCCCTTGCGAGTGAACACCCCGCGCACGATGAGGTATGTGAGCCAGCCGAAGATGAGACTCGATGCTCCGATGTGGGTTTCGCCGGACCCTGCGATCAACCACGTCCCTAGCCCGGCGACCACCCAGATGATCGCGGTCGCCGCGAGCCCGCGCGCGATCCCCGAGAGCAACACGAGGAAGCCCAGGACGAGGGCCGGAACCGTGTTCGCGGTGAGATGGGCCCAGTCGGCGTGCAGGATCGGCGCGAACAGGATGCCCCACAACCCGTCGGCCGTGCGCGGTTCGACACCGGCCGCGTCGAGATCGGCCGGAAGCACCGTGTCGGCAGCTTCGATGCCGTAGAGCATCGCAACGAATCCACCGACCCACAGACCGGCACGCTGCCAGATCGGACGCGGTCGGGTGGGGGCGCCGGTACCGATGGGAGTCGTCATGTGACCATTCTGCCGTGTCTGCAGGTCGGGATGTCGCCCGACGAAGGCTGCCTCGCAGTCGGCGCCCGAAGTCCGTCTGCTGGTCAGCGCCCGAATACCGACGGAAACACGTCGCGATAAGTGGGGATGCCGGCCACCGGGGTCGCGGACAGGATCGCGTCGACGATCGCGCGTTCGACCACCACGGCCGCGGCCTCGCACACCCCGGCGAGGATCGGCAGTTCGGTGGCGAACGCCGGGATCGACGGCCGGTCGCGGAGCGCCTCCGAGACGTCGGCGGTGCCGGTCGACAGGGCGAAGATCGTGTCGCCGTCCAGAGGCGAATGCGCGGGACGGACCGCCCGGCCCAGACCGTCGTGGCCGGCGACCGCGACCCTACGACATGCCGCCTTCGACAGCGGCGCATCGGTCGCGACCACCCCGATCGTGGTGTTGAGAACGGTGCCCTTGTCGACGAGTGCCCGCGCTGCAGCCAGATCCGACTGCGAAGGGGACGACAATCCCAGCTCCTCGGCCCGGGCGGCGTCGAGACCCCACGGAAGACCCGTCGCGCTGTCGAAGACCGACCCGACCGGGTTGGCGACCATCAACGCCGCCACGGTGACACCTGCGGCAGGACCGTCCGTGATCCGCACGCTCGCCGATCCGAGCCCGCCCTTGAGCGCTCCGGCCCGGGCCGCGGTGCCGGCTCCGACGCTGCCGCGCGCCGAGTCGTTCGAACTCGCGGTGGCGGCTGCGGTCCACCCGGAATCGGCGGTCGGCCTCACCGACCACTGCCCCACCGGCAGATCGAAGATGACGGCACCGGGGACGATGGGGACGACCGCACCGGGTGCACCCATCGGTATTCCCTTGCCGCTCTTCTCCAGATAGCTCATCACTCCGTCGGCGGCGGCGAGTCCGTATGCACTGCCACCGGTGAGGAGAATCGCGTCGACACGTTGCACCGAATGGCCGGGTTCGAGCAGGTCGGTTTCCCGCGTGCCGGGGCCGCCACCGCGTACGTCCACCGACGCCACCGCCGACGGATCGGCGAGCACGACGGTGCATCCGGTGGCGGCACCCGTCCCGGGGACCTCATGTGTGCCCACCGTGACCTCGGAGTCCAGACGTTGCCAGTGGCCGACCTTCAGACCCGCGACATCGAGCAGCGAGTCGGTCGGACCGGGAACGATCACGGTTGGAGCGCCTGCACGAGGGAGTCCTGCATCCATGTCAGCCAGTGGTAGACGTCGAGGTGCGGGGCACGCGGATCGTCGTCGTCGAGGACGTCGGGAGTGTCGTCGTCGATATCGAGGGTCGCTCCGAGCGCGAGTCGCACGTCGTTGAGGCCGTACAGCCATGCTTCGGCCTGTTCCGGGGTGAGCACCACCTTGCCGCCGCTCTCCGGCACGGTACGCAGGATGACCGCGCCGGCCGCGAGTTTGGCATCGATGATGTTCGGTTCGTGCAGGCTCCGCATCGCGCCGTTGAGGTCGGCGGGGTCGTCGAGGTCGGCGGCGGATTCGGGGTCCGGGCGATGGAAGTCGGGAAGGAGCCGCCGCAGCGCCGGGATCTCGGGCGGATTCGCGTTACCGGTGCGCAGTCCGGTCAGCGCCGCGAGGTCGTCCTGAGGAGTCGCTCCGGCGCGCTCGTCGAGCATGCCGAGCACGGAAGCCACCAGCGACCGCAACACCGACGCCTCATGGGCGTCCATCTCGGACCGGAGCTTGGGGCCGCTGAGCGAGTTCTTCCTGGTCCACTGCCGCACGTCGGTCGGGTCCTCCTGTGGGGGTCATTCGTCGCGTTGCATCGTCGCCCACAGACCGGCGGCATGCAGACGCTGCACGTCGTGCTCCATCTTGTCACGCGACCCGCTGGAGACGACGGCCTTGCCCTCGTTGTGGACCTTGAGCATGAGTTCGGTGGCCTTGGCCTTGCTGTAGCCGAAGAGCTTCTGGAATATGAACGTCACGTAGTGCATGAGGTTGACGGGGTCGTCCCAGACCACGGTCACCCATGGCCGGTCGACCGCTTCGACTTCCTCAACGATTTCGGCTTCGGCGGGAACGGCCTGTCCTGCCATCAACTGGACGTCGAGCGGAGTGTTCGTGCTACACGGCGCCATGGTCCCAGGGTACGACTTCGGAGCACCGTGAAAAACCCGCCCCGCTGCGCGTGGCTCTACAGTGTTCGAGTGCCCGAAGCCATGCTCCCTGCCGGTCGCTCCGGCACCGCGCTGTTCACCGACAAGTACGAGCTGACGATGCTCGAGGCTGCCCTGACGGACGGTTCGGGCGACCGGCCGTGCGTCTTCGAGGTCTTCGCCCGGCGGCTTCCGGCCGGCCGGCGCTACGGCGTCGTGGCGGGCACGGGCCGGTTGATCGAAGCACTCTCGTCGTTCCGCTTCGGCGAAACCGAACTCGCACTCGCGGCCGGTTTCCTGCGGCCGCGAACCGTCGAATGGCTGCGCGACTTCCGGTTCTCCGGTGACATCGACGGTTACCGCGAGGGCGACTTCTACTTCCCGGGGTCACCGATTCTGTCGGTGAGTGGCACCTTCGCCGAGTGCGTGCTGCTCGAGACGCTGGCTCTGTCGATCTTCAATCACGACAGTGCGGTCGCATCCGCGGCGGCACGCATGGTCGGCGTCGCCGACGGTCGCACTCTCATCGAGATGGGTTCGCGCCGCACCCACGAGGAAGCCGCGGTTGCGGCCGCGCGCGCCGCCTATCTCGCCGGCTTCGACTCGACTTCCAATCTGCAGGCCGCGCAGCGGTACGGTATCCCCGCCGCGGGAACAGCCGCGCACGCGTTCACGCTGCTGCACACGACGACGGAAGGCCGCGACGAGGCGTCCGCCTTCCGCAGCCAGGTCGAGAGCCTCGGGGTGGACACCACCTTGCTGGTGGACACCTACGACATCACCGAAGGCGTGAACACCGCGGTGGCGGTGGCCGGCCCCGAACTCGGCGGGGTGCGGATCGATTCGGGTGACCTGGGTGTGCTCGCCCGCCAGGTCCGGCGGCAACTGGACGGACTGGGTGCGACCCGCACGAAGATCGTGATGTCCGGCGATCTCGACGAGTACGGAATCGCCGGCCTGCGCGCCGAACCGGTCGACGCGTACGGGGTGGGCACCTCGGTGGTCACCGGTTCGGGCGCTCCGACCGCAGGAATGGTCTTCAAGCTCGTGGAGGTCGACGGGCTTCCGGTCGAGAAGCGCAGTGCGGCGAAGGAATCACGGGGAGGCGCGAAGAAGGCCGTGCGGTACGCGCGCAGGACGGGCACGCTCGTCGAGGAGGTCGTCTACCCCGCGAGCGCCCAACAGGTTCCGCCCGGCGAGGGTTCGCAGGTGCACCCGTTGATGGTGCCACTGGTCCGCGGCGGCGAGCCTGTCGACGGCCTGCCTACGCTGGAGGAGAGCCGGGAGTTCCTCCGGCAGGGCATGGTGAGACTGCCGTGGGAGGGTCTGACGCTCTCCGCCGGGGATCCCGCGATCCCCACCCGTTTCGTCCGTGAGGGGTGATTCCGATGCGCGCACTGCTGGTCGTCGATGTTCAGAACGATTTCTGCGAGGGTGGTTCGCTCGCCGTGACGGGTGGGGCGGCGGTGGCGGCGGCGATCACCCGACTGCTGCGCTCGTCCGGTGGCGACTACGCGCACATAGTCGCGACGCGCGACCATCACATCGATCCGGGAGCGCACTTCTCCGACGCACCCGATTTCGTGGATTCGTGGCCTCCGCACTGCCGGGTGGGCACCCCAGGCGCCGACTTCCATCCCGATCTGGCGACGGACCGGTTCGAGGCCGTCTTCTCGAAGGGCGCCTACGCGGCGGCCTATTCGGGTTTCGAAGGTACCGACGCCGATGCCACTGCCCTGGCGGCGTGGCTACGTGAACGCGCTGTGACCGATGTGGACGTCGTCGGTATCGCCACCGACCACTGTGTGCGGGCCACCGCGCTCGATGCGGTGACGGAGGGCTTCCGTGCGCGCGTGCTCCTGCCGTACACGGCGGGGGTGTCGGAGGCGACGACCCGCGCCGCCCTCGACCGTCTCCGGGAGGCCGGCGTCGCTCTCGTCACCGAAGTCACAGGTAGCGGGGTCGCAGACCGAACGTGACGGTGGGGCCCGATACCCTGTGCCGGTGCCGGATCTCCCCGAAGTCCCCGAATTGTTGCGAACCGCGGTACAGACGCTGGGTGGCAAGGAGCGGCGTAATCAGTTGACGATGGCCTCGGCCGTGGCGCACAGCATCGACACCGGCGAGCACCTCGCGGTGCAGGCCGGCACAGGCACCGGCAAGTCGCTCGCCTATCTCGTGCCGAGCATCCGGTACGCGGTGAAGACGGGCCGCACGGTGGTGGTTTCGACCGCGACCATCGCGTTGCAGCGACAGCTCGTCGAGCGCGACCTGCCGCGGCTCGCGGAGGCGCTGGCCGACGCCCTCGGGCGTCGTCCCCGGTTCGCGATCCTGAAGGGTCGCGGAAACTATCTGTGCCTGAACAAAATTCACACCGGGCTCGCGGAGGAGACCCCGGACGCAGAACTGTTCGACGCATTCGCCCTGTCGCGCATCGGCCGCGAGGTGCGGAGGGTGACCGAGTGGTCGTCCACCACCGAGACCGGCGATCGCGACGACCTCTCCCCCGGAGTCTCCGATCAGGCGTGGCGCCAGCTCAGCGTCACAGCGCGCGAATGCCTCGGAAAGTCGCGGTGCCCGGTGGGCGAGGATTGCTTCGCCGAGATCGCACGTGCCGAGGCGGCACAGGTCGACGTGGTCGTCACCAACCACGCCCTCCTCGCGATCGACGCGATCACCGGCATTTCGATCCTCCCCGAACACGATGTCGTGGTCGTCGACGAGGCGCACGAACTCGTCGATCGGGTCACGAACGTCGCCACGGCCGAGCTGTCGTCGGGAACGGTGTCCGCGGCCGCGCGCCGGTGTCTCAAACTCGTCGAGGACGAGGAGATCGACCGTCTCGAGAGCGCCGCCGAGAACTGGGAGTCCTTTCTCGAGGATCTGCCACCGGGTCGCTGGGACGAACTGCCCGAAGGCGCCGCCGCCGCGCTGGCATCGATCCGCGACGCCGCGTGGGCGGTGCACACGGCGATCGGCCCGGCGAAGCCGGGCACCGATCCCGAGGTCGCCGCCGCACGCAGTCAGGCCCTGGCGGAAATCGACGAGGTGCACGACTGTGCGGTCCGCGTGCTCACCACCTTCGAGCAGCGCGATCCCTCGCAACGACCGGACGTCGTGTGGCTCGCTGCGGACGAGTTCCGCGGCAACGTCCGCCGCACGGTGCGGGTCGCACCGTTGTCGGTCGGCGGGTTACTGCGCAGCCGGCTGTTCGGCGAGTCCACCGTGATACTCACGTCGGCGACGCTCACGGTAGGCGGATCGTTCGACGGTCTCGCCGTCAACTGGGGTCTGCCGCCGCAGTCGCCGTCGCGCAGCGACACCACCTCCGCGTCCGGCGCCGAACCGCCCTCGGACAAGGGCGAGATCGCGTGGAACGGCATCGACGTCGGATCACCGTTCGACCACGCCAAATCCGGGATCCTCTACATCGCAAAGCATCTGACGCCCCCGGGGCGCGACGGCCTGGCCCCCTCCCATCTCGACGAGATCGCCGAACTCGTCACCGCTGCGGAAGGACGGACACTCGGACTGTTCTCCTCCATGCGTGCCGCCAAGGCCGCCGCCGAGGCCCTTCGGGAGCGTCTCGACACTCCGATCCTGTGCCAGGGCGACGACGCGACCGGTGCGCTGGTCGAGAAGTTCGCGGCCGACGAAGCGACGAGCCTGTTCGGCACCTTGTCGCTGTGGCAGGGCGTCGACGTCCCGGGCCCGTCGCTGTCACTGGTGATCATCGACCGGATTCCGTTCCCGCGTCCCGACGACCCACTGCTGGTCGCCCGGCAGCGTGCCGTCGAGGCGCGCGGGGGCAACGGGTTCATGGCCGTCGCCGCGAATCATGCCGCCCTGCTGCTGGCCCAAGGGGTCGGACGGTTGCTGCGCAGCACCGACGATCGGGGCGTGGTGGCGATTCTCGACTCGCGCCTTGCGACGGCCAGGTACGGCGGATATCTGCGCGCGTCGCTGCCACCCTTCTGGGAGACGGCCGACCCGGCAGTGGTCCGCCGGGCACTCACGCGTCTGCGCGGTTGAGCACCCGGCCGGACCTGCTACTGGGGTAGGGCGACCATGCCCAGTTCGGCAGGTGTTGCGAGCAGATCGTGCTTGGGCAGTACCCGCACGGTGTAGCCGACCGCCCCGGCGAGCGGCAGCGGCACCGTCGCGGTGAATTCCTCGCCGAGCACGTCACTACCGGTGTGTTCCATCGGCACGGTGACGGGATCGACGATCACGTCGTCGGGGCCGACACGACCGACGACGGCCTGCACCTCCACATCCTGCGGGGTCAACTCCCCGAGTTGCACGTGGGCGGTCAGACCCAGCGGCAGTCCGATCCGCGGTACTTCGGGAATGGGAGTCGAATCAACCTGCGCGACACGCACTCCCGGCCACGCCGCATCGATCCGGTGCCGGTACTCGGCCACCGCCCGTGCTCCCGCGAAGTCGTCGGCGGTCACCGCAGCGGCCGCGGCTGCTGCGGGGAAGTAGTAGTCGACGGCGTAGTCGCGCACCATCCGTGAGGCGAGCACCTTCGGACCGAGATTCTCGAGAGTATGACGCACCATCTCGACCCAGCGGGCCGGCACACCGTCCGGGTCGCGATCGTAGAAGCGCGGCAGCACAGAGCGCTCGAGCAGTTCGTACAGGGCGGCGGCCTCGAGATCGTCGCGGCGGGCATCGTCGACTCCGTCGGCGGTAGGGATCGCCCAGCCGTTCTCGCCGTCGAACATCTCGTCCCACCAGCCGTCCCGGATGGACAGGTTGAGTCCGCCGTTGAGCGCCGACTTCATGCCGGAGGTGCCGCACGCCTCGAGCGGCCGCAGCGGATTGTTCAGCCAGACGTCGCATCCCCAGTACAGATAACGGGCCATCGACATGTCGTAATTGGGCAGGAACACGATGCGGTGCCGCAGGTCGTAACGGTCGGCGAACCGCACGACCTGCTGAATGAGCGCCTTACCACCGTCGTCGGCAGGATGACTCTTGCCTGCCACGACGAGTTGGACGGGCCGCTCGTCGTCGAGCAGCAGCGCCCGCAACCGTTCGGGATCGCGCAGCATCAGCGTCAGGCGCTTGTAGGTGGGCACACGCCGCGCGAAGCCCACCGTGAGCACATTCGGATCGAAGACCGACTCGATCCAGCCGAGTTCGGCTTCGGTCGCGCCGCGTTCGAGCCACGACTCGCGTAACCGGCGTCGCACTTCCGCGACGAGTTGGGCGCGCAGTTCGTTACGGGTCGCCCACAGCTCCCTGCGGTCCACGGTCTGCAGCAGTTCCCAGCCGCGCGCCTCCTCGACGCGGTCGGGTCCGGCGAGCCGATTCGCGAGCGCCACCCATTCGCGCGCGGCCCAGGTCGGGGCGTGCACGCCGTTGGTGACCGATCCGATGGGCACCTCGGCGGCGTCGAAGCCGGGCCAGAGCCCTTCGAACATGCCGCGGCTGACCTCGCCGTGCAGTTTCGACACGCCGTTGCAGCGTTGCGCAAGGCGCAGACCGAGGTGCGCCATGTTGAACACGTTCGGATTGCTCTCGCGACCGAGGGCGAGGATGCGGTCGACGGTCAGACCGGGTAGCAGCGCCGACTCGTTCTCGCCGTTGGTGCCCGAGAAGTAGTGCCGCACGAGGTCTATCGGGAAGCGGTCGATGCCCGCCGGCACGGGCGTGTGTGTCGTGAAGACGGTACCGGCCCGCACCGCCGCGAGTGCTTCGTCGAATTCGAGTCCGGAACCCGTCACGAGTTCGCGGATACGTTCGGCACCGAGGAAGCCCGCGTGGCCCTCGTTCATATGGAAGACGTCCGGCTCGGGAAGAGCGTGGATGCGCGTATAGGCACGCACTGCACGCACCCCGCCCACGCCGGCGAGAATCTCCTGCTTGATCCGGTGATCCTGATCGCCGCCGTAGAGGCGGTCGGTCACTCCGCACAACTCTTCGTCGTTGGAGGGAAGGTCGGAATCGAGCAGCAGCAACGGCACGCGTCCCACCTGGGCGATCCAGATCCGCGCGTCGAGCGTTCGCCCTCCCGGAACGGCGACGTGCACGAGCGCGGCACTGCCGTCCGCCTCGGTGAGCAGTCGGAGCGGCAGACCTTGCGGGTCGTAGGAGGGATAGTGCTCCATCTGCCAGCCGTCGGCGCTGAGCGACTGCCGGAAGTAGCCGGAGCGGTAGAGCAGGCCGACGCCGATGAGCGGCAGACCGAGATCGGAGGCGGCCTTGAGATGGTCGCCGGCGAGGATGCCGAGTCCGCCGGAGTAGTTCGGGAGCACCTCGCTCACACCGAACTCCATCGAGAAGTAGGCGATCCCGTTGGGCAGTTCCGTGCGGCGCTGCTGTTGCTCCTGATACCAGCGGGGACGCGTGAGGTAGTGCTCGAGGTCCGCAGCCGCCGCGTCGAGCCGGGCGAGGAATTCGCCGTCCTCGGCGAGTGCGTCGAGTCGCGACGGTGGCACCTCACCGAGCAGGCGGACCGGGTCGTTGCCGTATCTACGCCAAAGATCCGGATCGACGGATTCGAACAGATCCTGGGTGGGGGGATGCCACGACCACCGCAGGTTCGCGGTCAGGGCTCCCAGCGCAGCCAACCGCTCAGGAAGATGGGCTCGTACGGTGAACCGGCGCAGTGCTTTCACGGGGGGAACACTACCGATCATCGGCGGCTCGTGACGGGTGTGGCGGCACATCCGGCGCAGGTCACTTCCGCGACCGGTCGCGCGGAGCCGCCCGGAGGTGCGCCGGGCGATGGCGAGCGCACACGAAAAGCCCCGCGGTGTGCACACCGCGGGGCTTCCCTTCCGATGGCCGACCCCCCGTCGGCCGGCGGATCAGAGTCCGCCGAGAAGCAGATGCAGAAGGCTTCCGACGACCTCGATCAAACCGGCAACCAAACCCATACTTTCATCCTTTCGCCGTGCCTCTGCCGAGGCTGTTGTTGTGTTGCAGAACAAACAGTAGGAGGTCCGGTGTTGCCTTCCGGTCAACGGAAGTGAACGCTGAGTTACAGATACTTTCGGTTCGGCACAGGGGATCCTGCGCGGGTCCCGCCGCACGTACAGCCGTGCGGCGCCACCTCCATTACGGTGGTGCGAGACAAGGCCGTTGCCCACATCGGCCCTGCTCGTCCACTACGGACCCGCACGGAACGGAGCTAGCGTGACAGGTCGGCTCGCCATCGACGACGTACAACCCTCCATCGACGGAGGTCGTTATCCGACGAAGGCGGTCGTCGGGGAGGTGGTGCCGGTCTCCGCCGTCGTGTGGCGTGAGGGCCACGACGCCATCGCCGCGACACTCGCCGTCCGAGGACCCGCCGACGACCCGGAATCCGCAGGCAGGCTGGTGCGCATCCCCATGGTCCCGGGCGACCTACCGGATAACTTTCATGCCACTTTCTCGCCCACGAGTGTGGGTATGTGGACCTACCGGGTCGAGGCATGGAGCGACCCGGTGGCGACCTGGCGCCATGCCGTCACCGCCAAGCTCGACGCAGGACAGGACGCCACCGAACTCGCGAACGACCTCGAGCTCGGCGCACGGATCTTCGAGAAGGCCGCGAAGGGCGCCCCCCGCGGCAGTCGTCCCGCGCTGCTCGCCGTCGCCCTGTCGTTGCGCTCGGAACGCTCGCTACCCGAGCGCGTGGCCCCGGCCTTCTCCCCTGACGTGACGGAAATCCTCCGCGCCCATCCGCTCCGCGAACTGGTCACGCGCGGAAAGGCGTTCACGGCGCTCGTCGACCGTCGCCGCGCGCTGTTCGGTTCGTGGTACGAGTTCTTCCCGCGCTCCACCGGAGGCTGGCACGAGGACGGAACCCCCCGGCACGGCACCTTTGCCACTGCCGCAGCCGACCTGCCGCGCATAGCGGCGATGGGCTTCGACGTCGTCTATCTCCCCCCGATCCACCCGATCGGCAGAGTCAACCGCAAAGGGCCGAACAACACCCTCGTCGCCGGCCCGGACGACGTCGGATCGCCGTGGGCTATCGGCTCCGACGAAGGCGGACACGACGCCATCCATCCCGAACTCGGAACCGAGCAGGACTTCCGCGATTTCGTGACGCGCGCGAAGGAACTCGATCTCGAGGTCGCGCTCGACCTCGCGCTGCAGTGCGCTCCCGACCATCCGTGGGCCCGTGAGCATCCGGAATGGTTCACCGTGCTTCCCGACGGCACCATCGCATACGCGGAGAACCCACCCAAGAAGTACCAGGACATCTATCCCATCAATTTCGACAACGACCCCGACGGTATCTACGCCGAGGTCCTGCGCGTGGTCCGCCATTGGATCCGATCGGGTGTGGAGATCTTCCGCGTCGACAACCCGCACACCAAACCGCCGAGTTTCTGGGAACAACTCATCGCCGAGATCAAGCGGACCGATCCGAACGTACTGTTCCTGTCGGAAGCGTTCACCCGACCGGCCCGCCTGTACGGGCTCGCGCGTCGCGGATTCACGCAGTCCTACACGTATTTCACGTGGCGGATAGCGAAATGGGAGCTCACCGAATTCGGTAACGAGATCGCCGCGAAGGCCGACGAGGCAAGACCGAATCTGTTCGTCAACACCCCCGACATCCTGCACGAATCACTGCAGCACGGTGGGCCGGGAATGTTCGCCCTGCGAGCGGCGCTCGCCGCCACGATGTCGCCGTCCTGGGGCGTGTACTCGGGGTACGAACTGTACGAGCACGTCGCGGTCCGGCCCGGCAGCGAGGAGTATCTCGACTCGGAGAAGTACCAGCTGCGACCGCGGCGTTTCGACGAGGCCCGCCGCCGCGGCGAATCGCTCGAGCCGTGGCTGACGACCCTCAACCGCATCCGTCGTGCCCACCCGGCTCTGCAGCAACTGCGCAATATCACCTTCCATCACGTCGACAACGACGCCCTGATCGCCTACTCGAAGTTCGATCCGTCCTCCGGCGACTGCGTGCTCACGGTGATCAATCTCAACCCGTACGGAGCCGAACAGGGCACCGTGTGGCTCGACATGCCGCAACTCGGACATGACTGGCACGACCGCTTCTCCGTTTACGACGAGGTGAGCGGGGAACAGTACTCCTGGGGACAGGCCAATTTCGTGCGTCTCGAACCATGGCGGGCGGTGGCGCACATCCTGGCACTGCCCCCGATCGGTATCCCCACCCGCACAACGCTCGCCTACAGGAGGCAGTCGTGACCGTGCCGCCCCCGACCTCGGGCGCCGATGCGCCGCGCCGACGCCACAGTCCCCGGCCGGAGGATCTTGCTCTGCTCGCCGCCGGCGAGCACCACGATCCCCACGCGGTGCTCGGTGCCCACCCGCATCCGGAGGGGACGGTCATCCGGGCGTTGCGACCCGGAGCGGAGAAGGTCGCCGCACGTATCGGTGGGCGCGACCATCCGCTGGAGCCGGTCGGCGCCGACGTCTTCAGCGCATTGATCCCGGTGTTCGATCTCGCCGACTACCGCCTCGTGGTGACTTATCCGTTCGATCACGTCGAGATCGTCGCGGACGGCTATCGGTTCATGCCGACGCTGGGCGAACTCGACCGGCACCTGCTGAGCGAGGGCCGCCACGAACGTCTGTGGGAGGCCCTCGGCGCGCATCCGCGGACCTACGAGACTCCGGACGGTCCGGTGACGGGCACGTCGTTCGCCGTCTGGGCGCCGGGCGCACGAGGGGTCACGGTCGTGGGTGACTTCGACGGCTGGGGTGGACGCACCGCCCCGATGCGTGTGCTCGGCTCGAGCGGCGTCTGGGAGGTCTTCGTACCCGGCATCGAACCTGGCGCACTCTACAAGTACCGGGTGCACGGCCGCGACGGTTCGATCCGCGACAAGGCCGATCCCATGGCATTCGCGACGGAGGTGCCACCGGCGACGGCGTCCAAGGTCACCGAGAGCCGGTACGTCTGGCACGACGAGGATTGGATCGCCGCCCGCGAGAGGTCACAGCCCTGGCAGGAACCGATGTCGGTCTACGAGGTGCACCTCGGGTCGTGGCGTCCGGGCCTGAACTATCTCGAACTGGCCGACCAACTCGCCGAGTACATCCTCGAGACCGGTTTCACACACGTCGAGTTGCTGCCGGTCGCCGAGCATCCCTTCGGCGGTTCATGGGGATACCAGGTCACCTCCTACTACGCTCCCACCGCACGATTCGGCACTCCCGACGAGTTCCGGGCCTTCGTCGACCGGCTCCACGCCGCCGGGATCGGCGTGATCATGGACTGGGTGCCGGCTCATTTCCCGAAGGACGAGTGGGCCCTCGCGCGGTTCGACGGCAGCCCCCAGTACGAACATCCCGACCCGCGCCGCGGTGAGCAACTGGACTGGGGCACCTACGTGTTCGACTACGGCCGGCCGGAGGTCCGCAACTTCCTCGTGGCCAACGCGCTGTACTGGATCGAGGAGTTCCACATCGACGGCCTGCGCGTCGATGCCGTCGCCTCGATGTTGTATCTCGACTACTCACGTCCCGAGGGTGGCTGGACCCCCAACATCTACGGTGGCCGGGAGAACCTCGAGGCCGTGGCGTTCCTGCAGGAACTCAACGCCACGGTGCACAAGCACTATCCGGGCATCGTCACCGTCGCCGAGGAGTCGACGTCGTGGCCCGGCGTGACGCGCTCGACGAACGTCGGGGGACTCGGTTTCAGCATGAAGTGGAACATGGGCTGGATGCACGACACGCTCGGCTATCTCCGCCGCGACGCGGTCCACCGCACCTACCACCACCATGAGGTCACCTTCTCCCTCGTGTACGCGTGGAGCGAGAACTTCGTACTGCCGATCAGCCACGACGAGGTCGTGCACGGCAAGGGCACGCTGTGGACGCGACTACCCGGCGACGATGCGACTCGCGCGGCGGGTCTGCGTTCGATGCTCGCGTACATGTGGGCCCATCCCGGTAAGCAGTTGCTGTTCATGGGTCAGGAGTTCGGGCAGGTCGCCGAGTGGTCGGAGGAACGCGGACTCGACTGGTGGCAGCTCGACGAGCCACTCCACGCCGGCATCCGTCGCCTGATGTGCGACCTGAACGGCATCTACCGCTCGCATCCTGCGCTGTACACCCTCGACACGACTCCGGGTGGCTTCTCGTGGATCGACGCGAACGACGCGCACAACAATGTCCTGTCCTTCCTGCGCTACGGCAGCGACGGTTCGGTGCTCGCGTGCCTGCAGAACTTTTCGGGCACCACCTACGCGGACTATCGTGTCGGATTGCCCGAACCGGGCACGTGGGAGGAAGTCCTCAACACGGACGCGACCGACTACCAGGGAAACGGAGCGGGCAACTTCGGCGCCGTGGAGGCGGAGGAACATTCGTGGCACGGACGTCCCGCGTCGGCTCGGGTGACCTTGCCTGCGCACGGAGCGATCTGGCTCTCGTTGCGAAGGTGACGCTGCCCGACGACAGGAGCACCACGAGATGGGACGGACTCACCGGTTCACGCGACTGGTGGTGCCCGCACTGACCGTCATCCTGCTGGCGGGTTGCGCCCAGCAGATCGAAGGAACGGCGGTTTCGATCTACGACAATCCGTTCACGGTGGCGGGCCTGCCCGTCACCTCCGGAGCGTCCGGTCCGCGCAGCGGCGTCCCCGATGCGGACGTGGACATCGAGAACACCGACGGTGGTCCCGTCGACATTCTCGCCGGCAACGCGATCGCGGACATCGAGGAGTACTGGCGACAGGAGTTCGGTTCCGTCGCCCGGGGCGCCTTCCGTCCGGTCGACACGATCATCTCGTGGGATCCTTCCGAACGGAGGGGGCCGCGATTCTGCGGCAACCCCACCTTCGACTTCGTCAACGCGGCCTACTGCAGTGGTGGCAATGAGATCGGATGGGACCGCACAGTCCTCATGCCACAATTGATCGACAATTTCGGTCCGATGGCGGCGGTGACCGTCCTGGCGCACGAATACGGGCACGCCGTCCAGCACTCGGCGGGACTGGTTGCCGAGGACGATCCCGGCATCGTCTTCGAGCAGCAGGCCGACTGCTTCGCCGGTGCCTTCATGCGGCACGTCGCGGAAGACCGGGCAACGCACTTCCGGCTCGACACCTCGGACGGCCTCAACAACGTACTCGCCTCGATGGTGTTCTTCCGCGACGTCGATCCGAATGATCCGGACTCGATCCACGGCTCGGCCTTCGAACGCGTCACGGCCGTGCAGATCGGATTCACCGACGGAGCGGCCGCGTGCGCGCGCATCGACGCTGCCGAGATCGAGTCACGTCGCGCCGATCTGCCGCAGTACGGCACCGGCGAGGACGACGGTGAGCTCCCGGTCACGGGCGAGGCCGTCGAGATGATCTTCGAATCGTTCCACCAGGTATTCGACCTCGAGCCCCGCCCCCGGCTCGACATGACCGGCGTCGACCTCGACTGTCCCGACGCCCGGGCAACCTCGCCTGTGTCGTACTGCCCCGCGACGAACACGGTGAGTGTGGACCTCGAGGCGCTTACTGAGCGGGGTGAGGCCGCCTCCGAGGGCGGCGGGTCCGATTCCGGCGTACGCGGCGATTACAACGCCTACGTCCTCGTCGCCTCCCGGTACGCACTCGCGGTGCAGAAGGAAGCGGGTCAGTCGCTCACCGAACCCCGCACCGCCCTGCGGGCGGCCTGCCTGTCGGGGGCGATCAGCGCGGCACTGAGTCCGGGGAGCACCGTTACGTCGAAGGTCGACCCTTCCGAGGTGCTGGTGTGGTTATCCCCCGGCGACCTCGACGAAGCGGTCTCGGGCCTGCTCACCGATGGTCTCGCGGCGAGCGACCTCAACGGCAACACCGTGCCGAGCGGCTTCTCCCGGGTGGATGCCTTCCGCTCCGGGGTGCTCGGTGGCGAAGCCGCCTGCACAGGCCGTTACCGCTGAGACCGAACCGGCCGCCCCCCATCGCGGGCGAGCGGCCGGTACAGCCTTCTACGGACCGTCAGTACAGTGCCAGGGCGAGCTTGCGACGTGACGCCACCACGACGGGATCTGCTGCGTCGAACAACTCGAAGAGTTCGACGAGCCGGGTGCGAGCGGCGGTCCGCTCGTCTCCGGCGCTGCGACGCACGAACTCGATGAGACGGCCGAATGCCGCCTCCGGCTGCTGTGAAAGCAGTTCGGCGTCCGCCGCCACGAACTGTGCCTCGAGGTCGCCGGGCGCGGCATCTGCGCGCTCGATCGCATCGGCCGGTGCGTTGCTCGCCCGGGCGAGGAAACGCACCTGGCGCAGCGCAGCCTGCGCCTCGGTGTTGCCGGGTTCGGAGTTCAGGACGAGCTGGTAGGCCGCCTCGGCACCCTCGAAGTCACCGTTCTCGAGGGCTTGTTCGGCGGCTTCGAAACGCGGATCGGCGGGCTGTTCCTCGGGCTCGGCGCCGGGAGGACCCGACAGCTTGCCGGCCACGGCATTCTGGATGGCATCGAGCCACTGTCGCAGCGCCGGTTCGGGCTGGACACCCTGGAAGTCGGCGAGCGGCTGCCCCGCTGCGATCGCGACCACCGTCGGTACCGACTGGACACCGAAGGCCTGGGCGATACGCGGGTTCGCGTCGACGTCGACCTTCGCGAGAACCCACGAGCCGCCTGCCTCGTTCGCGAGTTTCTCGAGGACGGGCGAGAGTTGCTTGCACGGCTCACACCAGGTCGCCCACAAGTCGACTATCACGGGCACCTGCATGGATCGCTGCAGCACCTCGGTCTCGAACGTCGCTTCGGTGACGTCCACGATCGGGGCGAGGGCGCCGGGGGCGGCGCCGTCGCCACCGGGCGGAGGCGGAGGCGGCGCGGCGGCTCTCTCCTTGAGCGGTGAGAGATCCACCGCGCCGGACATCGCCGCGGCAACGGCGGCAGAACGTGCGGGGCGGGAACCGGGTCGAGTCACGTCCACCAGTTTGTCACGAGTGGTGGGCATCGCGCTGTGCGGTCCGGCAGCAGACCGCGGGCGAGGTCAGGCGGTCGCTGCGACTTCTTCGCGGGTTCCGGGAGCGGACAGCTCTGCGAGGCGGCCGGTACGCACCGCCCAGCGTTCGAAGACGATCGTGCCGAAGGGAGGCACGCTCGAGACGAGCGCGAGGAAGGTCGTCTTCAGGTCCCACTTCAGCGCGAAAGCAGTGACGAACGAGATGAGCACGAACGGGATGAAGCCGGCCACGCCGTGCACCATGCCCGGAATCGCGATTGCTTCCTCGTAGCCCAGCACCCACTTGAAGAACATGGCGATCAGGAGGGCGAGCCAGGTCACAGCCTCCCAGATGGCAATCAGTCGAAAGCGCTTCGCGGGGGTGGACACGTCGAGGATTCTGGTCATGCCGCCATTGTGCCGAAAGGTCTACGACACCCCGTAGTTCCGTGAGATACATCACGGCCCCGGCGCGTTTGCGCCGGGGCCGCGATCCGCTCTACGGGCGGATCAGTTCTCGGGAACCCGCACGATGAGCGCGTCGCCCTGACCGCCACCCCCGCACAGGGCGGCAGCACCGACGCCGCCACCGCGACGCTTCAACTCGAGGGCGAGGTGCAGCACGATGCGCGCACCCGACATGCCCAGCGGGTGGCCGAGCGCGATCGCGCCGCCGTTGACGTTCACCTTCGCGGGATCGATGCCCAGTTCGCGAGCGGACACGATGCCCACCGCAGCGAACGCCTCGTTGATCTCGACGAGATCGAGATCCTTCGGATCGATGCCCTCACGCTCGCATGCCTGTGCGATCGCCCGTGCCGGTTGCGACTGCAGCGTCGAGTCCGGTCCGGCGACGACGCCGTGCCGGCCGATCTCCGCGAGCCAGCTCAGCCCGAGTTCTTCTGCCTTCGCCTTGCTCATGACCACGACCGCGGCCGCACCGTCCGAGATCTGGGAGGCGGAACCGGCGGTGACGGTGCCGTCCTTGGAGAAGGCCGGCCGCAGGGCACCGAGGGACTCGGTGGTGGTCTCCGGGCGGATGCCTTCGTCGGCGGCGAATACGATCGGGTCGCCCTTGCGCTGCGGGATCGATACCGGCACGACCTCGTCCTCGAACAGGCCGTCCTTCCAGGCGCGGGCGGCATTCTGGTGCGAGGCTGCAGCGAAGGCGTCCTGCTCCTCGCGGGAGACGAACCGGTCGCCGGAGTTGGCCGACTCGGTGAGGTTGCCCATCGCCTGGTCGGTGAAGATGTCGTGCAGGCCGTCGTAAGCCATGTGGTCGCGCAGGGTCACGTCGCCGTACTTGAAGCCGGCGCGGGACTTCTCGAGCATGTGCGGTGCCTGGCTCATCGACTCCTGGCCGCCGGCGACGACGACGTCGAACTCGCCCGCACGGATGAGCTGATCGGCCATCGCGATCGCATTGATGCCGGACAGACACACCTTGTTGATAGTGAGCGCCGGGACGTCCATCGGGATACCGGCGGCGACCGCTGCCTGACGGGCCGGGATCTGACCGGCACCGGCGGTGAGGACCTGCCCCATGATCACGTATTCGACCTGCTCAGGAGCCACACCGGCGCGCTCGAGCGCACCGGCGATCGCGACGCCACCGAGATCGGATCCGGAGAAATCCTTGAGCGAGCCCTGCAGGCGCCCCATGGGCGTACGGGCTCCGGCGACGATGACAGAACTGCTCACGGGACATTCCTCCGGGAGATCGGCATTTGTTCGGGAACTCCACTCGGGTATCCACCTGAATCCCGATAGGAGTGCACCCAACGGTACCGCTACCGTCTAGAGCATGACCGAGACCTCTCCCACATCATCTTCGGCAGCACCCGTCCTCGCTTCCGGACTCGTCACTGCCATCGATCACGTCGGCATCGCGGTTCCCGATCTGGATGCAGCACTCACCTGGTACGCCGAGAACCTCGGCCTCGTCTCCACTCATGAGGAGGTCAACGAGGAGCAAGGCGTGCGTGAGGCGATGCTTGCCGTCCCGGGCAGCCCGGAGGGCGCTACGCAGATCCAGTTGCTCGCTCCCTTGAACGAGAACTCGACGATCGCCAAGTTCCTCGACCGCAGCGGCCCCGGCCTGCAGCAGCTCGCCTACCGTGTGTCCGACCTCGACGCGGTCTCCGCGGCATTGCGCGAGCGCGGTGTCCGGTTGCTGTACGACGCCCCCCGTCGCGGCACCGCGGATTCGCGCATCAATTTCGTGCACCCGAAGGATGCGGGCGGCGTTCTCGTCGAACTCGTCGAACCCGCAGCGCATCCCGCTCACTGACAATCCGTCCCGGTGCGCCCCGCCCGTGTATCGGTCGGGAGCGCACCGGCTCGTACCCACATCCAACGGGTAGATTGTCTCCATGGTCTTCGATCGTGATCGCGTACCCAGCCACCTGCCGTTCTCCATCGTGCGGAAGGGCTTCGACCGCGACGAGGTGACCAACTACTTCGCCCGCTTCGAAGCCGAACTGCGCGTAACCGCCACCGACCGCGATGCAGCCGCTGCGCAGGCACGGGATCTGGCGCGCCAGCTCGAGAACGCCCGCAACGAGATCGACGAGCTGCGTAAGGACGTCGACCGGCTGTCCGTGCCTCCCACCACCGCCGAAGGGATGAGCGACCGCATCTCCCGGATGCTGCGTCTCGCGTCCGACGAGGCGTCTGAGCTGCGTGCCCGTGCCGAAGCCGACGCTGCCGAGATGATCTCGCTCGCAGAGCAGGAAGGCATCCGTCTTCGGGGCGACTACGAGAAGAAGCTCGCCGAGCTCGAGGACACCCGTGTCGCCTTTGCTGCGGAACACGAACGAACGATGACCGCAGCCCGCGCCGAGGCCGACCGGATCGTGGCCGCAGCCCGTGCAGAGGCGGAGCGTCTCGCCGCCGAGGCCGCGGACAAGCGTGAGCAGGTACAGCAGGACTTCGAGATCACCATGGCCGAACGCCGCTCCAAGCTGCTCGGTGCTCTCGACGAGCTCGAACGGACGAGCAAGGCCGAAGCCGAGCGCCGCGTCGAACAGGCGACGCAGGAGGCAGAACGGCGGCTCACCCGCGCCACCGAGCAGTCCGAACGCAAGGTCGCAAACGCGCGCGACCTCACCGAGGAACTGCGTGTGCTGCGCGGACGTATCCTCGGCCAGCTCCATGCCGTTCGGGAACAGCTCGACGACGTGCCGACGCTGCTCGCGGCGATCAACCGCGAAGGCGAGTTGCTCGATCGGGATATTTCGCTCGACGAGCCTCGCACGACGGTGCTCGGCGCTCCGCGCGATAAGAAGGCCTCCGAGGATGACGGACCCACCGAAGCCGAAACCACAGATGCCGTGAATGCAGGCGAGGTGGACGCGGACGAAACTCCGCGCCCGCAAACGAACGAGACTGCTCGCGTGCCACAGGCAGACAAGACCGCACAGATGCCACAGGCAGACAACACCGCACGACGTCCGCAAACCGGCAACCCGCGGCCGGGTGAGGACCGGAACCGCCGACCGGGCTCGACCGGCGGGCCGAACGCGGCAGCACAACCGAACACCGCGCAGGGCTCGGCGCCCGGCCCCCGCACGCCGAATGCCGCAGCGCCGAACCGCCCGTCAGCGGTGGGTGCCGGTGCTCAGGGTCGATCGCCCGCGGTGGCCAGCAAAGTTCGCAACTGACGGTGCCGACCGGTCCGCGCCGCGTCCGCCGACAGTTCTGCGGCGACTACGACCAACGTCGGGTGGGGCGGCGCGTTCCCCTGCCCGACCAGCACCCGTTGTGCCAATGCCGGCGGTCTTCCGCCCCACCGAGGGCGTCGGTCGGCCATGCGACGACGTGCGGCGTGCCCGGCGCGATCTCGTGATCGCAGCCCGGGCATCGATACGGTTTGGTAGCGCGTGAGCCCGGAACGGTCCGCACCGTGAACCGCTCCCCCTCTGCGCCCGCGGGGCCGTTCTCCGTGCGAGCCGTCGCCCCGATATAGGTCGGGGGATCGGCGGAGTTTCCGGCGCGCTTGCGACCGGTGCGGGATCTGTTGCGGCGCGGCACGATCAGAACAATCTGAACTCGGTGCTCTCGGTGCCGCGCAGTGCCTCGTAGTCGAGAACGAGACAGCGGATGCCACGATCCGTGGCCAAAGTCCGTGCCTGCGGCTTGATCTGCTGGGCTGCGAATACGCCGGTGACCGGAGCGAGCAGCGGATCCCGGTTGAGGAGCTCGAGGTAGCGGGTGAGCTGCTCCACGCCGTCGATCTCGCCGCGACGCTTCACCTCGACCGCGACGGTCGCGCCGTCGGCGTCCCGGCACAGCAGGTCCACCGGTCCGATCGCCGTCGGGTACTCCCGCCGGATCAGCGTGAACCCGCTACCCAGGGTTTCCACGTGTTCGGCGAGCAGCTCTTGAAGGTGCGCCTCGACGCCGTCTTTGATCAGCCCGGGATCCACACCGAGTTCGTGACTCGAATCGTGGTCGACCTCTTCGAGAGTGATCCGCAGCTGCTCGCCGGCCTTGTTCGTGACCACCCATAGAGCCTCGGCATCTTCGGCCGATTCCTCCTCGAGCCAGCAGGGTGGGCTCATCCAGTTCAGAGGCTTGTAGGCGCGGTCGTCGGCGTGAACGCTCACCGAACCGTCGGCCTTGACCAAAAGGAGACGTCGGGCCGTCGGCAGATGAGCCGTCAGGCGTCCGATGTAGTCCACACGGCAACGGGCAATCACAAGACGCACACAGCCACCCTAGAGGATCGACTCGACTAGTCTCGAACGACCATGCCCACACGCAGTCGTCACGCGGCCCCGCTCGGTTCGGTGCTCCTGGGAGAGCCTGCCGAACCGATCCGGCGCCAACGCATCAGGATCCAGACCCTGCTGACGTTGTCGCTGATCGGCACGCACCTCATCGGCGCTCTCATCGTGGCAGCGCTGATCAACGTCGTGATCCCGGGTCCGTCCGTGCTGACAACCGACTTCCTCGTCGTCACGGCGGTCCTCGCTCCGGTCTACGTGATCTCGGCCGTCGTGATCGGCTCGGTCTTGGGCACACGAGCGACCCTCCGCAGGCTGCGCTGGGCGCTCGAGAATCGCCCTCCCACCCCGCAGGAACAGCGAGTCGCACTGCGCATGCCCTGGCGTACCACCCTTCAGCAGGGCGCACTGTGGTTCGTCGGTCTGATCCTGTTCACCACGAGTTTCGGGGTCATCGACCCGCAGACGATCCCGAAGGTCGCGTTGACGATCACTCTCGCGGGCGTCACCGTGTGCGGATTCGCCTACATGTTCACCGAATTCGCGCTGCGCCCGATCTCTGCTCGGGCCCTCGAGGCCGGCACACCTCATCGTCCCCGTCTCGCCGGCACCACAGGACGGGTCATGCTCGCATGGGCGCTCGGTAGCGCTGTGCCTGTCGTCGGCCTGATCGTCATCGCGGTGTTCAGCTTCATCCGTCCCGTCACCTCCGTGCGACTGGCGATCACGATCCTCGCTATCGGTGGTCTGGGTCTGCTCACCGGTTCGCTACTGATGTTCCTCACCATCCGGTCGACCATCGCACCGATCGAATCCGTACGTGCCGGTATGAAACGCATCGCAGCGGGCGACTTCGACACCGCGGTCGTCGTGTACGACGGAACCGAACTGGGGCAGTTGCAGACCGGATTCAATCGGATGGCCGAGGGGCTGCGCGAGCGCGAAAGGTTGCGCGACGTGTTCGGTAGACACGTCGGGCGGGATGTCGCAGCCGCGGCACTGGCCAATCCGGGCGTCCTCGGCGGAGAGGAACGAGACGTCGCGGTGTTGTTCGTGGACATCGTCGGTTCCACCGCGTTGGCCGCCAGTCGCCCGCCCACAGATGTCGTGGCCCTGCTCAACCGGTTCTTCGCTGTCGTGGTCGAGGAAGTGCACGCCGCCGACGGATTCGTCAACAAGTTCGAGGGCGACGCGGCGCTCGCGATCTTCGGGGCACCGGTCGCCCTCGACAACGCCGCCGGTTACGCGCTCGGTGCCGCGAGGAGGATGGCGCGGCGTCTGGCCGAGGAGGTGCCGGAGTGCCGCGCGGGCATCGGCGTCACGGCCGGTCGCGCAGTCGCCGGAAACATCGGTGCGCAGGAGCGCTTCGAGTACACGGTGATCGGTGATCCGGTCAACGAAGCGGCGAGACTGTCCGATCTCGCGAAGACCATCCCCGGATACGTGGCGGCATCGGCGCGCACAGTAGATCTCGCCCCGGACGACGAACGGATCCGCTGGAAATCAGGCGAGGAGGTCGTCCTGCGCGGCCGGACCGAGCCGACACTGCTGGCAGTTCCTCGCGAGGATTGACGTTCCTCCACCTCACTCGTTTGCCAGTACCGCGTCGAGGAACTTTCGGGTGCGCTCTTCCCGCGGGTCGGTGAAGATCCGTTCGGGAGTACCCTCTTCCACGATGCGTCCTCGATCGAACATCAGCACACGGTCGGAGACGTCCCGGGCAAATTGCATCTCGTGCGTCACGATCAGCATCGTGATGTCCGTCGTCTCGGCGATCGTGCGGAGAACATCCAGCACGTCTGCGACGAGTTCGGGATCGAGTGCCGACGTGACCTCGTCGAGCAACAGGATCTCGGGATCCATCGCGAGGGCACGCGCGATCGCGACCCGCTGCTGCTGACCACCCGACAAATGTGTGGGATGCGCGTTCTCCTTGTCGGACAGACCGACCATCGCGAGCAGTTCCCGTGCACGGTCCTGTGCGTCGGACTTGCTGCGGCCGAGCACGTGAACCGGCGCCTCGGTGAGGTTCTCCATGACATTCATGTTGGGGAAGAGGTTGAACTGCTGGAAGACCATGCCGATGCTGCGCCGCCTCGACCGGAGATAACGCTCGGATGCAGGAACCAGACGTGAACCCTTCAGCTCGTGCGTAAGTGGTTCACCCTTTACCCACACCACACCGTCGTCGATCTTCTCGAGCGTCATGAGCAGGCGGAGAATGGTCGTCTTTCCCGACCCGCTCGGACCGATCAAGGTGACCCGCTCGCCCGCCGTCACGGTGAAGTCGAGGTGGTCGAGGACCACATGGTCGCCGTATCGCTTGACGACGGAATCGAATCGGATCATCGATCCGTCCGATGTGGCTGCGTGCCGGGGCCCCTCGGCGACGGTTTCCTTGTTCATCTCAGTAGGCAAGGCGACGCTCCAATCGGCGGACGAGCAACGACGTCGGGTAGCTGGCGACGAGGAAGATCAAGCCGGCCAAGGTGAGTGGTTCGAGATACTGGAAGTTGCGCGCCCCGAACTGCTGTGCGGCCGTCACCATTTCCACCACGGAGATGGTGAACAGGAAGGGCGTGTCCTTGAACAGGGAGATCGCATAATTGCCCAGTGCAGGTACGACCCGGCGCACGGCCTGCGGGAGGATCACCGCCCGCCAGGTGCGCAGCGGTGAGAGCGACAGCGCACGGCAGGCTTCCCACTGCCCCTTGGGCACCGCGTCGATGCCCGCCCGGTAGACCTCTGCCATGTACGTCGAGTAGTGGATTCCCAGTACGGTGATTCCGATCTGGAGCGCACTGAACTGCGGAAGCAAGTAGTAGACGAACAGCAGCTGCACCACGAGTGGCGTGAGGCGAATGAACTGCACAACGGCGGACAACGCGGAGGCGAAGACCTTCGGAAGCGATCGACGGGCGATAGCGACGACCAGCCCGAGAATCGCGGCCACCACGAACCCTAGAACCGTGGCCAGCAAGGTGATCCGGAAACCCTCGAGCAGCACCGGAAGTGCTTCGGCCGCTCGCTCCCAACTCCAATCGACATTCATGTCCGCGCCCCCACCGGTTCGTCGAATACGGGAGCAAGACCGAAGATCTCACGCAGCGTCGGCCCCGTGCCGAGGCGACTCTTGGCCCGCACCTCGAGTGCGTTCATGAGCAAGGTCAGCACGTAGCCGAGCACGAAGTACAGAACCAACCCCACACCGAAAGCGAAGAGCGTGTCGCCCGTCCCCCGGCGAAGCTGCTCGACCTGGAATGTGAGGTCCTGCAAGAGGATATAACTGGCCAGGGCCGTACCCTTGAGCAGCTGGATGAGCAGGTTCGTCAGGGGCGGAATCATCTCTGCCCAGGCCTGGGGGAAGATCACTCGCCGCATTCGTTGCCAGTAGCCGAAGTTCAGCGCCGTCGCTGCCTCCCACTGTGGCTTCGGGACCGATGCGATCGCGCCACGCACCACCTCCGCCCCGTAGGCGCCGTAGTTCAGCGCCAGCGCAAGGATCCCGCACACGATGGGTTCGAGCCGATATCCGAACAACGGCAGAACGTAGAAGAGCCAGAACAGTTGCACGAGAAGCGAAGTGCCCCGGAAGAACTCGATGACGACGCGAGCACTCCCACGAAGGACGATGTTCCGTGCACCTGCCGACAACCCGAGCGCGACAGCCAGCAGAAACGCGAATACGGCACTCCCGACGGTCAATTCGGCCGTGACCAGCAGACCGTCGAGCAACTGCGGGACGGAATCCCACAGGAACCCGAGTTGGGATACGAAATCCATGACGGCTCGATCCGGCTCAGGAATTGCCTTCGCAGAGTATCTCGGTCGTCAGATTCGGATCGGGCAACTCCGCTTCCGTGAACCCGAAATCCCCGACGATCGACAGATACTTCTGGGGGTCCGACGTTATCTTGGCGAGTTCCTCGTTGTATGCGTCGCGCAGTTCGGTGTCCTCCTTACGGAAGACCGTTCCGCCGGCCCCCACCTGAGGTTCACCGTCGATCTCCGCGACGAACGATTCCGTGACATCGACCGGAGCGCCCTCGTTGTTCTGTTTCATCCAGTTGAGAGAGATGCCGGTGAGCGCGAAGACGTCGGCTCGTCCGTTGACGACTGCATCCATGCCGGCCTGTGGAGACGGTACCTGCATCGCGTCGATACCGAGTGCGGATGCGTAGTCGGCTTCGATCGCACCGGTGAGCACGGCCATCCGGACGTCGCTGTCGGCGATGGATTGCATGTCGTCGAGCTGCCCGGGGTTCCCTCGAGGAACCATGAGCGCGGTCGTGTAGTTGAACTCGGGCTCGCTGAACAGCGCCTGCTCACAGCGTTGCGGCAGAATCGACATGCCTGCACTCACTACGTCGAACCGCCCCGCTTGCAGACCGGGAATGAGCGCACCGAACTCGGTGGACACGCCTTCGACGTTGTCGATTCCCAGGTTCTTGAAGATCTCGCGGTGCAGAGCGACCGTTGCGCCGGTCAGCTCGCCGTTCTCCATGAAGCTGTAGGGAGCCTCGCCGGCGAATCCGACCGTGACGGTGCCGTTCTCTCGCAATCGTTCGAGTGTGGATCCCCCGCCTTCGGTGTCGACGCTTGTGCAGCCCGTAGCCGCCGCTCCGAGAAGCCCCAGGCCGGCGACCACCGCCGTCATCCTGCTTGCTGCGCTCGTTCCCGTCGACTTCCCCATCGCTACGCCCCCTTCTCGTCGTCCGCGACTGCTCGATCGAGCGCCACCGCCGATATCGGCACGAACCGTACGGATCGTGCATGTGCGGACGTTACCCACATCTCGGGGGTAAGCCGGGAGCAGAGAGGTCTTGTTACCATCTCGTGATCTGATATTCGGCTCTTCGCAGTTGGTAGGGGCAGGTGTCGACCGACCCCGTTGCCGTGTCGGTGATTGAAAAAGGGCCCGCGCCCTTGTGAGCTGGGTGTTCTC
>NZ_JBEYUH010000017.1:0-98319 GCF_040643435.1 Rhodococcus sp. NPDC047139
CAGATGGTTACCGAACCGGTCGCAGTCCTCCGCAAACGACATGATCGTCGCAACCTCTCGTTGAGAGTGTTGCGACGATCATGTGAACCCGCCGTATCGATTCGGGGCCTTCGCTTCGTCCGGCGTCTGCGCGGACGGTCCGGTCAGTCCCGGCGCCCCTTCCGGAAGTAGCGGATCGGGCCGAAGAAGTTCACCGCGATCGTCAGCGCCCAACGGAGTTTGCTGCCGTTGACCTTGTCGGCGGGCCGGGTCGCCAGATCGGCCCACGCCGCCACGGCGAGCGACAACTGCACCGACGCGAGCAGGAGCACGAAAAACTGCTGGGGACGGCTCAGTTCGGCGAACTTCTTCTTGGACAGGGGCGAGCTCGGGCTCATCGTTCCTCCGATACCTCTCATAGGGAATGCGGGTCCCATCATCCTGCCCGATACGATCGGACCACAGCACCACACGGAAAAAGGCAGATGAACCTCCACAGCGACACCACGGCCGAGGCCGAGACCCCCCGCCACACCCGTATCGATCCGACCGATCTCGCCACCTGCCTGAAGGTGCTCGATCAGGCCGCCGGCCTCGACGCCGACCATCCCGACGCCCTCACCGTGCAGCGCGCCGTGGGACACATGTTCAAGAAGTTCAAGAGACTGCGTCGCAACGAGGCACGCAAGGAGCGTGTGACCGCCGACCGCGAAGTCCTGTCCGCGACGGCCACGGGATCGCCGACCCGCATCGACGACGAAACGGCCGGGCTGCCGCTGACCTCCTCGACCCGCGGGGCGAGCGCCGGCACTCTCCTGCGGCCCCGCCACTGCTATGTCTGCAAGGACAAGTACACCCGGGTCGACGCCTTCTACCACCAGCTGTGCCCGACCTGCGCGGAGGAGAACCACGCCAAACGGGACGCGCGCACCGATCTGCGGGGCCGCCGCGCCCTGCTCACCGGCGGGCGAGCCAAGATCGGGATGTACATCGCGCTGCGCCTGCTCCGCGACGGCGCGCACACCACCGTCACCACCCGCTTCCCGAACGACGCGATCCGTCGCTTCACCGCGATGGAGGACAGTGGCGACTGGCTGCATCGGCTGCGCATCGTCGGCATCGACCTGCGTGACCCCGCCCAGGTGGTGGCCCTCGCCGACGATGTCGCGGCGCAGGGCCCCTTGGA
This sequence comes from Rhodococcus sp. NPDC047139, assembly GCF_040643435.1. NCBI lineage: Bacteria > Bacillati > Actinomycetota > Actinomycetes > Mycobacteriales > Nocardiaceae > Rhodococcus > Rhodococcus sp. NPDC047139. The sequence continues at coordinate 1,166 of NZ_JBEYUH010000017.1, forward strand.
CATCCTCATCAACAACGCGGCCCAGACGGTGCGGCGCTCCCCCGGCGCCTACTCGGCGCTGGCCGAAGCGGAGGCCGATCCGCTGCCCGCCGGCCCGAGGCCCGAAGTCCTGACCTTCGGCAAGCCGTCGGACGCGCATCCGGCAGCGCTGGCGCGATCCCTGCCGGCCGAACTGTCCGCTCGGGCGCTGACCTCGCTGGCGCTGGTGGCCGGTTCGGCAACGCCCGAGCGGGTCGCGGCCGGCGTCGCCGTCGACGCCGGGGGCCTCCTACCGGATCTGGTGCACACCAACAGTTGGGTGCAGACGGTCGGCGAAGTCGAACCCCTCGAACTGCTCGAGGTCCAGCTGTGCAACTCGGTGGCGCCGTTCATCCTCGTCAATCGTCTGCGGCCGGCGCTCGCGGCGTCCCCCGCCCGGCGAAAGTACGTCGTGAACGTCTCCGCGATGGAAGGACAGTTCGGCGGGCGCCGCTACAAAGGGGCGGGACATCCGCACACCAACATGGCCAAGGCGGCCCTGAACATGCTCACCCGTACCAGTGCTGAAGAGATGCTCGGCGACGGCATCCTCATGACGGCCGTCGACACCGGGTGGATCACCGACGAGCGGCCGCACCACACCAAGATGCGGCTCGCCGAAGAGGGCTTCCACGCGCCCCTCGACCTCGTCGACGGTGCGGCCCGCGTCTACGACCCGATCGTGCAGGGTGAGGCAGGCACGGATCTGTACGGCTGCTTCCTCAAGGACTTCCGTCCCGCGCCGTGGTGAGCCCGGAGGCTCGGCACACCGCCGGCGGCGTATCGGAGACCGGCTCCATAACGCCGGTGATGGCCCGGCATCCGGGCGGCGGAGATAATGGAGGGCATCGCCCGGTTCCCGCTCGAGGAGAGTCATGACTGTCGCTGTCGTTCACGCCGATACCGCGGAAGGGCGTATCGCCCTGCAGGCCGCCGTGCGAGAGGCCGCCGATCGGCGAGAGCCGCTGGTGGTGCTCCACTCCCTCGACGAGCCCGACGAAGTGGAGGCGGTGCGGGCACAGGTGAGCGAGGCGATCGGGGACCACGGCTGGGAGTTGCTCTCGGCGGTCCACGACGGTGACCCCGTCGGCACGATCATCGAGTTGCTCGCGCGCAGCGAAGCCGAACGGGTGGTCGTCGGCAGCCGGGGACGCACGGCGACCGGAAAATTCCTGGTGGAACGCACGGTACAGCGGTTGATCGCCGAGTCGCCGGTACCGGTCCTGGTCATCAAGGCGGGCTGACCCAGGCTCTCCCGCCGCTGTCGCTGTTCGTTCTATCCTGGGCATATGGCGTTCCGGGTGGTCGCCGACCTCACGGCGTTCGTGCATCTCCTGTTCGTGCTCTACGTCGCGTTCGGTGGCTTCCTGGCGTGGCGGTGGCCCCGCACGATCGTCGCGCACGTCGCTGCGGTGCTGTGGGGAGGCGCCTCGGTGGCGGTGGGCTTCGACTGTCCGCTGACCGCGGCCGAGAACTGGGCGCGCCGCAATGCCGGCGAAGAGGGTATGCCGGCGAGCGGGTTCATCGATCACTATCTGACCGGGGTGATCTACCCGGAGTCGGCCCTCGGCGCGGTCCGCATGCTGGTCGCGGTTGCCGTAGTGCTGTCGTGGGCAGGGTGGTGGCACCGAAATCGGGTGGCAAAAGCCGACCACCGGACTTACTCGTGAGTAAGGTGGGGCGCATGACTGCCTCCCGCGATCTCGACATCGTCGTCTACGGCGCCACCGGCTTCGTCGGCCGCCTCACCGCCGCATATCTCGCCGAGCACCTGCCTGCCGACGTGGCGGTCGGACTCGCGGGCCGCTCACGCGCCAAACTCGAGAAGCTCGCCGCGGACCTCGGGACCGACTGGCGGATCATCGAGGCGAATGCCGACGACCCCGCATCGCTCACGACCCTGGCCGAGTCCACCCGAGTGGTCATCACGACCGTCGGCCCCTACGCCGCATACGGCCTGCCCCTCGTGCAGGCGTGCGCCGAAGCGGGCACCGATTACGTCGACCTCACCGGCGAAGTGCTCTTCCACCGCGAGAGCATCGACCGCTTCGACGAGGTGGCCCGACGCACCGGGGCACGTATCGTCCACTCGTGCGGTTTCGACTCCGTCCCGTCCGATCTCGGCGTCCACGCGATCTACCGCGCGGCGGAGGCCGACGGCACGCTGCCACTGACCGACACGACGTTCGTGCTGACCGCCCTGCGCGGTGGTGTCAGCGGCGGAACGATCGATTCGCTCCGACGGCAACTCGATGCGATCCGTAAAGATCCCGCAGCGCGGAAGATCGCGACCCGGCCGTACTCGTTGTCGCCGGACCCGGCCCGTGAACCCGATCTCGGACGCCAGAACGATTTCGCCTTCGCCGACGGTAAGTCCGTCGCCCCCGAACTCGCCGGACGGATGGCCCCGTTCGTGATGGCGTCCTACAACACGCGGATCGTGCGACGCAGCAATGCGCTGCGCGACTGGGCCTACGGACGGCGGTTCCGCTACCGCGAGGTGATGAGCGTCGGATCGTCCCCGCTGTCGCCCGTCTTCGCCGGTCTCGTCGCTGCGGGCACAGGAGCCCTCGCCGCCGGTCTGTCGTTCCCGCCCACGCGGTTCCTCCTCGACAAGATCCTCCCCGCTCCCGGCGAAGGACCGTCGGAGAAGACGCGCGAGAACGGTTACTTCACCGTCGAGGTGTACGCCTCGACCGAGTCCGGTGCCAGGTACACCGCCCGTTTCGGAGCGAAGGGCGATCCGGGCTACAAGGCCACGGCCGTCATGCTCGCCGAATCGGCCCTCTCACTCGCGCTCGGCGGTGCCGCACTGCACGCCGGGGGCGGGGTTCTCACCCCGGCGGTGGCTTTCGGGGACGTGCTCACCGAACGGCTCCGCGCCGCCGGTTTCGAGATCACCGCCCGCCGCCTGAACTGACCGATCCGGGCCGCTTCCCCGGGCGAAGGGGAAATCGCCCCGGCGAATGTTGCCGCGTCGCGGGTACGGGCTATGCTCGACCGAACCGAACCCTCGGCACGAGGGAAGAAAGCTGAGGACGACACATGGATGCGACGAGTATCGAGGCGGCTCCGGCCACTCGTCTCGCGCTCATGTCGTTCTGGCCCACCCGCCGTGGCGCCTGCTTCGATTGTCTGTGTTGCATCCAGGAGTGTCGCTGAGCGCTGTGTCGCTCATCCATCTTCTCGGGTTCTTCCAGCTTTCGGAGCCAATGCATGTTCAATCTCCTCATTTTCACGCTCGTCGGTGCCGGCGCACAGCTCGTCGACGGCGCCCTCGGCATGGCGTTCGGTGTCACCGCAACGACCCTGTTGTTGTTCAGCGGTGTCGGTCCGGCCCACGCCAGCGCGGCGGTGCATCTCGCGGAGGTCGGTACCACCCTCGTCTCGGGTGCCTCGCACTGGCGCTTCCGCAACATCGACTGGAAGGTCGTGCTGCGGCTCGGTGTGCCCGGAGCCATCGGTGCATTCCTCGGTGCGACCGTGCTGTCGGGGCTGTCGACCGAAGCTGCCGAGCCGGTCACCGCCGGAATTCTGCTGGCCATCGGCGTGTACGTGGCATTGCGGTTCTCGGTGCGGCCGCCGGCGGTGGCACACGCACGCACCTCCCCGCACACCGCCAAGTTCCTGTCGCCGCTGGGCTTCTTCGGCGGGTTCATCGACGCGAGCGGTGGTGGCGGATGGGGGCCGATCACCACCAGCACCCTGCTCTCGCGGGGCAAGACGGCCCCGCGCACCGTGATCGGGTCGGTAAGCGCATCGGAGTTCCTCGTCGCGGTTGCGGCGAGCGTGGGTTTCCTGTTCGGTCTCGGCCACGAATCGCTCGGCAATCTGGTGATCGTCGCCGGCCTCGCCCTCGGTGGCGCCGTCGCAGCTCCTCTTGCGGCCTGGCTCGTCAGCCGCGTCCCGGCGACACTGCTGGGCACCGGTGTCGGTGGCGTCATCGTGCTGACCAACGCCCACAAACTGGCCGGGACGTTCGGCCTCACCGGTGCGGCACTGGCCGTGCTCTACCTCGGCATCGTGGTGGCGTGGATCGCCCTTCTGGTCGTCTCCTGGAAGCGCTCGCGCCTGACCCGTGCGGAGAAGAGCGGTTCGCTCGAGCCGCTGGCCCAACCGACCCCGGCGACCCTACTCGAAGTCACGGACACCACCGCTCCGAGGCACATCTCCTGATCCAAAAGGTGCCAGGGCACAACAAAATTCGTTCGAATTCCGCCCTGTCACCACAGCCTCCCGGCAAGGCGCGACAATCGCTATCATCCCCGCGTGCGACAAAATCGAGTACATACGAGTGCCTTCGTCTTCCTCGCTGCCGGCGTGGCTCTGACCGGCTGTACGTCCGGCGAGGACACCACGGTCGGCATCCGTAACGCCGCGGACGCCGGATCCACGACATCCGCCGCCGCCGCCTCGCCGTATCTCGTGCGGATCGCGCAGAACTACCCCACCTGCGAGGCCATCGGGGCCACCCTCGAGCGGTACATCGACGGCCTTGCCCCCGCACCCTCCGGTGTCGTGAGCAGCCAGAGGGTGAACTGCGTTTGGGAACCCGCGAACGGCGAACCTGCCTCCGGAATCCGGTCCGTCGAGGTCGTCGTCGAACCCGAGACCGTCACTCCCGCCACGGCCGCGAAGACCGGCCTCGTGGTGCTTCCCGACACCGCCATCGAGGCGGCCGGCGGATTCGCGCACAGCATGCCGATCAACATGGCCGGCACCGCCTTCACCGCGACCGGCGTCGAACTTCCTCAGGCTTCGGTGTCGATCACCGTCGGTGGCCGGGACGCCACGAAGGTCCTCGATCCCGCCGGGGGCGTGGCGGTCGCCAAACAGCTTCTCGGCTTGTAGGGACACGCTTGCAGGGACATATTGTGCGGCTCGGTCGCATAGTGGGGATCAAGATCACCTACGGTTGGTCCTGACGCTACGATGCGCCGTGTGAATCTCACCCGTTACGCGGTCGCATCCGCGACCCTTGCCGGCGCCCTGCTCGTCGGCGCCTGTTCCGCCGGCGACGACACCTCGTCCGGTCCCGACGAACCGGACACCGGCACTGCGAGCTTCGACGCCGATACCCTCGGCGATCAGAGCGGACTCGGAAGCGACCTCGTCGCCCGTTTCGGCTCCTGCGACGACGTCGCGCCCGCGGTCGCCCCCTACATCGAAGGGTTGACCCTGCGCTCGTCGAGCGGTGTGGACGAGTACAGCGTCTATTGCGCGTGGGAGACGCCGGACGACGCCGCCGGCCTCGAGGAGATCCGGTCGGTGGAGATCGTGATGGCTCCGGGCTCCGGAACCGTACCGTCGGCGAGCGACCTCGAGACCGGCGGTCTCGTGCTGATTCCCGACGCCGAGATCGAGGCCGCGGGCGGCGTCGCCTACACCATGGGCCAGGCCGTCTCGACCGTGGCCGTCTCGGTCACCCAGATCCAGCTTCCCGACGTGGAGGTGTCGATCAGCGGCGGTCAGTGGGGCGATCAGCCGTCGCTCGACGCACCGACATCCGTGGCCGTCGCCAAGGAACTGCTCGACCTGTAGAACCGTCCGTGCTGATCGTGCGCGGTGAGCACACCGCGCACGATCAGCACCTGCGCCAGGATGTAGGTGGCCATGATCCACACTCCCGGCAGAGGAAGCGCGAGTCCGTCCACGAAGGCACGCACGGCGATCAGCGAATCGGACACGACGAACAACACCGCGCCGACCGCAGCGGAGCGGGACACACCGGTCGCGAGTACGGCCATCGTCGCCAGCGCCGTTCCGTAGACCGCAACCGCCACGACCAGCATCCCCGCACCGGGCGCACACAGGGCGACCAGCGTCACCACCGCGGCCGCGTAGACCGCGATCACCCAGCGGCGCGTGTCCAGCACGCTGCCGTGCCGGTACGGCACGAACGCGAAGATGTAGGTGAGCTGGGCGCACAGGAAGAAACCCACGAGCACGAGGAACGATGCATCACCGTCGACGAGATCCGGCGCGGCATCACCGAACCACGAGAAAGTCAGGGCCACCAGCGTCCACGCGACGAGACGCGAGCGTGGCCGAGTCGTGATCAGCGCCAGTCCGACGGCGAGCAGCGGCATGAGAAACCACTGCGAGACATCGGTGAATGCCGACTCCGCCGCCACAACCTGCGAGACGAGGTGGGCCACCGCCACGAGCGCGAACAGGCCGAAGGCGAGGTAGGCGATCGCGCGGCGGCCCACTGCCTACGAGTCCTCGCCGTCGGCGGTCTTCGCCTGCTCGACCCCATCGAAGGCGTCGAGCAGGCGCTGTGCGGCGAGCGCTGCGGTGAGCGACCCGTCCCGCACCCCTGATTCGACGTCCTTACGGATCGCCCGGACGCGCGGCGACGTCTCGAGTCGCCGCAACAACTGGTCGTGCACCATCGTCCACGTCCAGTCCACCTGCTGGCGGCGGCGGTTCTCCTCGAACAGACCGGCTTCGGTGAGCACCTTCTTGTGTTCGAGGACCGTGCCCCAGAAGGTGTCCAGCCCCTCGCCTTCGAGACCGCTCATCGTGATCACCGGTGGCTTCCAGATCGCATCGTGCGGATGCACCATGCGCATCGCGCCCGCGAGTTCACGAGCCGCCACGCGTGCGTCACGTGCATGCTCTCCGTCGGCCTTGTTCACCGCCACCAGATCGGCGAGTTCGAGCACGCCCTTCTTGATGCCCTGCAGCTGGTCTCCGGTTCGGGCCAGAGTCAGGAAGCAGAACGTATCGACCATGTTCGCCACGGTCACCTCGGATTGCCCGACACCGACGGTCTCGACGAGGATCACGTCGAACCCGGCGGCCTCGAGGAGCACCATGGTCTCGCGGGTGGCCTTCGCCACGCCGCCGAGGGTGCCGGCGGACGGTGACGGCCGGATATACGCGTCCCGCTGCACCGCAAGGCGCGCCATGCGTGTCTTGTCACCGAGGATCGAACCACCCGTGCGAGTCGACGACGGGTCGACGGCCAGAACCGCGACACGATGTCCCTGCTCGAGCAGAAGCATGCCCAGCGAGTCGATGAAGGTCGACTTGCCGACGCCGGGCACACCCGTGATACCCACCCGAATCGCGTTGCCCGCGTGCGGGAGCAGGCGCAACAGCAGCTGCTGCGCCTGCTCCCGATGGTCGTCGCGAGTCGACTCGATCAACGTGATCGCCCGCGCGAGGCCTGCCCGCTCGTTCGCGAGCACGGCTTCGGCGAGGGCGTCGACGTCGACCGGGCGGCGGCGGGTCCGCGCGGCGTCGACCGAGGTGTCGCTCATGCCGACGTCAGTCCCCGAGCTGGTGGCCGAGCTGGGCGGCGAGCTTGGTCAGCAGACCCGACGCCGCATCTGCGATCACGGTGCCGGGCGGGAAGATCGCCGCTGCACCGGCCGCGTAGAGCTCGTCGAAGTCACCCGGCGGGATGACACCACCCACGACGATCATGATGTCCTCGCGGCCCACCTCGGCCAGTGCCTGCTTGAGGGCAGGGACCAGCGTCAGGTGACCCGCGGCCAACGACGACACGCCGATGACGTGCACGTCGTTGTCGGCCGCCTGCTGGGCGACCTCTTCGGGGGTCTGGAACAGCGGTCCCACGTCGACGTCGAAGCCGAGATCGGCGAAGGCCGTGGCGATCACCTTCTGACCTCGGTCGTGACCGTCCTGACCCATCTTCGCGACGAGGATGCGCGGGCGGCGGCCCTCTTCCTCGGCGAACTTCTCGACCAGCTCGGTCGCGGCGCTGATATTGGTGGCCTTACCGGCCTCGTCGCGGTACACGCCGCTGATCGTACGGATCTCGGCCTGGTGGCGGCCGTAGACCTTCTCGAGGGCGTCGGAGATCTCGCCGACGGTCGCCTTCGCGCGTGCCGCATCGATGGCCAGCGCGAGGAGATTGTTCTCGAGACCCTGGCTCTGTGCACCAGCGGCGCGGGTGAGCGCGTCGAGCGCAGCGCGGGTGGCGTCCTCGTCCCGGTCTGCGCGCAGCTGCTCGAGCTTGGCGATCTGCTCGGCCCGCACACGCGAGTTCTCGACCTTGAGGACCTCGATCTCGTGGTCCTCGGTCACCTGGTACTTGTTGACGCCGATGACCGGCTGGCGACCCGAGTCGATGCGCGCCTGGGTGCGGGCGGCCGCCTCCTCGATGCGCAGCTTCGGGATTCCCTCCGAAATCGCTTGTGCCATACCGCCGGCAGCTTCGACCTCGGCAATGTGAGCTCGCGCCTTGTTGGCGAGCTCGTGGGTGAGCCACTCGACGTAGTGCGAGCCGCCCCACGGGTCGATGGGCCGCGTGGTGCCCGACTCCTGCTGCAGCAGCAACTGGGTGTTGCGTGCGATACGGGCCGAGAAGTCGGTGGGCAGCGCCAACGCCTCGTCGAGCGCGTTGGTGTGCAGCGACTGGGTGTGCCCCTGGGTCGCGGCCATCGCCTCGACGCACGTGCGCGCGACGTTGTTGAACACGTCCTGCGCGGTGAGCGACCAACCGGAGGTCTGCGAGTGGGTGCGCAGCGACAGCGACTTCGGGTTCTTCGCACCGAACTTCGCGACGAGCTCACTCCACAGCAACCGGCCTGCGCGGAGCTTGGCGACCTCCATGAAGAAGTTCATGCCGATCGCCCAGAAGAACGACAGTCGCGGCGCGAACTTGTCGACGTCCATCCCCGCGTCGAGACCGGCGCGGATGTACTCCATGCCGTCCGCCAAGGTGTAGGCGAGCTCGAGGTCGGCCGTGGCTCCGGCTTCCTGGATGTGGTAGCCGGAGATCGAGATCGAGTTGAACCGCGGCATCTTCGCCGAGGTGTACGCGAAGATGTCGGAGATGATCCGCATCGACGGCTTCGGCGGGTAGATGTAGGTGTTGCGGACCATGAACTCCTTCAGAATGTCGTTCTGAATGGTTCCGGCCAGCTGCTCGGGCTTGACGCCCTGTTCCTCCGCCGCCACGACGTACAGCGCCAGGATCGGCAGCACCGCACCGTTCATGGTCATCGACACCGACACCTGCGACAGATCGATGCCGTCGAAGAGCTGCCGCATGTCGAGGATCGAATCGATCGCGACACCTGCCATACCGACGTCGCCCTGCACCCGCGGGTGATCGGAGTCGTAGCCGCGGTGCGTTGCCAGGTCGAAGGCGACCGACAGGCCCTTCTGCCCGGCAGCGAGGTTACGCCGGTAGAAGGCGTTGGACTCGGCGGCGGTGGAGAAGCCCGCGTACTGGCGGATGGTCCACGGCTGGTTCACATACATCGTCGGGTACGGTCCGCGCACGAACGGCGCCAGACCCGGGTAGCTGTCGAGCGGGTATCCGTCGGCGACGACGGCGTCGCGGTCGGCCTTGGTGTAGACCGGCTTGACGTCGATGCCCTCGGGCGTCGACCACACGACGTCTTCGGTGGTGTAGTTGTTCGCCTCAGCGACGGACTCGACGAGCGCGGCGGCCTGCTCCGCGGTGGGAGCGGCGGGTCCCGGCTCGGTCGGGTCCGTCAGCGGGACGTCGGCGAAGCTGCCGATTTCGTGTTCGATGCTCACTTACGCTCCCAGAGTGTTCAGCAGGTCGGTGAGGGCGGCGACGGCGTCGATGCGCGCGGTGAGGAATCCGTCCGGACGATCGTCGCCCTGCACATCTCCCACGGCCTTCTCGGGGCCGGCGAGCAGCACCGTCGCGATACCCGCCGCACGCAACGCAGCGGTAGCGGTAGCGGCCTGCTCGCCGTAGCGAGCATCGGTACCACACAACACGGCGACCGACGTGCCGGTCTCGTTCACCAGCGACGACAGGTCGGCGTCGAGATCGAGCGGTCCGGGGTTGATCGCTTCGATGCCGCCGGCGGCGAGCAGGTTCGCAGCGAAGGTCGCGCGCACGTTGTGTTCGGCGATCGGGCCGAGCGGGGCGAGCAGCACCCGCGGCCGCACACCGTGCGATGCCAGATGGATGTCCGACCGGTCGCGCAGCGCTTCGAACGGCGCGGCGTAACGGGCTGCGAACGCACCGGCCTCGGCAGCACCGACGGGCAGCGGCTTCTCGGCCAGATTCGGGAACTCGTTGACACCGGTCACCGAGAACTTGCGGTGGGCGACGTCGGACTCACGGCGTGCCCGGGTCGCGGCGACACGCTCGGCGATCAGCCCGGCATCGAGGGCGGCGCGGTATCCACCGGCTGCCTCGATCTGCTGGAAGAAGCTCCACGCCTTCTCGGCGATCTGCGCGGTCAGTTCCTCGACGTACCACGAGCCCGCAGCGGGGTCGAGCACGCGACCGAGGTTGGACTCCTCGAGCAGCAGCAGCTGGGTGTTGCGGGCGATGCGGGCGGAGAACGCCTCGGAGACCTCGAGCGCTCCGGCCGGCAGAGCAGCGTCGAACGGCAGGACCGTTACGGCGTCGGCGCCGCCGACGCCTGCTCCGAAGGCAGCGAGAGTGGTGCGGAGCATGTTCACCCACGGGTCACGCTGGGACATCATCGCGGCCGAGGTCACCGCGTGCTGCGGGGCGTTGCCGGCTTCGGCAGCGCCGGCGACCTGGGCGACACGCGCCCACACCTGACGTCCGGCCCGGAACTTGGCGATGGTCTGGAACTGGTCGTCGGTCGCGGCGAGACGGAACTCGAGCTGTCCGAGCGCTGCGGCGACCGGCATCCCGGCAGCGACGAGTTCACGCACGTAGTCGAGTCCGGCGGCGATCGCCGCACCGAGCTCCTCGGCGTCGGACGAACCCGCGTTGTGGAAAGCGGTGCCGTCCACGGTGAGGGCGCGGACTGCCTCGGCGCGGTCGGCGGCGGCCCGGGCCAGCTCGACGGCCTCGGCGACGGTGATGTCGCTGCGACCGGAGAACGCGCTCGTCAGCGGTGCGGCACCGAGGGAGATGTGCACTGCGGCGCGATCCTCGATGTCGGTACGGGAGTCGAGCACGGCGTACACGGCGGTGGCCGCTGCGATCGCGTCGGCACCGGCATCGAGGCGCACGGGCGCGAGGTCGAGGAGGACTCCGTTGAGGGCGGTGTCGAGAGCATCCACCGGTACGGCGCCGGCACCGGTCTCGAGCCACACCGAGCTGACGCCGTTGTTCAGGGCGTCGAGGATCCGCTCGTTGACCGAGGCTGCGTCGGTGCCGGTGAACCGGGCGTCGACGCGCCAGCCGCTGTTGACGTCACGCGTGGACGATCCGCCGCGGACGAACGGGAACTCGCCGGGCAGCGGCGCTTCGTCGCGCTCCTCGCGGCTGCTGTACAGCGGCGCGACGGTGACGTCGTCGTAGGTGGTGGTCTCGAGCAGACGCTGCGGCTCGGGTCCGAGTTCGGCCGGGTCGACGCGTCGGGACTTGGCCAGCACCCCCGCCACCGCGTCCTGCCACTGCGCATATGCGCGCGCGGCATCCTCGGCTTCTGCAGCTAATGACACGGGCGATTCCTCCTACTGCGGGTTTGCAGACTTTGTACGGACGGCGTTGTCGGCCGGAGGTGGACAACCACGGAAAGGTTAGGTTGCCGTGGCTGTGATGCTAGCCCCCCACACCGCACGGCCGTTGTGGGGATCACCACAGTTTTTCTAGCGATCGATAACGAAGCCGTCCACAGGAACGGTATCGTGTCCACGCCCGGAGGCCGCTCGGGGGAAGCGAATGCGGCCGAGCGGTAGTGTGAACGCCCGTGACGAGGCTTGCCGCAGACCGCAGAGTGCTCGGCACACTGGGTCTACTGGCGGCACTTGTCGTTGCAGCTCTGGTGATGCCGCACCCGTCGATCGCCCAGATCCGCGAATGGTCCGAATCGGTGGACGGCCCCACACTGCCCCTGATCTTCTTCACCGTTCACGCATTGGTGACGATCATGCCGGTGCCACGAACCGTCTTCACACTCAGCGCCGGCGTGTTGTTCGGCAGCGCCGTCGGCATCGGGGTGACCATCGCCGCCACCACGGTCAGCGCGGTCCTCGCCTTCCTGCTCGTACGGGCTGTCGGACGCAAGGCCGTCCAGGCACGGCTCACACACCCGGCGGCGCGGGCGATCGATCTGCGCCTGGCCCGACGCGGGTGGCTCGCAGTGGGCTCGCTGCGGCTGATCGCAGCCGCCCCGTTCTTCGTCGTGAACTGTTGCTGTGCCGTCTCTGCGGTACGACTGGTGCCCTATACGCTCGCCACGGTGGTCGGCATCCTGCCCGGCACCGTGGCGGTCGTGCTGCTCGGCGACGCACTGACCGGCCGGACGGATCCGCGGCTGATGGTGATCACGGGAGTGTGCATGGCTCTCGGCGCGGCAGGCCTGTTGCTCGAGGCGCGACTTCCCCCACCTGCCGGTTCCGCGCTCGATGCCGCGGGTGAGGCGCTGCCCACCTCGAGGTCCAGCCTGGAGGCTTGATTTTCTGATATCAAGCCACCAAGCTTGACCTATCATCGGTACATCCGCCTCGGTCCTGTGGGCGGTTGCGGTCTGCGGCGTCGGTCGGGCACTGATCACCTGACGAACTGCCGCAGTCAGATCTTCTTCAGTGCACCACCCTTGTGCATGGCGACGTGGTCGGTCTTGTCGCTCCGGATCTCGTACTGCGGATCGTGCTCACTGCAACGACGCATGCGTCCCTCGAACTCCACATCCTCGGTGTGCTTCTCGATGATCACACCCTCGACATATCCGGCCTCCGAGTTCCATCGGACGTGGTCCCCTACGGAGAAATTCGTCGCCACGGTTTCTTCCCTTCGACGGACGGCTTCCCGTGCAGAACGGGTAGCCGCCGGTCACCGGTCCTACACGGCGGGTCACGACAGTCGATGTTCGGCGGGATCCGTCGCCGACTCGGCGACCGCGCGGAAGCGCTCCACGTCCTCCGGATGGAACTCCGGCCGATCGACCACCGCGTCGACGAGCAGACGCAACTGGTACTGCAAGGCAGGTACGTATTCGGTGCGGTCGTGCTCCGAGACGTAGTCCAGGAGCATGCGCAGCACCCGGGCGAGCGCCGTGGCGACATGCAGCTGCGCGGAACCTGCCTGACGGATCTGCTCGAAGGCGTGGTCGATGTATTCCTCGGGAGACAGGATCCACGGGCGCAGCAGAATCCGGTTCTCCGGCCCCGCGATCACCGGCGCAGGACTGTCGGTGATCAGCAACGTACGCAGCAGACTGCCGAGCCGCAGAACCACTTCGGTCGCGGTCGTCGGGTCGTTGATCGCCTGACTCAGCGCGCGCAGCGCGATGTCGACCAGTTGCCGCAGCGCGAAATCCACGTCCTCTTGCATGGTGCGGGCATCGGAGATCTCCACCGCCGACTCGAGTAGCCGTAGCGTCGCAGCCCGATCCGGTGTCGGATGAACCCGCAGCAGCGGCTCTCCGCGGTGGATGTATGCGCCGGGCCGTGTCTCCAGTCGCACCACCGTCCCCGCAGGTACCACGGCCAGCACGAGTTCCGCCGGCGCCTGCGTCACCCAGCCGTCGCGCGGAGCGTACACCGTCGTTCCTTCATCGAAATCCGGCTCCGGTACCCCCTCGGCGCGGATCTCGCGATGCGCACTCCTGCCCGCACTCGATATGACCATCTCGGCTTCCGACGCGATACTTCGCACGACCTCACCGACCTGCAATCCGTGGGCAAGCCGATTGAGATAGGCGATGATGAGCACCACGGTCGCCACCGCGAGGGCCACTGCGAGGGTGGTCGAGATCGTCGGGGCAGGTGCGGCTTCGTCCGCACCGATGTGCCGTAGCGTGAGTACGCAGTAGACGAAGGTCGCCACCAGCATCCCGATCACCGTCTGGCTGACCCGATCTCGGATGAAGGACCGCATCACACGCGGCGAGAACTGACTACTGGCCAACTGCAAGCTCACGACCGTCAGCGAGAATACGACGCCGGCAGTGGTGATCGTGGCACCCGCCACGGTGCTCAGCAGCCAGACCGCCGCGTTGCTGTTCATCTTCAGTCCCCACGAGAAGGGACCGACCGTCCGGTCGATGTAGCCGCTCACCTCTGCGACTACGGCTCCCGCAAGGACGATGAGGGCAGGCAGGCCGAACAGACTTTCCCGAAATCGGTACGTGCCCGCGGCGAATCGCAACTGCATCCATGATCTCGGAACGATGGTCATGTCGATCACGCTATCGGCGCACCGGGTCGCTCCGCCCCAGAGCGAGCGCCTCGCTCCGGTCGTGCGCCGAACACCGCCGTGAACGGCTTGCGCCGATGCAGATCGCTACCGCGCAGACTTACGAAGGACCATGGCATACTTTGTCGCAACAACTGAACAGCCACCGAACCGCGGCGGGAGAGTCCCGCACACAGCGGGCGCCGAAGGAGCAACCTCCCCGGGAATCTCTCAGGCCCCCAAGACCGCCACGGCGAGGCTCCTCTGGAAAGCAACTCTTCCGGGTTCACCGAAGGTGTAAGCGGATCACGTCCGCGAAAGCTCTCAGGTCCGATGACAGAGCGGGGAACGACAACACCCGCTGGTGCTCACTTCGTGCACCCTGTCCTGAGGAAGACGTGTGACCGTTTCCCTGGGCGCGCCGTCGCGCGTCGTGAGTTCGCATTCGGCGCTGCTGCGCCCCACCAGCTCCCGGACCGCGCCGCCGGGCGGCCCGGTTCTCCCCGATCCTCCTGCGCCCACCAGCCGTCAGCTCGGAATCGTCGCGATCGTATTGTCGGCGACAGCGATGGGCGCCGCAGGACTGTTCGGCCGCAAGGCCACACCCGACGGTGCTGTACTCGGCGAGGCACTCACACTCGGGCGCATGGTCGTCGGGGCCGCCGGCATGCTCGTGTTGATCGCACTGTCCCGGCGTCTCGGACACTTGCGCCGAACCCGTCTGTCCTGGTCCGTCGTGGGTGGAGGCGTTCTCCTCGGCCTGTCCCTGGCAACCTATCTGTCCGCGACCGTCCTGACCGACCTCTCACGGGCGGTGGTGCTCCATTATCTCGGACCGGTCGTCGCTACCGTTCTCGCCCGGATCCTCCTGAAAGAGTCGATCCGTCGCCTCGACGCCCTGTCCATCGGAACAGCCTTCACCGGAATGCTTCTCGCTGCCGGGTTCGTCGGCGACAACCGCGCCGGCGGTGAGCACGAGACGCTGGGCACCGTACTCGGCGTGGCCTCGGGGATCTTCTACGGCGCCGCGCTGCTGTGCTACCGATATCGCACCGACATGTCCTCCGACGCCCGGTGCTTCTGGAACTTCGTGTTCGGTGCCGTCGCGGCAGGCGCAATGGTGCTTGCGACCAGGCCGGACATGTCGGGTATGACTGCGGGCCATTGGATCTGGGCCGGAGGTTTCTTCGTCGTCTGCGGCCTTTTTGCGCTGGGTCTGCTCGTGGTGGCCGGAAAGCACCTCCGTGCGGCGGAGTTGTCCGGGCTGTCCTACCTCGAAGTCGTGGTCGCGCTCCTGATCGGGATGATGGCCTTCGGGGAGTCCGTGACGCTGCTTGCCGCAGCCGGCGCCGGGCTGATCATCGTGGCGATGGCACTGCCGATGTTCGCCCGACGGTGACGAAGAGAGGCGTGCCGCTCGGGCACGCCTCTCGAACGTCTCCTGTTACTGCTGCGACTGCGGCGGTTCGACCGTCTCCTCGGATGCCTCGTTCGCAATCCAGCGTTGTGCCGGCGGCGGGGTGGGCAGGGCCGACTGCTCTTCCCCACCGGGCTTCTCCGGAGTGAGACCGGTCCGGACTGCCGGATCGACCGGCTTGCGGGCCACGGCTTCGGCTTCGGCGACGGCCTGCGCGACTTCCGGGTCGCGCTTGGTCGTGAACCAGTCCTCGACCTCGGCGCTGTCGTCCTCGGGCCGCTGCAACTCCTCGTCGACAGGAGTCGGCTCGAATCGGAAGACGCCGTCTTCTCCGGGCGAACCGAGGTTTCGCGCGAATCCCTCGAGCGCCTTACCGAAATCGCTCGGCACCACCCACATCTTGTTGGCATCGCCCTGCGCCATCTGAGGCAGAGTCTGCAGGTACTGATAGGCAAGCAGTTCCGGCGTGGGTTTGCCGGCCTTGATCGCGGCGAAGACCTTCTCGATGGACTTCGCTTCGCCCTGGGCTTCGAGGTAGCGAGCCGCCCGGTCACCTTGTGCACGCAGGATGCGCGACTGTCGGTCGGCTTCCGCCTCGAGGATCGCTGCCTGCTTCGCACCCTCGGCAGAGAGGATTTGCGACTGCTTGTCACCTTCGGCGGTCTTGATCGCCGACTCCCGATGCCCCTCGGCGGTGAGGATCATCGCGCGCTTCTCACGGTCCGCCTTCATCTGCTTCTCCATCGATTCCTGGATCGACGGCGGCGGATCGATGCTCTTGAGTTCGACTCGCGCAACGCGCAGCCCCCATCGGCCGGTGGCTTCGTCGAGCACACCCCGAAGCTGGCCGTTGATCGAGTCACGGGAGGTGAGGGTCTCTTCCAAGGTCATACCGCCGACGACGTTGCGCAGGGTGGTGACGGTGAGCTGTTCGACCGCGGCGATGTAGTTGCTGATCTCGTAGACGGCGGCCTGCGGATTGGTCACCTGGAAGTACACGACCGTGTCGATGCTCAGCGTGAGGTTGTCCTGGGTGATGACCGGTTGCGGCGGGAACGACACGACACGCTCACGCAGATCCACCTTGGCCCGGATGCGGTCGACGAACGGAACCAGGAAGGTGAGCTGGCCCGAAGCCGTCCGGTAATACCGGCCCAGACGTTCGATGACAGCAGCCTCTGCCTGCGGCACGAGCGACACCGACTTGGCCACGACGACCACGACCAGTGCCACCACTACGGCAAGCACGATCAATGCTTCCATTACTCAGACACCCCTCCATACGACGGCGGTCGCGCCGTCTATCTGCATCACTGTCACGGTCGTGCCCGGCTCGTACACCTCGGTGGTGTCCAAAGGCCTTGCGGTCCATATATCGCCGTCGATCTTGACTCGACCCGAATGCTCCCCCACCTGTTCGAGCACGAGTGCCCGCTTGCCCGGCAAGGCGTCGATACCCGTCGGCAAGGCCGGTGGCACGGAATACCGACGCCGCAGGATCGGCCGCACGCCGAGCAGCAGGACGGCCGACGTGATTGCGAAGATCACTGCGTCGATCCATACGGGAAGGTCGGTCACTGCGGACACTCCGCCGGTGACCAGTGCGGCACCGCCGAGCATCAGCAGGGCGAAATCGCCGGTGAGGGCTTCCCCTGCCGCCAACGCCACCCCGGCGATCAACCAGATCAATGCGGCCACGATCACCATCGAACCACAATTCGGACACCGGGGCAGAGTCCCTGGTGAGGTTGTGCAGGCGACGGCCGGACGTTCCCGTTTCACGGCGGTCGTGGGGGCGCTCGGGGTCTATTCGGTTTTTATCGGAATTCCGTATGGGGTGGAGTCCATAGGCATCGGGGTGGCATTTCGTTACCCTCCCCACACACTTCCCCGGATGTGAGATCAGTGATACCGTCCTGAAACTATGGGTATCACCCCCGTGCGTTCGCTCCTGGTCGAAGCATTGATCGGCCAGAGTTCCGACGCCGACGCGACCGACACCGCAATCCTCGCGGCCACGATCCGCTGTCTGAGCCATCACGGACTCGAACGAACGACAGTGGCCGACGTCGCGACGGAGGCCGGCGTAGGTCGAGCCACAGTCTTCCGGCGCTTCGACACAAAGGAGGAACTGCTCACCCGGGCGTTCGCATGGGAGCTCGACCAGCTCGTAGCTCGATTCCACAGTGTCATCGACAGCATCGGGAATCCGTACGAGCGCGCAGTCGAATGGATCGTCGAAGCGGTCCGCACCGTCCGCAACCACCCGGTGGCACGACGATTCGTCGACGACGGAGTTGCCATCTCCGTCCTGCACGATCCACAGATCACCACGCTGCTGCTCACATCGGTTCGTCACGAACTCGACCTCACCGCACAACGGACAGGAGTCGAGTTCGACACGGCTACTGCTGCGGAGATCGTCTCGCGCTTCTTCGTCAGTGTGTGGCTCGCTCCCGACCTCGGTAGCGCGACCGCCGACGACGAGGGAGTACGACGGATGGCCCGAACGATGTTGTCCTTCCTGGTCGTGCCGTCCCCGTCCCCCACCGACGTCTGATGCCGACGTCCGATCCGCAGCAATCGGACCCGAGGAGTCCAGCGATGGAAGACACTCCCCCACAGCCTGTTCCGCAGAGCATCGAGGACGACGTCCCCGTTGCCGACCGCCCCTTCATCCGACTGCTGGCAGACCGCCGCATCTGGCCCATGTTCCTGTTCCGTGCACTGTCGCTACAGGGCACCCACCCCACTGTCATGGTTGCGCTCGAACAACATTCGAAGTCGTTCACCGAGCCCTCGGTCCGGGCGGAGAACACCCTCGCCTACACCTACCGCGTCTACTTCGGCGAGAATGTCGCCGAGTCGGCCCGCGAGCTACGGGAGATGCACCGACCCATCACCGGTCTCGACTACGAGGGGCGAAAATACCACGCGTGGAACCGTGACGTGTGGACATGGGTTCACCTCACCACGATCGAATCGCTCATCTACGCCATCGAGATCTGCTTCGGTCCGCAACCCGGACCCGAGGTAGAGGCCTTCTATCAGGAGAGCTGCCGGCTCGGCATCCTGTTCGGGGTTCGTGAACAGGACATGCCCGGCGACGTGGCAGCCCTTCGCCGCTATGTCGAGGACGGCATCACCGACAAGCTCGCCATGTCGCCCGGAACCCGGCGCATGCAGCGACTCGTCGACGAGCAGGACGTGATCGCGACCCTGGAACCGAGGCTTGCGACTCTCCCCCGACCTCTTCCCGCGCTACTGGAACGACTGACGAGCCGGCCGGTGAAGACCCTGATGTTCGGCGCCTTTCCCGAACCCGTGCGCCGGATCTGGGGAGTGTCGTGGAATACCGCGCGCGAACGGGAGTTCCGGGCGCTGCTCGCGGCCATGCGTGTCGGCTCGCGGTTGATACCCGAACGACTGCGGATGATTCCCGAAGCTCGCGCAGCACTGGGGGCCTGACACCCGCCGAGGCGGATCGACTCCACGTCCGTCGTCACAGGCGCCCGGCTCACCACCGCAGCAGTGCACTCGGTCCCACCGGACCCACGCCCTGCATGCTCGACCATCCATAACCACTTGCGTTTTCAGCGTCATCTCATCAGGGGGCTCGATGATGACCTCGCAACCCGCGGACGATGCCGTCCGAGGAGAGCGGGCGTTCGGGGGTGCCGTCGCCGCACGCACCGCCGACTCCATACGTACTTTCGGACGCACGCTCCGGTTGGCGTTCCGTTCTACCGCGTACCTGGTCGTCGACCTCGTACGCGGCCGATTCCCGTTGCGAGAGGCCATCGTTCAGGGGTGGTTCTTCATCTCCGTATCGGCTGTGCCGGCTGTACTCGTCGCTCTGCCACTCGGCGTGGTCATCGCTGTGCAGGTCGGCAGCATGACCGACAACGTCGGTGCCAATTCGATGGCCGGCGCCGTAGGCGGTATGGGCGTCATGCAGCAGATCGCTCCCCTTGCCGCGGCACTGCTCATCGGCGGCGCAGGAGGTTCGGCGATCTCCGCCGACCTGGCTTCGCGGACGATCCGCGAAGAGATCGACGCCCTGCGCACCCTCGGCATCGACCCGCACCGCAGACTCGTCTCGCCTCGCATCCTCGCGATGGTGGTCGTGGCACCGATGTTGTCCGTACTGATCATCCTGATGAGCATCCTGGCGAGTTTTGCCGTGGCCTCTCTCGGGCAGGGTGTCGCACCCGGCTCATACTGGCTTTCGTTCGGCAGTTTCGCGTCGACCACCGATCTCGTGGTGTGCCTGCTCAAGGCCGCGGTCTTCGGCTTCGTCGTCGCGGTGATCTCGAGCCAGCGAGGACTCGAGGCCAAAGGTGGCCCGAAAGGCGTGGCCGACAGCGTCAATGCCGCGGTGGTACTCAGCATCATCGCATGCATGGTCGTCAACCTGTTCATCACCCAGGTCGTTCTGATGTTCGTTCCCATGAGGTTCCTCTGATGAGCACTGTCCGCAACGTACCCGTGGCCACGCCCTCCCCCTACCGCCCACCCGGCCTGCACTGGACACGGCACGTCGGCCGGGCGTGGAAACCTCTCGAAGCCCTCGGGCACTACCTGTATTTCGTCATCGTCTCGTTCCGCGGGATCGGACACGCGCTCCGCCGGAACCGACGTCAGACCGTTATGATCTTCACCGATCTGACCTGGGGGAACGGCCGAGCGATCATCGTCGGCGGCGGCGTCGCACCGGTACTGGCGATTCTCGGCATCGTCGCGGGTGCGATGGTGGGACTCGTCGGCTTCTCCGCCCTGGACATGCTCGGGATGGGACCGTTGACCGGTGCCATGTCGGCACTCGCGAATCCGCGCGAACTCGCGCCGCTGATCGCCGCGATCGGGTTCGCCGCCCAGGCCGGTTGCCGCATCACCGCCGAAGTCGGGGCGATGCGGATCTCGGAGGAGATCGACGCGCTCGAAGCACAGGCGATCGACTCGATCCCGTACGTGGTGTCCACTCGCCTCATCGCCGCGGTCGGTGCGGTCGTCCCGTCCTATCTGATCGCGCTCGCCCTCGGCTTCGCGGCCACCGGTGCGACCGTCACAGTGGTCCAGGGGCAAGGCTCTGGCGCCTACGACCACTACTTCCATATGTTCACCGAACCGATCGACCTGATCTATTCCCTGATCAAGGTGGTCGTTTTCGTTCTCGTCGTGACTCTCGTGCACGCATACCAGGGCTATCACGCCACAGGAGGCCCCGAGGGCGTCGGAATCGCCTCGGGCCGGGCCATCCGCGCGAGTCTGGTCCTCATCGTGACCACCGACATGGTGCTCACGCTCGTCATGTGGGGCCTCGACGCGACGATCAGTTTCTCGGGGTGAGGAAGTAAGTGAGCACAGCACATTATTCGGGCTTCGGGCCGAGTCGTCGCGGATTGCGGATCCGCGGGCTCGCGGTCGTCGTCGCCGCCGCACTCGTCGTCACCGCCGCATGGTGGGCGTCGCAACCCGACCGTTCCGGCGAGGTCCGGTTCGCGGTCACCGCATCGAATCTCGGCGACGGGGTCTCCACCGACACGGCGGTTCGTCTGCGGGGCATGACGATCGGCTCGGTGATCGAGATCGAACCACAGGGCCCCCAGCAGCAGATCGTCACGCTCAGTGTCGACGAGAACCGTCTCGGCGAGTTGTCGACGGCGATGCACACCCGCTTCGTCTCGTCGAACATCTTCGGCTCCACCGCACTGGAGCTGATCCCGATGCCGGATGGTCGGCCGATCGAGCCGGGCAGCACACTCCCGCTCGGCGATGTCGGCGACTACACAGTCACCACGGTATTGCGTGACTCCGGCCGGCTCCTGCTCGACGTGGTGACCCCGCAACTGTCGGACTCGATCGACAGCGCCGCCGAGCTGACCCAGCAGATGGCACCACTGCTCGCCTCCTCGCTGCTCCTCATGCGTAACATCGCCCGGACCCAGAACGAGCCGCTCAGCGAGCTGCTGCCGAGGTTCGCGGATGTCTCCGAGGGCATCGCGGCGTTCACCCCGTCCGCACTGAACACCCTCTCTGCGATCGCATCCGTCGAGGAACTCGAGGACGACTTCCGCACCGAGCAGGCGAGCGAGACGATCACCGAGGTCTCGCATCTCGTGCTCGCGCTGTCAGGTGAGATCGTCGGCGCGCTCGGCCCGACCTCGGATGCCGTCGACATGCTGCTCGACATCCTGATCCCGATGAACCAGAGCCTGCGCACGGTCTCTCCCGACCAGGTCGACAGATTCGTCGACGGCGCCGACGGCGCCCTGCACCAGCAGGGCGACCGGGTGGTCCTGGGGGTCGACGTACTCGTGGACACCTTCCCGGCCTTCCGGGTTCCGCTCGAGAGCACCGGGGGTACCCGATGAGAACTTCGCGTCAGGCAGCCGTCCGGCTCGCACTGCTCGCGACCGTGGTCGCGTTGATCGTCGTGCTCATCGTGCAGGCGATCGAACGACCGGTCGGCGGATCCGCGACGGCATATCAGGCCCGTTTCGGCGACGTGTTCGGGCTCAAGGAGAACGCCGACGTGCGTCTGCGCGGTGTGCAGGTCGGCAAGATCACCGACATCTCGGTGTCGGAGGACAACCGGGCTATCGTCGATTTCACCGTCCTCGACGAATATCGGCTGCGCGAAAGCGATCGGCTGCTGGTCAAGTTTCAGAACCTCACGGGCCAGCGCTATCTCGAACTCGAGCGGAGTGACGACGCCGGCCCGGAGATCGATCCCGCAAACCCGGTACTGAACACCGTCGATTCGTTCGACATCACCACGGTGTTCAACGGACTCAAACCCCTGTTGCGCGAAGCGGACCCGGCCGTCTACAACCGTCTCGCCACCAACGTCGCCGCGTTGATCGAAGGCAGCGAGTCCAGCCCGACCCCTGTCATGCGCGACATCGCCGAACTTGCGACCTATGCCGAAGACCGCAGCGCACTGATGGGCAGACTCCTGGACAACTTCACCGCCCTCAACGAGCAGCTCGAAGGCCGCTCCGAGAACCTCGAGAACATTCTCGAGGTCTTCCATTCGATCTTCACACCCCTGGTGACACGCATGACCGAGTTCCTGTCTCTGACCAAGCTCGGCGCGACCGAGATGGCGGAGGTCGACCGCACCGTCAACCTGCTCTCCCAGCTCCTTCTCGGCGCCCCGGCCGACCACCCCGGTTTCCTCGAACGCAACGACGACTTCATCCGCCGGGTCGACGAGGTGATACCGGATCCGTCGACGGCCATCGACACCCTCTCGGTCCTGCCGGGGATCTTCGAAGGAATCAATTCCCTGGTACCGCGCGTGGACGGATCCCGGCAGTGCAGCAACGGCGCGGTCCAGTTGCCGATCGAGGCCGACGTGCTGCTCCAGAGCCGTCCCCTGACCATCTGCAACGGAGGTGCCTGATGCGCACCCGCCTGTTCGGGCGTCTCGACTTCGGCTCCGAGGACGCCGATCCCCGCACCCAGATGTGGTGGGCACTGTCGGGTCTGCTCGTCCTCTTCCTTGTCGCCGGCATCGTGTTCATGCTCTATCTGCGTCCCGTCGGTTCGACGACCTACCGGCTTCAGTTGCCGGAATCGGCAGGACTCGCGGCCGGCGACGACGTGCGCATCGCGGGTGTCCCGGTCGGTTCGATCACCGGGCTGAACCTGGCCGACGACCATGTCGATGTCGAGTTCACCGTCGAATCCGAGCATTTCGTCGGGGACCAGACCTCCGTGTCGGTACGGATGCTCACCCCCATCGGGGGTCTGTACCTTGCGCTGCACCCGGCCGGCAGGCAACCGCTGACCGAACCCATCCCGCCGAATCGAGCGGCCCTGCCGTTCCTGGTGAACGACATGTTCGAGGAGGCCACCACAGTGGTGGAGGAACTCGACACCGAGGCGCTGCGCACGGCCCTGGACAAGACCGCCGCCATGCTCGGCGAATCCCCGGGCGCGGTGCGTATCACGGTGACCGATCTCGAAGCGCTCATGGACGTCATGGCGAATCAGAAGGACCAGATCGAGAGTCTGCTCGAACTGTCCAACGAATACCTCCGCACCGCCAACGACAACAAGGAACTCGCGCTCGAGATCATCCGGGGCTACGCGATCCTCGGTCCGAAGATCGTCGAAGCCCATCAGGACGTGAAGGTCTTCGCCGACGGGCTCTCCGGTCTCGCAGGGCTGCTGTTCGACTTCCTCAGCGGCCCGTACCAGGAGAAGGTCGAACCGATCATTCCGCACCTCGTGGAAGCCGCCGACAGCAGTGAAGAACTGTCGGCGTCCGTCGAGGCCATGACGGAATCCCTCCGCTCCACCCTCACGGGACTCGCGGCCGTCGCCGGTCCCGAAGGCCAGGCCCTTGTCGACCAGAGCGGACTGACGGTCCAACGGCCCGATGTCTGTCTCCCGATGCCGGGAACGCGGTGCTGACGTGCGAACACCGACGATGAATTCACGACGACTCGTTACCGCGGCGACGGTCGTGACGCTGGCCGTGGCCGGCGCGACCGCCTTCGCCGCAACCTCCCGGAACGACGCCTCGATCTGTGCCTTCTTCGAGGATTCCTACGGCTTGTATCCCGGCTCTCCGGTCACCATCCGAGGAATCTCGATCGGGACCGTGGACCGGGTCGAACCCGACGGTGCGCGCGTGCGCGTCGACATGACCGTCGACGACCGCGAACTTCCCGCCGACACCGGTGCGGTGATCACCAACGCGTCGATCCTCACCGATCGTCGCGTCGAACTCGTCGACGCCGATCCCCGCCCCGGACCTGCCCTGTCCTCGGACACGTGCATCGACACGGAGCGCACCCGCACGCCCGTCAGCGTGTCGGATGCCCTCGGATCGTTCTCGGAGCTCGTGCGTCAGATGACCGAGCGCGGACCGGACGGAACCGCGCCGCTCGAATCGGCTCTGAAGGACGCCGGACGAGAGTTCGAAGATCTGGGACCGACACTGAACCGTGAACTGCGCGACCTCGCGGAACTGCTGTCGTCCCCGGACAACTTCATGGACCAGCTGGGTCAGATCCTCGACAACTCGGCCGAGATGACGACCGTGCTCGCCGGCGACTGGGAGAGCGTCAAATCCACCGTCCAGACGTTCGCTCCGGGTCTGGCCGGCATCGAGCAGATGCTCGTCGTGGCGAAGATCCTCGTCGAGAAGCTCTCCTTGGCCGTCGGCCCGCTCGACCGGCTGTTCAACGAGCACTTCCCCTACCTGATGGACGCCCTGAACTCCACGCTGCCGACGCTGACGATGCTGCGCACCCAGGCGGAGAGCTCCGGCGAACTGCTCGCCACCATTCCCGGCACGATCACGATGCTCGAGACGATGGTGCAGAGCCATCCCGGATCCGTCGCCGTCGAACTCGACCCCGCCCGGGCCGAAGTGCCGACTCCCGCCGCCGCCCTGACCTGCACGGCACTCGAACAGATCGCTCCGGACAGCTGCACCGTGGTGTCCTCACGCTCGGTGTCGGTGCCGCTGCCCCAGCTGGTCATGTCGACGATCGGAGCAACGCCGTGAGCCGTTCGTTCACCCGCCCAACTCGCACAGGGTGGCTCAGCCACCGCCGCACAGGGTGGCTCAGCCACCGCCGACTGCTCGGGGTGACCCTCGCCGCCCTGGTGGTGCTGTGCGGATGCAGTTTCGATCCCAGCGACCACGCGCTGCCCGGGTCCGGAGTGCGCGGACCCACCTACCGGCTGAACCTCGAGTTCGAATCGCTGCTGAGCCTGCCGGCCGGGGCCGACGTCCGCTCCGAAGGCATCTCCGTCGGCACCCTGCGAGCCATCGATCTCGAGCCGCACAGCGCCGTCGCCAGGATCGACGTGCGCGAGTCGGTCGTCGTACCGGAGGGCACCCGCGCCGAACTGCGGCAGAACACCGTGCTCGGCGACATCTACATCGCTCTCCTACCACCGAAGGACGGCAGCGGCGCACCGTTGCAGGACGGCGACACCATCCCGCTGCAGGACACGGATCCGGGCCCGCAGATCGAGGCGATGCTCGAGCGGATCGCGATGTTCGTCAACGGCGGAAGCCTGACCCGGCTGCAGGATTCGATCGCGCGACTGAACGACGTGCTGCCGGAGGACTCGGAGGAGACCCGCGAATTGTCGGCGGTCATCTCCACGGATCTGAGCGAGGCCGCGGCGAACATCGACCAGATCGATCGCATCGTCGTCGCCACGGAGGACCTGTCGCAACGTCTCGATGCCGCACGCGACGACGTCGGTTTCCTGTTCTCCGACACCGCGCGCCGGCGTCTCGAGCGCGTACCCCACTTCATGGAAGCCGTGCTCAACATTGTCATCGACGTGAACACGATGGTCACAGGCCTCGAGTGGCTGATCCCCCGACTCCCGCAAATCAACGACAACCTCGAACTCCTCACCCCGCTGCTGCGCGAACCGTCGCCGAGCGCCACCGAATTGCGCGGCAACTCGGGCGAACTCGTCGAGCTCGTCGACGAGAAACTGGTCCCCTTCCTGCTCGAGCCCGGCATCGACATCCGTGAGGTGACCATCGCCGGTAACGAAGGGAGCCCGGCCGCCGACGGGCTGGTTCTTCTGCGCATGATCGGAGCCCTGCCGTGACCCGAATTCCCGCCTGGATGTCGGCCCTCGCGCTGATCGTGGTGATGGTCCTGGGGACCTGGTATCTCGTTGTCGGCGTACTGAAGATCGATCCGACGGAGCAGCGCGTACACGCGGTGGTGGACATGCGCGACGCCGCAGGACTTCGCACGGGATCGAGTGTCGTCTACCGGGGGGTGAACATCGGGCGGGTCGACGGCATGGAGAACCTCCACGGATCCGTCCGCATGAACATCTCCTACGAGGCCGAGCACCGCATCCCCGTGGACAGCACCATGCGCGTCGAGAACCTGTCGTCGCTCGGCGAGCCGGTGTTCTCGTTTCTCCCCGCGTCGACCCAGGGCCCCTATCTCGAGGACGGTGCGCACCTGACCGAGATCGTCGAGCTCCCCACCTCGGTGCCCGATCTGCTCGCGACGACCTCGGAACTGCTCGAGCAGACCGACGCCGAGTCACTGAACGAACTCGTCGCCACGTTCACCGAATCGGTGGCCGGACTCGAGGAGACCATGCCGGCAGCGAGTCGCGGCGCCGAACTCCTCCTGTCCACCCTCACCCGGCACGAGGGATCGCTGGAAACGGTACTGCGCGATCTGATGTGGATGATGGGCGACGTGGAGTGGGTGCGACCGGCGATGGTCGCCGCCCCTCCCATGCTGGACCAGTTCGGTGAGACACTCGGCGTCTCGTACGAGTACCTGTTCGAAGGCTCCGCGGTGCTCGAGGGCGAAAAGATCCTCGGCTCGTGGCGTCAGCAGGAGATCGAACTCGCCGAGTTCCTGAAGAAGATGGCCCCGGAACTCGGTGCGATCGGTGTCGCGCTGCGGCCCGTCACTCAGGCCACCGGTTCCGTGGTGGGGCGGATGGATCTCGGTACCCTGCTCGAACAGGCCATCGCGACCATGCCGGGTGACAGCGTCCGGTTCACCGTGAGTGTGCCCCGATGAAGAAGGAAGACAGCGTCATGACGAATTCCGGACCGATCTCGAACAGCGATGTCACGGAACAGGATCGGGCCACGTCCACGCCGGATGCCGCGGGCACCACGAGCCGTGGCCCATGGTGGTCGTCGGTCCGCACCCTTGCGATCGTCACGGTGCTCGCCCTTGTCACCGCGGTGACCTTCGGAGTGCTCTGGGCGACCGACGACTCGTCGGAGCAACTGCAAGACCTGCAGAGCCTGCTCGACATCGAGGCGGAGGCCGAGGCCGTCGCTTCCGATTACGCGCTCAGCGTCTCCGAGGTCGACTTCCGTGATCTCGACGCCTGGCGAGCAGCGCTCACCGACGGTGTCAGTGAACAACTCGCACCGAAACTCGAGGGGGCCGTGGACGTCGTGGCCCCGTGGTTGACACAGATGGAGTACACCGCGGAGGCGCGGTTGCTCGCTGCCGAGGTCTCCCGCAACGACGGCGATGTCTTCGTCGTGCAAGTGTTCGTAGACATGGTGTCGAAGAGCAAGCAGACGCCCGACGGCGTCGCCGCCACCGCGACCTACACAGTGACGATGGACCGCGCCTCCGACTGGACCATCACCGACGTCGGCGGCGTGAGTGCCGGCCTTCCGGGCGGCGCCGGCGAGGCCGAACCCGCCCCGGCGGACGGGGGCCGCTGATATTCCGGACGGCGGTCAGCCCTCGTCGGGTTCGGTGACGAAGTCGACGAGGCGTTCGACCGCTCCGATGAGATGCGATTCGAGGTCACGAAACGAGGTCACGGAACCGTAGACACGGCGCCAGCCGTCCTGCGGTGTCCCCCAGCCCAATTCACGGCAGACCCCGGTCTTCCAGTCTTCGCCGCGCGGGATCTGCGGCCACGCATCGATCCCAACCGACCGCGGTTTCACCGCTTCCCAGACATCGATGTAGGGGTGGCCGGTGACCATGACGTGAGGACCGAGATTTGCGGTGAGCCGTTCCTCCTTGGAGCCGGTCACCAGGTGATCGGCGAGAACACCGACGCGGCGCCCTGGTCCGGGCCGGAACTCGGCGAGGCGCGTCCCGAGATTGTCGAGACCCTCGAGCTGCTCGACGACCACGCCCTCGACACGGAGATCATGTCCCCACACTCGTTCGACGAGCGCCGCGTCGTGCACACCCTCGACCCAGATGCGGCTGCCGCGGGCCACACGCGCCCGCACTCCCTCCACGCGCGTCGAGCCCGATGCCGAGCGGCTCGGAGTCCGGGTCGTGGGACGATGCCGGGGCTTGACGAGCGTGACGGGTTGCCCGTCGACCAGGAACGCTGCCGGGCGCATCGCGAACAGCCGGGTTCGGCCGTGCGCGTCCTCGAGGCGGACGAAGTCTCCGTCGTAGGTCTTCTCGATGCCCACGATCGCACCGCACCAGCCGGATGCGACGTCCTCGACGACGACGCCTCGTCCCGCTTCGAGTTCCGGAACGCTCTTCTTCTTCGTGCGGGCGTGACCGGCATAGATGTCGCCGCCGTACATGTCGCGTGGGCTCACGCCAGTCGACCCTAGGACATCGTGTGGCGCGACTCGCGCCGCCACGCCGGACCACCGCACGAGCTCGCCGTATGCTTTGCGGGTGAGTTCCCCGAGCCTGACGCTGACCGTGTGGGCGGGGTCGTGGTTGTCCGGTCACGCCTCTCCCGACGATGTGATCGACGCGCTGCACGAGTGGGCGCCGCTGCATCTGGTCGGCGCCCACGACGCGGCAGCCGCGTCCGCGGCCGACGTGCCCGAGCACCGAGTCGTCGACGGCGCCGCCCGGCTGCTCGCACTCGTACGCCGCATCGACACGACCGCGGGCGCGGGGTTGCAGCTCGTTCTTCCCGCCCCGGGCGACGTGCGCGCACTGCCGGCCGGTACGGCATTCGCGGCGGCGGCGCTCGCCGCGGGTGAAGGTGTTGTGGTGGGAGCGCCCGGAAACCCGGGACTCGGCCTCGTCCCCACGATCGAGGGACCCGATGTTCTCCGGTGGAGTGTGTTCGCACTCTCCACCGTCCCCGAGAACCCCGTGGACGGTGGTCTCGGTGCGGCCGAGTTCGCGATCCGCGAGGCGGTGCGGGATGCCGCGTCAGCGCTGAACGGTATCCCCACTGTCGGGACCGACGGCCGGCGAGCCGATCCACGAGCAGAGATCGCCGAAGAGGTCGCCGCGCTCGCTCGGCATCGCTGTCCCGCATCGCTGCCGCCACGTGCAATCCGGATTCTCGATACCGCGGATCAGGTGGCGGCGATCCTCACCGTCGCGAGCCGGGGCACGGGCATGCGGGCCGGTTCCGCGTCCG
This sequence comes from Rhodococcus sp. NPDC047139, assembly GCF_040643435.1. Taxonomy (NCBI): domain Bacteria; kingdom Bacillati; phylum Actinomycetota; class Actinomycetes; order Mycobacteriales; family Nocardiaceae; genus Rhodococcus; species Rhodococcus sp. NPDC047139. The sequence goes on from NZ_JBEYUH010000017.1 coordinate 30,520, forward strand.
GAGCCGCCGGTCGTGAAGTCGCCCTGCAGCCGCTGTGGGCGGCGGTGCGCGAAGCCCGTGTCGGGGCGGTCGCGGCGGCGCTGCGGGCCGAGCACAACCACTGAACATTTCGGGCGTCGTGTGGGTCGCCCGCGATGTCCTCATCCGCGCCGTGGGCGGCGGGCCGGCGCCGCGCATCGTCTACCGTGCGCTCGGTCCGTGCAGGTCAGCTCCGCTGCGCCGTGACCAGCAGATATTCCCAATCCATGACGCCCCCACCGAGATCGTGACGCTGGGCGAGTTCGAGGAGCTCACGATCGAGGGACGCGACCCGTTCGTGATCGTCGGCGATGTTGCGGTACACCGCGATCGTGGGACCGTAGGCGGACTTGAAGAAGTCCCGGAAGTCCGCTCCGGTCGTGAAGCACTCGACCCGGAGATTCTCGGTGCGTGCCTGCAGGTCGGTGACGCGATCGCCGATCAGCTCTCGTAGGTGTACCTCGTCGCCCCACAGCGGTGGCGGCTGCGCGCCCGGAGGAGGCGGCGGCGCATACGGTTTCATCGTCGCGAACATCTGACCGATGAAGCCGCCCGGTGTCCAGCTCAGCAGACCGATTCGGCCGCCGGGCCGCGTGACCCGGAGCAACTCGTCGGCGGCGGCACGGTGGTGGGGCGCGAACATCACTCCGACGCAGGAGATCACGGCGTCGAAACCGGCATCGTCGAACGGGAGCGCTTCGGCGTCCGCCTCCTGCCAGTCGAGATCCGCGCCCGCTGCGTCGGCGTCACGGCGACCGACCTCGAACAGTTCGGGTGTCAGGTCGGTGGCGACGACCGTCGCCCCGGTGAGCGCGGCCGGAATCGAGGCGTTGCCGGACCCCGCGGCGATGTCCAGGACACGGTCGCCCGGACCGATTCCGGTTGCGGACACGAGTGCGGGTCCGAGTTCGGCGATGACCTGTGTCGCCACCGCCGGATAGTTGCCGAGTGCCCACATCGCCCGGTGCTTGGCCTTCAGGGCGCGATCGGCGTCGTGTGTCGTGGAGATGTCGGTCATCAGAGGATCCTCCTGTCGAGGGACCCGGCTTCGGCGCCGTCGAGCGGCGGCCCGGGTCACAGATCGACTGTAGGAAGGCCGGGGCTGTGTCCTCCAGTACACAATCTGTACCGCACCGCCACCCGTTCGTGCTGGTCGTGGCGGGCCGACGGTCCTACCATCCGATCATGGGCCCGCCGTACCACCAGTTCTGTCCCGTCGCCAAGGCGATGGAACTCTTCGACGAGAGGTGGACCCTGCTCGTGGTACGCGAACTCGTTCTCGGCAGCGAGCACTTCAACGATATTCGGCGGGGTCTGCCGCACATGTCACCGACCCTGCTCTCGAAGCGGCTGCATCAGCTCACGGCGGCGGGCATCGTGCAGCGACTCGGCGACGGTACCGATGTGCGATACGTGCTCACTCCGGCGGGACGCGACCTGGACGCCGTCGTCGAAGCGTTCGGTGCCTGGGGAACGCGCTGGACGGGAACGCTCGGCGATGCCGACCTCGACCCGAGGCTGCTGATGTGGGACATGCACCGGAACGTCGACCACACCGCGGTTCCGGTCCGGCGCGCTGTCGTCGAGTTCGTCTTTCCTGCCGTCTCCACCGCGTCGCGCCGATGGTGGCTCGTGATCACCGACGACGATGTCGATGTGTGCGACACCGATCCGGGTTTCGAGGTCTCGGTTCGGGTCACGGCAGGACTGCGTGAGCTCACCGAGATCTGGCGCGGCGAAGCCACCTGGTCCGGTGCGATAGGTTCGCGGACCGTGCGGGTCGACGGCCCGAGTGCACTACGCCGGTCGCTGCCGCGCTGGTTCGTCTCTCCGCTCGCGGCGCCCACCGGACGCCACTCCCTGTGATGCCGGGTGCCGGGCTCCGAGCGTGCCCTGTGAAACTGCCGGGTCAGTTCGCCGGGGGCCGGGACGGACGTTTCGGGGGCTCGCAGCACGCCACGGCGCACAGGCTCCCGTTGCATCCGGCCCCGAGCAGCGGCTCGCTCCCGCGACGACGGGCGGCGACTCCGTCGCGCTGCTCCTCCACGAGTTCGCACACGAGTTGCCCGAACCGTGGATCGGTTCCGGGCGTCGACGCCCGGACGAACGCCATGCCCAGTTCGCGGGCACGATCACGGGCTTCGGTGTCCAGATCCCACACGACTTCCAGGTGGTCGGAGACGAATCCGACCGGGACGACCACGATCGCGCCGACGCCGCGTTCGTGCAGTGCGTCGATGTGGTCCACGATGTCGGGTTCGAGCCACGGCACCTGGGGCGGGCCGGACCGCGACTGCCATACCAGGTCGTAGTCGGTCGCGCCGAGCGCCTCCGCGACCAACCGCGCCGCTTCTGCGACCTGACGGCTGTAGAGATGTCCGCCCTCATCCGGAGGACCGCCGGTGGCGTCGAAGCCGGTCGGGACGGAGTGCGCCGTGAAGACCAGTCGCGCGGTGTCGCGCACCTCGTCCGGAAGCTCTGCGCGGGCCGCCCGCACCGCGTCGGTGACGGCGTCGAGGAACAGCGGATGGTCGTAGAACTGCCGCAGCTTCGTCAGCTGCGGAGCTCGCTCGACGGCCCCACGCGCCCGGGCGATGTCCTCGTGGTACTGCCGGCATCCCGAGTAACCACCCCAGGCGGACGTCGCGAACACCAGAGCGTTGCGGATCCCGTCGTCGCGCATCCGCGCGACGGTGTCCTCGACCATGGGATGCCAGTTGCGGTTGCCGAAGTAGATCGGCAGGTCGATGCCGTGCGCATCGAATTCGGCCCGGACGGCGTCGATGATCGCCCGGTTGAGGGCATTGATCGGCGACACACCCCCGAAGTGCAGATAGTGCTTCGCGACCTCGTCGAGTCGCTCGGGCGGAATTCCGCGCCCGCGGGTGACATTCTCGAGGAACGGCCGGACGTCGTCGGGACCTTCCGGCCCACCGAACGAGAGCAACATCAACGCGTCGTACGCCTCGGGGGTGTTCGCCATGCCAGTGCCTTCCGTCGGACGGTCAGCCGCCGAAGCCGACCTGGGAGTGGAATCCACCGTCGACGTAGACGATGGAGCCCGTGGTGCCGGGTAGCCAGTCGGACAGCACCGCACACACGGTCTTCGCGACCGGTGTCGGATCGTCGACATCCCAGCCGATCGGGGACGCGGCCGACCAGCCTTCGTTGAGCCGATTCATCTCGGCGCCCGGACCGGTCGCGTCTCCCGCGATCGCCTTCGCGGCGAGGGTCTTGATCGGTCCGGCGGCGACGAGATTGGAACGGATGCCGCGCGGCCCGACCTCCTTGGCCACATAGCGGTTCACCGATTCGAGCGTCGCTTTGGAAACACCCATCCAGTTGTAGAACGGCACGGCTCGGGACGGGTCGAAGTCCATTCCCACGATCGAGCCACCCTCGTTCATCACGGGGAGGACGGCCTTGGCGAGAGCGCCGTAGGAATAGGCGGACACTTCGAGAGCAACCGCGACATCGGTCCACGGCGCGTCGAGGAAGGGGCTGCCCAGGCAGGAGCGGGGTGCGAAGCCGATGGAGTGGACGACCCCGTCGATCCCCTCGGGGGCGAGCTCGCGGATCTTGTCGGCGAGACCGTCGAGATCCTCCTGGTTCTGCACGTCGAGGCTGATCGCCGGCGGCACCGGCTGTGGCAGGCGCTGCGCGATCCGGTCGATCAGCCGGAGTCGCTCGAAGCCGGTGATGATCACCTTCGCGCCCTGTTCCTGCGCGACCTTCGCGGTGTGGAAGGCGATCGAGGCATCGGTGATGATGCCGGTGACGAGAATGGTCTTGCCGTCGAGCAGTCCGCCCATGAGTGTGTCGGTCCTCCAGTGAGATTCGGGTGTGATCGGTGCGACCGCCAGTGTGGTCCGTAAGACCCTCAGTGGCCCATGCCCATGCCGCCGTCGACCGGGATCACGGCGCCGGAGACGTAGGCAGAGTCGTCGGAAGCAAGGAAGCTGACGACGGCGGCGACGTCCTCCGGTTTGCCGAGTCGCTGCAGCGGGATGAACTTCTTGGCCGTCTCGCGCAGATCGTCGGACAGATCTGCGGTCATGTCGGTCTCGATGAAGCCGGGAGCGACAACATTTGCCGTGATCGAGCGTGAACCGAGCTCGCGGGTGACGGACCGGGCGAGACCGATGACACCGGCCTTCGACGCAGCGTAGTTGATCTGCCCGGCCTGGCCGGCGAGACCGACGACCGAGCCGAGGAAGATCATGCGGCCCCAGCGAGCTCGCAGCATCGCACGATTGGCGCGCTTGGCGCATCGGAAAGCGCCGGTGAGGTTCGCATCGATCACCGAGGTGAACTGGTCCTCGGTCATGCGCATCAGCAGGGTGTCGTCGGTGATACCCGCATTCGCGACCAGCACCTCGACCGGGCCCTGATGCTCCTCGACCTCTTTGAAGGCTGCGTCCACCGAGTCGGCGTCGGTGACGTCGCACCGCACACCGAACAGGCCCTCGGGCGCACCCGAGCCGCGGTGGGTGACGGCGACTTTGTGGCCGTCCGCCTGCAGGCGGCGGGCGACGGCGAGACCGATCCCGCGGTTTCCGCCCGTGACGAGAACGGATCGGGGGGTCACACCCGCACGCGTGGACGCTGCGGCACTTTCTGCGTCAGTCATGGACTCAACCTATCTGGTGGTCGGTCGTGGACGGAAAACGCACCGTGAGAGCCCACAAGGCGGATCAGGGCAGGCGCTGGCGCAGCACCATGGCCGCCACGAGGCCCGCGATCACCGACAGCGCTCCGAGCATGAGCCAGGGACGGCTCGCGTCCCCGCGAGTCGTCTCGAACCCGATTTGCTCTTCGAGGGTGTTGTAGGCATCCTCGAGCTCCTCGAGACTCGCCGCGGTGAAGAAGCTTCCTCCCGAGAGGTTCGCGATCTCCTTGAGCGAGGGGTCGTCGACCGGGACCGGAATCCGATCGTCCTCGATGGTGACGGTGCCCGTCTGGGTTCCGAAGGAGATGGTCGAGACCGGGATGTCCTTCTCGGCGGCCTGCCGTGCCGCAGTGAATCCGCCGCGCGGATCGTCAGGACTCTCGGGAACGGTCTGCTTACCGTCGGACAGCAACACGATCCGCGCGGGTGGCGCCTGGTCGCTGCCGCCCAGCACCGCAGCGAGGGTGTCGATGGACTGCATCGCGGTGAATATGGCCTCGCCGGTCGCGGTGCGTTCACTGAGCTGCAGGTTGTCGATCGCGGACTTCGTTGCCTCACGATTGGTGGTCGGTGACACCAGCACCGAGGCCGTACCGGAGAACGCGACGAGGCCGAGATTGATGCCGGGCGTCAGGTCGTCGGCGAATTGTTTGGCCGCTTCCTGCGCGGCCGCGAGGCGGGTGGGCGCGACGTCGGTGGCCTCCATGGACAACGACACGTCGATGACGAGAACCACCGTGGCCCGATTGCGCGGCACCCGTTGCTCGGCGGTGGGACCGGCGAGCGCCACGGTGAGGAACACGAGGCCGACGAGCAACAGCGCGACCGGGACGTGACGGGCACGCCCCGGACGGGCGGGCGCGACCTTCTCGAGCATCTCGAGATTGGTGAAGCGCAGTGTGTTCGCCACGCGCCGCCGCTGGACCAGCACGTACGCTCCGCCGAGCGCTGCGACGACGAACAGCAGCAGCAGCCACCACGGCGAGGTGAAACCGGACAGGCTCATCGTCCCCCCTGCCGTCCGGGTGCACCGTAGCTGTGCCGGCGCGCCGCGACGAACCGCACGACGTCGCCGATCCAGTCGCGGTCGGTACGCAGCGTCATGACGGGCGCACCGCAGCTACGCAAGGCCTGGTGCACAGCGGCACGGTGCTCGCCGGCCGCCTGCGCATAGTCGGCCCGCAGTTCGGGAGTCGTCGTGAATTCACGGGTACGGCCCGTTTCCGGGTCGTGGAGGACCACATCCCCCAGATCGGGCAGTTCGAGATCGCGCCGATCGACGATCTCGACGGCGAGCAGTTCGTGCCGGCCGGACAGTGCCCGGAGCGAACGCTCCCAGTCGAGCGGACCGAGAAAGTCGCTCACGACAACGGCGAGACCCCGGCGACGCTCGGGCCGCCGCAGCGCCTCGATCACGCCTTTGAGATCCCCGCGGGTGCCGTCGGGTGGATGCGGTGTGGTCGCGACCGTCCGGAGCAGCGACTGCGCATGCAGCCGCCCTCCGCGCGCGGGCACGCGCACCGTCTCGCCGCCGGTGGAGATCACCGCGCCGATCCGATTTCCACCGCCTGTGGTCAGATGCGCCAGCGCGGCCACCGCAGCGACCACCAGGTCGCGCTTCTCGCACACCCCGGTCCCGAAGTCCAGGCTGGCAGACAGGTCGACGGCGAGCCACGTCTCGAGTTCCCGATCCGCGACCGTCTGACGTACGTGGGGATGGGTCGTGCGCGCGGTGACGGACCAGTCCATCTGGCGGACGTCGTCGCCCGGCTGGTACTCGCGGGCATCACCCGGCTCCGAACCCGGCCCCGGGATCAGACCGAGGTGGTCGCCGTGCAGAACGCCGTCGAGACGTCGCCGCACGGTGAGCTCGAGCGTACGAAGCGCGGCGGTGAGCGCAGGATCGCGCAGCTCACCGGACCGGAACCGCGGTGGCGCCCCGTCGTGAGGACGTGTGCTCACCGCGCGCCCGCACCTCCCTGCGGACCGGGTGCACCCACGGGCGCCTGGGGATTTGCCGTCGCCCGCGGGTCTGCGGGCTGCGGGCCGGGCGCCCGGGCCGGCGCCGGGGCGTTCGCCTGGGGCGCGACCTGCGGCAGGCCCACGGTCTGCAGGATCCGGGTGATGATCTGGTCCGGGGAGACATCGTCGGCGAGCGCGTCGTAGGACAGCACGAGGCGGTGACGTAGTACATCGGGGATGACATCGATGATGTCCTGCGGCACCACGTAGTCCCGGCCCCGGACGAGTGCGAGCGCCCGCGCCGCGGAGATGATGCCCAGCGTCGCGCGCGGCGACGCTCCGTAGGCGATCCACCCCTGCACGTCGTCCAGACCGAGGTCACCGGGTTGCCGGGTCGCGAAGATGACGCGCACGACGTAGTCGACGAGGGCGTGGTGCACGAAGACCCGTCCGGCGATCTTCTGCAGGCGCGTGAGCTGCTCGTTGTCGAGCACCTGCTTCGGTTCGGGGGCGGCAACGCCCATCCGATAGACGATCTCGCGTTCTTCCTCGACCGTCGGATAGTCGACGAGAACCTTGAACAGGAAGCGGTCGCGCTGCGCTTCCGGCAGCGGATAGACACCCTCGTTCTCGATCGGGTTCTGCGTCGCCATCACGAGGAAGGGCTCCGGCATGGGGAAGGTCTTCCCGCCGATGGTGACGTGCCGTTCGGCCATCACTTCGAGCAGGGCCGACTGCACCTTCGCCGGGGCTCGGTTGATTTCGTCGGCGAGCACGAAGTTCGCGACGACCGGACCGAGTTCGGTGTCGAACTCCTCACGGCCCTGCCGATAGATACGGGTGCCCACGAGGTCTGTGGGGACGAGATCCGGGGTGAACTGCACCCGGGAGAAGGACCCGCCGACGACCTTCGCGAAAGTCTCGACGGCCAACGTCTTCGCCACACCGGGGACGCCTTCGAGCAGGACGTGGCCTCGCGCGAGAACACCCACGAGCATCCGCTCGACCAGCAGGTCCTGGCCGACGATCACACGCTTGACCTCGTAGATGGCCCGTTCCAGGAGGCGGACGTCGTCGGCCGGATCGTAGGCCTTCGCAGGCGTGTCACCGGCGGCCTTCCTGGTGTCGACGCCGGGGGGCCGAGAGGCCGGGGAGCCTGCCTTCACAGCCGCCTCGTCGGGTCGGGAATTGTGCGCGGACGCTTCCTTCGGCGCCGGCGCGGCACCCGCCGCGGCCTGGTTGTTCTGTCGTCCGTCGTTGCCGTCCTGGCCGCCCGGAGTTGCCGAACCGGACGTCCCACCCTCGCGTGAGGTCACCAACAATCCACCGCTTTCGCCTACGTCGCTCCGCTGGAAACACCTGCTGCACCACTATTGCAGGTGTCGGCTCGGTGTGTCGTCGACCCTGCACCGACCGAGGGAACATCCGGCAACGACCGGATTGCAGCCTGTCCTCGGCGGTGCGGCGGCCGCGGCAAACCTCACCGTCACGACACCATGCGCACCACGTACGGTGTCATTCCGTCCCAGCGTACCGGCGAGATCTTCACGACCGATCCCGACTGCGGTGCCTCGAGCATCTGCCCGTCACCGAGATAGAGCGCGACGTGCTGGCTGGCGTTGGGACCGTAGAAGATCATGTCTCCACGTCTCATCTCCGAAGACGGGATCTGCGTGCCGGCCGTGTATTGATAACCGGAGTAGTGCGGCAGCGAGATGCCGATGCCTGCGAACGCGTAGATCATCAATCCGGAACAATCGAAACCGACTTTGGCGTAATCCCCGTGGACGTCGGCGACGCCACCGTCGCGGATACCGCGGGTCGGGCCGTTCTCGTTTCCGCCTCCCCACGCGTAGGGCACGCCGATCTGGGACATCGCGCGATCGACGACGACCTCGATCGCGGCGGAACCTATGAGGCTCGGACGTGAGGGCGTCGAACCCGGCGCGGAGGGACGAGAGCCCGCGCCCCCCGTGCCCGAATCCGGTGTTTCCACGACGGGGTCGCCGGGATCCGGGTTCTCCCAGTCGATCCCGTCGTCGTCGCTGCCGGTGTCCCCGTCTTCGTCCGGTACGGTCCCACCGCTGCTGTCGTCCGGCACGGTTCCACCGCCGGTGTCGTCCGGCACGGTCCCAACGCTGTTGTCGTCGGCACCCGTGCCATCGCCGGTGTCCTCGGGCACTCGGGTCTCGGTGTCGATCTCACCCGTAGCCCCGGTTGCGGTGCCGATGTCGACCGGCGGCCCGGTCTCACCGGGCGGCGCCGTGCCTGTGGCGCCCTCGCCACCCGGCGGTGATTCCTCGATCAGCGTGTGCGGCCGGCGACCGTTGGCGAGTTCTGCCGCGCGCTCCCGGGCGGCGGCGTCTGCCGCGACACGCTGGGCGGCCTCCGCCGCTGCGACGCGCGCGGTTTCGGCGGCGGCGGCCGCAGCGGCCTCTTCGGCTGCGCGGCGCCGATCCCAATCCAGATATTCGGCACGCTGGCCTTCGAGACCCGCGACGTTCACACGGGCCCGGTCGAGTTCGGCCTGTGCACTCACCCGAGCCTGCTCGATGCGCGATTTCTCGGCGGCCTGCCGGCCCAGTTCGGCTCGTGCGACGGCAATCGCGGACTCGGCTTCGACCTTGCGGTGCTCCGCCGCTGCCGCCGCCGCGTCCGCTTCCGACTTGGCTGCACGCGCACGGGAATGGGAGTTGGCCTCCGTCGCCCGGGCTCGCTGGAGCGCGTCGAGCACCGCGGTCCGCCCGGCGGAAAGCACCCGCATCACCCGGGCACGGTCGAGCAGATCGTCCGGTCCGTCGACGTCGAGGTAGACAGCCAAGGAGATCGAATTTGCTCCGCGGGTGTAGCTGTCGCGGACGAATGCGTCGAAGTCCTGCTGCGCGGCGGCAATCCGGCTGCCCGCGTCCTCGAGAGCCCGACGGGACTCCACGACCGCCCGCTCCGCGAGATCCGCCGCGTCGCGCGCGCTCTGGAGGTCGACGAGAGCTCGGTTGACGTCTTCACGCCTGATCGCGACCTGCGCATCCAGCTCGGCGAGTTGCTGATCGGCATCGGCGATCCGGACGATCAGTTGCCCGACGCGATCGATGGTGCTTGCGACATCCGCGCCGGCGCGTTCGATCTCGGCATCGGACGGATTCGGTGGCGGCGGGGGTGCGGCCCCGGCTGTCGCGGTCACCGTGAGCAATACCGCTGTGACCAGTCCCAAACCGGCGAGAAGCCCGCCGGTGCGCGGCCGCGCAGAGCGGCGGTAGGGCGGTCCTTCGGACAGGCCTACTGCATCGGGCGCCGTACCGACACCTTCCGGCACGGACCGTCGCGGAACTCCCCCGTGGATACCGAACCGTCTCACTTGCGTCTCCCTCGGTCGCACCTGGTGGCCGAGACATCCGGCCGGACGATCCGAGGAAGGCGGACAGCACCGATAGACCGTGGGTGCCCCACGGCTCACACGCTACAGTCCTACACCGGCTGTGGACAGCGTCCCCACGAACCGGGTTGTGACACACCTTCCCCAAGAGCGTCATCAGAACCGTACGACAACATCGGGGTGTGTCGCATGACAGTCGGGAAGATCGATAGAAGAACGCCGTGAGGACCGCGAGCGGTTACCGGCGCCCGATCCGGAGCGATCATCGGCCCGCACGTGGGCGGAGCCGATGCCGGCAGTGGAGTAACGGGACCTCAGGAGGTCTCGGGGACGAGCTTTTCCTCACGTGAAGCGGCGGTCGCCTCGCCGTGTGCCCTGCGCCGCTTGGCCAGATAGGTGGCCCCGGCCGCGAGAGCCACGAACCCGACGACCAGCACCGTCATCAGAGTCCAGGGGGGCGACGGCTCGAGCACGGAGTCGACGAAGTTGCGCGTGGAGACCACCGGGTCACCGGTGTACGTGCGGTCCTGGGCAGCTTCGAGGGTGACCCGGTCGAGATCTGCGCTGTACGTCCCGACCCATCCGGGGCTGAGCACCAGCACGGTGCCGCCGTCCTCGGCGCCCACCTCGGTCGCGAGGTCGCGCAATTGCGAATCGATGCGAGGATCCCGGTCGAGCACTACCACGCTCAGATCGATGCCGTTGTCCTTCGCCCGCTGGACCTCGCCGACGAGATCGTCGACATATCGCGACGGCGCTGCCACCTGATCATCGGCGAGATCGACGAGCACCTGTTCGACGGAAACCCCGACAGGAAGATCCGTGAGCGCAGGACCCGGTGTACGAAGCAGTGGCGCAGACATCTCTCTCCGGTGGTACTGGGCAGGATCCGGGTGCTCCGGCGGTCCGGCCGCCCGAGAACGGCACGAAGCGCCACACCCGTGCGGCAGTGAAGAACACTACGCGATCGCGCGACGGCAGCTCCCGGCACGCATCCTCAACAGGGCCGATCTCTCCGGGCGAGGCACCCGTACCGCCGTGCCGCCTTCGATTCAATACAGGACAAGCGTACTGTTAGAATCGAGTGCGAGACGCCGCGACGACTGTATCCGGGCCATGGGCCACGGGTGTACGTCGTGTGCCTCGCTTCAGCCGTCGACACAGCCCCGTCGGCGGCCAGCCGAAACGACGAGTGGAGCTGACGTGAGCACCAGTATTGATTCGTTCGGCGCCAAGGGGACGCTGCAGGTCGGAGACAACTCGTACGAGATCTTCCGCCTGTCGGCCGTCCCCGGCACCGAGAAACTTCCTTACTCTTTGAAGGTTCTGGCCGAGAACCTGCTGCGCACCGAGGACGGCGCCAACATCACGGCCGATCACATCCGCGCAATCGCGAACTGGGATCCCTCCGCAGACCCGAGCATCGAGATCCAGTTCACCCCGGCCCGCGTGGTCATGCAGGACTTCACGGGCGTCCCCTGCGTCGTCGACCTCGCCACCATGCGGGAGGCCGTGACGACCCTGGGCGGCGACCCGAACAAGGTCAACCCCCTCTCCCCCGCCGACATGGTCATCGACCACTCGGTCATCCTCGACTACTTCGGTCGCGCCGACGCGCTCGAGCGCAACGTCGACCTCGAGTACGAGCGCAACGGCGAGCGCTACCAGTTCCTGCGCTGGGGCCAGGGCGCCTTCGACGACTTCCGCGTCGTCCCCCCGGGCATGGGCATCGTGCACCAGGTCAACATCGAGTACCTCGCCCCGACCGTCATGGTCCGCAACGGTCAGGCCTACCCCGACACCTGCGTCGGCACCGACTCGCACACCACGATGGTCAACGGCCTCGGCGTGCTGGGCTGGGGCGTCGGCGGCATCGAGGCCGAGGCCGCCATGCTCGGCCAGCCCGTCTCGATGCTCATCCCGCGCGTCGTCGGCTTCAAGCTCACCGGTGAGATCAATCCGGGTGTGACCGCCACCGACGTCGTGCTCACCGTCACCGACATGCTGCGCAAGCACGGTGTCGTCGGCAAGTTCGTCGAGTTCTACGGCGCCGGTGTCGCCGAGGTTCCCCTCGCCAACCGCGCCACCCTCGGCAACATGAGCCCCGAATTCGGTTCCACCGCAGCGATCTTCCCGATCGACGGCGAGACCATCAACTACCTGCGCCTGACCGGCCGCAGCGACGAGCAGCTCGCTCTCGTCGAGGCGTACGCCAAGGAACAGGGCATGTGGCACGACCCGAGCCGCGAGCCCGAGTTCTCCGAGTACCTCGAGCTCGACCTGTCGACCGTCGTGCCGTCGATCGCCGGCCCGAAGCGCCCGCAGGACCGCATCCTGCTCAGCGAGTCGAAGGTCGCGTTCCGCAAGGACATCCACAACTACGTGGAGGAGAACCTGCCCGCCGAGCACACCAAGCTCGACGAGGCCGTCGAGGAGACCTTCCCGGCGTCCGACCCGGCCGTCCTGTCCTTCGCCGACGACGGTGCCGTCGACGTGCACTCGGCCGCCAACGGCGCCCACGGTCGTCCGTCGAAGCCGGTCAAGGTGGTCTCGGAGGAGCGCGGCGAGTTCGTTCTCGACCACGGCGCGGTCGTGGTCGCGGGCATCACGTCCTGCACCAACACCTCCAACCCGTCGGTGATGCTCGGTGCCGCTCTCCTCGCGCGCAATGCGGTCGAGAAGGGCCTGTCCACCAAGCCGTGGGTCAAGACCAACATGGCGCCGGGTTCGCAGGTCGTCAACGACTACTACGAGAAGGCCGGCCTCTGGCCGTACCTCGAGAAGCTCGGCTTCTACCTCGGTGGCTTCGGATGCACCACCTGCATCGGCAACACCGGTCCGCTGCCCGAGGAGATCTCGAAGGCCGTCAACGACAACGACCTGTCGGTGACCGCGGTGCTCTCGGGCAACCGCAACTTCGAGGGTCGCATCTCCCCCGACGTCAAGATGAACTACCTGGCCTCGCCGCCGCTGGTCATCGCGTACGCGCTCGCGGGCACGATGGACTTCGACTTCGAGACCGATCCGCTCGGCAAGGACACCGAAGGCAACGACGTCTTCCTGAAGGACATCTGGCCGTCCGCCCAGGAGATCGACGACACGATCAAGTCGGCGATCAGCCAGGACATGTTCCGCAAGTCCTACGCAGACGTCTTCAAGGGTGACGAGCGCTGGCAGAACCTCGAGACCCCCGAGGGCGACACCTTCGCGTGGGACGAGAACTCGACGTACGTCCGCAAGGCACCGTACTTCGACGGCATGACGATGGATCCGGCTCCGGTCACCGACATCAAGGGCGCTCGTGTGCTCGCGCTGCTCGGCGACTCGGTCACCACCGACCACATCAGCCCGGCCGGACCGATCAAGCCCGGCACCCCGGCGGCGCAGTACCTCGACGCCCACGGTGTCGAGCGCAAGGACTACAACTCGCTCGGTTCGCGTCGTGGCAACCACGAGGTGATGATCCGCGGCACCTTCGCGAACATCCGTCTGCAGAACCAGCTTCTCGACGGTGTCTCCGGCGGCTACACCCGCGACTTCACCCAGGACGGCGCTCCGCAGGCGTTCATCTACGACGCCTCGCAGAACTACCAGGAGGCCGGCATCCCGCTCGTCGTCCTCGGTGGCAAGGAGTACGGTTCGGGTTCCTCGCGCGACTGGGCTGCCAAGGGCACCCGCCTGCTCGGCGTCAAGGCCGTCATCACCGAGTCGTTCGAGCGCATCCACCGCTCGAACCTCATCGGCATGGGCGTCATCCCGCTGCAGTTCCCGGCAGGCGAGTCGGCCAAGTCGCTCGGCCTGACGGGCACCGAGGTCTTCGACATCGAGGGCATCGAGAAGCTCAACGAGGGCGTCACGCCGAAGACGGTCAAGGTCACCGCGACCAAGGACAACGGCGAGAAGGTCGAGTTCGACGCCGTGGTCCGCATCGACACCCCCGGTGAGGCGGACTACTACCGCAACGGCGGCATCCTGCAGTACGTGCTGCGGAACATGATCCGCGGCTGAGAACACTGCGTGACCCGAGTGGTCACCTCTGTGTGAAGCGGCGGGCCCGGGACGAGACTCGTCTCGGGCCCGCCGTCTCCCTCGAGCGGAAAGGAAGTGGCACGTGCCCAAGGTCAGTGAGGACCATCTCGCCGCGCGACGCAGGCAGATCCTCGACGGTGCCCGTCGCTGCTTCGCCGAGTACGGCTACGACGGCGCGACGGTGCGACTGCTCGAAGAGGCCACCGGTCTGTCCCGCGGTGCGATCTTCCACCATTTCAAGGACAAGGACGGCCTGTTCCTCGCCCTCGCACAGGAGGACGCGAGGCGCATGGCGGATGTCGCGGCCAGTGAGGGTCTCGTACAGGTCATGCGCGACATGCTCTCCTCGCCCGATCAGTTCGACTGGCTCGGGACGCGACTCGAGATCACCCGCCGCCTGCGGACCGACCCCGAGTTCGCGAAGGCATGGACGCAGCACTCCGCCGAACTCACCGAGGCGACGGTGGGACGTCTCGAACGGCAACGGGAAGCAGGCCGGCTACGCGACGACGTGCCGACCGAAGTGCTGCTGGGCTACCTGGATCTCGTCCTCGACGGACTCATCGCCCGCCTCGCTTCAGGACATACGGAGCAGGACCTCGACGCGGTCCTCGACCTCGTCGAGGAGTCGGTGCGCCGCCGCGACTGATGCGCCCGGTCCGAGAAGTTGCTGCTCATGCCTTCTCGTCGCTCGTCGCTGCCCTGCGACGGTTCGGGCCGCCGCGCCCCCGCAGCCGTACTTGCGACTCCACGAGAACGTTGTGCACGAAACCGTAGGATCGACCTGTTTCCTGCGCGAGAGTCCGTATGCTCGCACCCTCCTCGTAGCGGCGCTTGAGATCCTCCTGCAAGCGGTCCCGCGATTCCCCCGTAACTCGGGCTCCCTTCGCGTAGGTCGTATCTCCATCACCGGAATTTCGCGCCATCGGATCCTCCCTGCGCCCTCGCCAAAGGTCCCGCTCCCAGGCTAGAGGACCACTCGGCTGCGCGGATGCGTATCCGGCGAGCAGAGCCGGGCGAGGACGGATCCCGCCTACGCGAGCTGGATCAGTTCGAGGTACTCCTGGGACCAGTGATCCTCGGTTCCGTCGGGAAGCAGGATCACGCGCTCCGGGTCGAGAGCTTCGGCCGCGCCGGGGTCGTGGGTCACGAGCACGACGGCACCTTCGTAACTGCGCAGCGCGTCGAGAACCTGCTCGCGCGAGATGGGGTCGAGGTTGTTGGTCGGTTCGTCGAGGAGAAGCACGTTCGCCGCGGAGGAAACGAGGCCGGCCAGCGCCAGGCGCGTCTTCTCGCCGCCGGAAAGTGTGCCTGCCGGCTGGTCGAGCTGCGGTCCGGTGAACATGAATGCACCGAGCAGCCCCCGCAGATCCTGCTCACCGGCGTCCGGGGCGGCGTGCCGGATGTTCTCCCACACGGTGGCGGAGTCGTCGATGGTGTCGTGTTCCTGGGCGAAGTATCCGATCTTGAGTCCGTGCCCTGGCACGAGTTCGCCGAGATCGGGTTGCTCGACGCCGGCGAGCAACCGCAACAGCGTCGTCTTGCCCGCACCGTTGAGTCCGAGGACCACGACCCGGCTGCCCCGATCGATCGCGAGATCGACACCGGTGAAGATCTCCAAGGAGCCGTAGACCTTGGTGAGTTCCTTGGCCATCAGCGGGGTCTTGCCGCACGCGGCAGGCGTGGGGAACCGGATCTTGGCCACCTTGTCGGCGACTCGTACGTCGTCGAGGTCCGCGAGCAGCTTCTCTGCCCGTTTCGCCATGTTCTGCGCGGCAGTGGCCTTCGTCGCCTTGGCGCCGAGCTTGGCGGCCTGCTTCTGCAGCGCGGACGCCTTCTTCTCGGCGTTCGCACGCTCGCGTCGGCGCCGCGCCTCGTCGGTCGCACGCGCGTCGAGGTATTTCTTCCAGCCCATGTTGTAGATGTCCGCCTCGCCGCGCACCGCGTCGAGGAACCACACCTTGTTCACCACATCCGCGAGCAACTCCACATCGTGACTGATGACGATGAGGCCTCCGTCGTGGTTCTGGAGGAAGCCGCGCAGCCACGTGATCGAGTCGGCGTCGAGGTGGTTGGTCGGCTCGTCGAGCAGCAGCGTCGTCTCGGACTTTCCGCCGGAACCATCGGAGGCAGCGAACAGGATGCGGGCGAGTTCCACGCGGCGACGCTGACCGCCGGAAAGCGTCCGCAGCGGCTGGCTCAGCACGCGGTCGGGAAGGCCGAGGCTGTGGCAGATCCGGGAAGCCTCGGACTCGGCGACATATCCGCCGAGCGTCGCGAACCGCTCCTCGAGCGAACCGTACTTGCGCACCGCGCGGTCGCGGATCTTGTCGTCCACCGCCTCCGCCATCAGTGCCTGCTGCTTCTCCATGCCGCGCAGGATCTCGTCGAGACCGCGTGCCGAGAGCACCCGATCCTTGGCGAGGACGTCGAGATTGCCCTCCTTCGGATCCTGCGGGAGGTAGCCGACATCGCCGGAGCGGATCACCGTGCCGGCATAGGGCTCACCTTCACCTGCGAGGATCCGCAGGGTGGTCGTCTTGCCCGCACCATTGCGGCCGACGAGCCCGATCCGGTCCCCGGCCTGCACCCGCAACCCCGATCCGGGGGCGGTGAGCAGGGTCCGCACACCGGCGCGGACTTCGAGGTCGGTAGCGGTGATCACGCACGGGCTCCTAGGCAGAAAGTCGATGGATGAGTGCCAGGACGGCAGGGGCCGGGCACACGAACCATTCATTTTACCGTGGCTTCACTTCGCTACCACGGTGAGATGCACTACGCCCACCGCACTGCGCCGCCACCTCTCCGCGCGCGACCTAGGCTGGCTGCCGTGACCGACCATTCCCCCGCCGACGTCCTCGTAGCCGGGCTGGGCCCGGCCGGCCGTGCGCTGGCCTTCCGTGCAGCCGCGGCCGGCCTCGCGGTGACGGCCGTCGACGTACGGCCGCAGCGGCGTTGGACCGCGACGTATGCGGCGTGGGCGGACGAACTGCCCGCCTGGCTGCCCGAGGACGTCGTGGCGGCACACGTCGGCGCCCCGGCCGCGTGGACGCGCGGGTCCCGTGTCGTCGAGCGCCCCTACCAGGTGCTGGACACGGCCCGTCTGCAGAACTTTCTCGACCTCGAGGCCGTCACGGTGGTCACGGGACGTGCGCGCGACCTCGACGAGCACGGCGTCACCCTCGAGGACGGTCGCCGGTTGCGTGCGCGCTGTGTCGTCGACGCGCGGGGGGTGCCCGCCGATCCGCAGCGTGCCCAGCAGACGGCGTTCGGTGTGATCGTGGACGACGCGACCGCAGCGCCGGCACTCGACGGCCAGGACGCCTGGTTCATGGACTGGCGCCGCGACAACGGAACGGCTCCCGGCGATATCCCGTCGTTCCTGTACGCCGTACCGGTCGGGGACGGACACACGATTCTCGAGGAGACCTGTCTGGTCGGGCGTCCCGCCCTCGGACTCGCCGAACTCGAACGACGCCTGTACGCCCGGTTGACCGCCCGCGGGGTACGCACGACCGGTGAAGAGAGGATCGAGCGGGTGCGATTCGCCGTGGAGGGCGTAGCGACAGCGCCCGGAGTGATCGGCTTCGGTGCTCGCGGTGGTCTCATGCATCCGGCGACGGGTTACGCCGTGGCGACGGCGTTGTCCTCCGCGGACGCCGTGGTCGATGCGGTACGCCGCGGCACCGATCCGCAGCGCGTTCTCTGGTCGGCGTCCTCCCGTTCGGTGGCGACGATGCGGCAGATGGGACTGCGGGTGCTGCTGCGACTCGACGCCGGCGGAGCGATCGACTTCTTCGATGCCTTCTTCGATATGCCGGTCGCCCGGCAACGCGCCTACCTGTCGGGTCGCGAGGACGCGATAGGCGTGGCCGCCGCGATGTGGCGGCTGTTCCGGGTACTGCCCCCCTCCCTGCGCGGCACCATCCTGCGTTCGCTCCACTGATCCCCGTGCGTGCCGGTCCGCGTGCGTGACGGGCCTGTGGCGAACGTCTCGGCGTGCGCTCCGGCGACTTTCGCAGCTTTCCAGCGTGCCTCCGAGGTGTCGATCATGATGGATACATGCGGTCGATCTGGAAAGGCTCACTCGCGTTCGGCCTCGTCAATGTGCCGGTGAAGGTGTACTCGGCCACCGAGTCACACGACATCACGTTCCACCAGGTGCACGCGAAGGACGGTGGACGGATCAAATATCAGCGGGTGTGCACCGAATGCGGCGAGGTCGTCCCCTTCCAGGAGATCGACAAGGCCTACGACTCCGACGACGGTGAGCGGGTCGTGCTCACCGACGAGGACTTCGACAAGCTTCCTGCCGCCGAGAAGCACGAGATCCCGGTGCTGCAGTTCGTGCCCACTGAACAGATCGATCCGATCCTGTTCGAGAAGTCCTACTATCTCGAACCCGATTCGTCGTCCCCGAAGGCCTACGGCCTCCTCGCCGCGACCCTCGAGCAGAGCGATCGCACAGCCTTGGTGCACTTCACCCTCCGGCAACGCACGCGACTGGCGGCACTGCGCACCCGCGACGGCCTGCTCATCCTCCAGACCCTGCTGTGGCCCGACGAGGTACGTGCAGCAGAGTTCGAGTCGCTCGACGACATCGAGAAACCGAAACAACGTGAGCTCGCGATGGCCGAGACTCTCGTCGAGTCGATGTCGGGAGATTTCGATCCGACCGAGTTCACCGACGAATACCAGGTCGAACTGCGCACTCTGATCGACGAGGCTCTTGCCCGGGGTGGCGAGAAGGTCTTCCAGGTCGCCGAATCCGACACCGGCGAGGAAGACGCCGAGGTGCTCGATCTGGTGGCGGCTCTCCAACGCAGCGTCGATGCCGCAGGAAAGAAGGTGCCGGCGGGTTCGGCGCGCGGAAAGAACTCGTCCTCGAAGGATTCCGACGACGAGGACGACTCCGGCGAAGGCGGGCAGAAGAAGTCCGCCGCCAAGAAGAGCAGTGCGAGCAAGAGCACCGCGAAGAAGAGCACCGCGAAGAAGAGCACGGCGAAGAAGAGCACGGCGAAGAAGACCGCAGCAAAGAGGCCTGCGAAGAAGACGGCCGCGAAGAAGAGTTCGGGCGAACGCAAAGGCGCCTGACCCCAGCCCGGGTGAGCGGTCGAGGATCAGGCGCCGAGGCCGGAACTACAAGGGCGAATCAGACCGTGAAGCCGAGTGCGCGCAACTGCTCGCGACCGTCGTCGGTGATCTTGTCGGGACCCCACGGCGGCATCCACACCCAGTTGATGCGCAGCTCGTCGCACAGGCCGCTGCGCACGAGGGCACCCTTGGCCTGTTCCTCGATGACATCGGTCAAGGGGCATGCCGCCGAGGTCAAGGTCATGTCCACGGTCACGGTCTCGTCGGCTTCGGAGATGCCGTAGACGAGGCCGAGATCGACTACGTTGATGCCGAGTTCGGGGTCTACGACGTCTCGGAGTGCCTCTTCGAGTTCGTCGAGGCGGCCGGGTTCCAGCGGCGGTGCGGTCGCGGCGACCAGCGTGGACGCCTCGTCCGAGCCATCGACCGCGCCGGTCGCAGCAGCCTCGTCGGTGTTCACGGTGCCCGGTGCGGGTTCGGTCATCAGTTCTGTCCTCCGCTCGAAACGGTTTGCGCGTCCACGGTCTGCGCGACCGCGTCCTTGAACGCCATCCAGCCCAGCAACGCGCACTTCACGCGTGCGGGATACTTCGCGACGCCGGCAAACGCGATGCCGTCGCCGATCAGATCCTCGTCGCCCTCGACGGTGCCACGACTGCTCACCATCTCGACGAACCCGTCGACGATCTTCAGGGCTTCGGCGAGGGGAACACCGATCACCTGGTCGGTGAGCACGGATGTCGACGCCTGGCTGATCGAGCAGCCTTGCCCGTCGTACGACACGTCGGCGACGGTGTCGCCGTCGAGATTCACGCGCAGTGTCACCTCGTCCCCACAGGTCGGGTTGACGTGGTGCACCTCGGCGCCGAACGGCTCGCGCAGCCCTCGGTGGTGCGGGTGCTTGTAGTGGTCCAGGATCACTTCCTGGTACATCTGCTCCATCCGCATCGGATCACGCCTCCCCGAAGAACTTCTGAGCGCGCCGGATCGCCGCGCCGAGCGCCTGTACCTCATCCGGGGTGTTGTATACGGCGAACGACGCGCGGGCGGTCGCGGCCACGCCGAAGCGGCGGTGCAGCGGCCATGCGCAGTGGTGACCGACGCGGATCTCGACGCCTTCATCGTCGAGGATCTGGCCGAGATCGTGAGCGTGAATTCCGTCCACGACGAACGACACTGCACCTCCTCGCTGTTCGGCGGTGGTGGGTCCGATGATCCGCACCCCCTCGATGCCGCCCAGCTCGGCGAGTGCCGCCGCGGTCAACTCGTGCTCGTGCGCGGCGACAGCGTCCATCCCGATGTCCTGCAGATACCGCACGGCCGCACCGAGACCGACCGCCTGGGACGTCATCGGTGAACCGGCCTCGAAGCGCTGCGGCGGAGCTGCGAAGGTGGTGGCCTCCATCGTGACCGTTTCGATCATGGAACCGCCGGTGATGAACGGCGGTACGTCCGCGAGCAGGTCGCGGCGACCGTAGAGGACACCGACGCCCGACGGCCCGAACATCTTGTGCCCGGAGAAGGCGGCGAAGTCCACACCGAGAGAACGGAAGTCGACCGCCATGTGCGGCACGGACTGGCACGCGTCGAGCACGACGATCGCGCCGACTTCCTTCGCGCGGCGCACCAACTCCTCGACGGGGGCGATCGCCCCGGTCACGTTCGACTGGTGCGTGAACGCGACGACCTTGACGGCCTCGGTCAGGGTGAGCGAATCGAGATCGATACGGCCGTCGTCGGTGACCCCGTACCACCGCAGGGTCGCGCCCGTGCGGCGCGCGAGTTCCTGCCACGGAACGAGATTCGCGTGGTGCTCGAGTTCGGTGACGACGATCTCGTCTCCGGGACCGAGCCGGTGCGGGAACCGGTCGTCGGCGAAGGCGTACGCGACGAGGTTCAGCGACTCGGTTGCGTTCTTGGTGAACACGACCTCGTCGACGTCGACACCGACGAATGCGGCGATGACGGCGCGGGCGTCCTCGTAGGCGTCCGTCGCTTCCTCCGACAGCGCGTGCGCGCCGCGATGCACGGCCGCGTTCCGCGTGGCGAGGAAGTCACGTTCGGCGTCGAGCACCTGCACGGGGCGCTGCGAGGTCGCACCCGAGTCCAGGTAGACCAGGGGTTTGCCGTCGCGCACCGTGCGCGCGAGGATCGGGAAATCCGCCCTGATGCGGGCGATGTCCAAGGTCCGCACCGGCACCGTCATCCGATCACGCTCCTTGCGTCGCCGACTGGGTGAAACGTTCGTAACCGTTCGCCTCGAGCTCGTCGGCGAGTTCCGGGCCGCCGGACTCGACGATGCGGCCACCCACGAAGACGTGCACGAACTGCGGCTTGATGTAACGCAGGATGCGGGTGTAGTGGGTGATGAGCAGGACGCCGCCGTCCTCGTTCTGCTGGTAGCGGTTGACTCCCTCGGAGACGACACGGAGAGCGTCGACATCGAGGCCGGAGTCCGTCTCGTCGAGGATCGCGATCTTCGGCTTCAGCAGGCCGAGCTGCAGGATCTCGTGGCGCTTCTTCTCGCCACCGGAGAAGCCCTCGTTGACGCTGCGCTCGCCGAAGGCCGGATCGATGTCGAGTTCGGACATCGCCGACTTGACCTCCTTGACCCAGTGGCGCAGCTTGGGCGCCTCGCCCCGCACAGCGGTGGCGGCGGTCCGGAGGAAGTTCGACATCGACACGCCGGGCACCTCGACGGGGTACTGCATCGCGAGGAACAGGCCGGCGCGGGCGCGCTCGTCGACGCTCATCGCGAGCACGTCCTCACCGTTGAGGGTGATGCTGCCCGAGGTGACCTCGTACTTGGGGTGACCTGCGATGGCGTACGACAGGGTGGACTTGCCGGAACCGTTGGGGCCCATGATGGCGTGCGTCTCACCCGAGCGGACCGTCAGGTCGACGCCCTTGAGGATGTCGATGGGTTCGGCGTTCTCGTCCGTCTGGGCGACGCGAACGTGCAGGTCTTTGATCTCGAGGACGTTCGAAGGTGTGGACATCGAAAATGCGTTTCCTTAGTGGAGAAGTATCGGGACTACGGGAGGTGCCGGCCGGTCAGGCACCGACCGCGGCAAGTTCTGCCTCGATCGCGGCCTCGAGCCGTTCGCGGACCTCGACCACCGTGATGCGCTCGAGCAACTCGTGGAAGAAGCCGCGAACGACGAGGCGCCGCGCTTCCTCCTCCGGAATACCGCGCGCACGCAGGTAGAACAACTGCTCGTCGTCGAACCGTCCGGTCGCCGAGGCGTGGCCGGCGCCGACGATCTCGCCGGTCTCGATCTCGAGGTTGGGCACCGAGTCGGCGCGCGCTCCGTCGGTGAGGACGAGATTGCGGTTGAGTTCGAAGGTATCGGTGCCCTCGGCCTCGGCGCGGATGAGCACGTCGCCGATCCATACGGTGTGCGCGTCGGGCTTACCGGAGGCCGGATCGCCCTGCAGCGCACCCTTGTAGACGACGTTCGACTTGCAGTTCGGCTGCGAGTGGTCGACGAGCAGACGCTGCTCGAAGTGCTGTCCGGCGTCGGCGAAGTACAGGCCCAGCAGTTCGGCGTCGCCGCCGGGGCCGTCGTACTTCGTGGTGGCCGACACCCGCACGAGGTCGCCGCCGAGGGCGACAGTGAAGTGCCGCAGTACGGCGTCGCGTCCGAGCCGGGCATGGTGCGCCGCGACGTGCACGGCATCATCGGCCCAGTCCTGCACCGCGACGACCTTCAGCCGCGCGCTGTCGCCGAGCACGAACTCGATGTTCTCCGCGTAGGTGCCGCTGCCACGCTGGTCGATCACGAGCGTGAGATCGGCGAACGCCTCGAGCCGGATCTGTACGTGTCCGTACGCCACGGAGCCCTCGCCCGGCCCGGTGACGGTGACCGTGACGGGATCGGCGACCTCGACCTCACGCCCGACCGTGACGACCGTCGCGGTCTCGAAGGACGAATACGCCTGGGCCGCGATGCGATCGAACGGCACGCCGCCCTTCCCGAGCCGCGGATCGTCCCTGCCGACCGTCTCGACCCGAACGCCCTCGGCGGGGGTGACGTCGACGCCGGCGACGCCGGTCGCGGGGGCGGTGCCGTCGTGCAGACCCCTCAGACGTCGCAGCGGGGTGAATCGCCACACCTCATCGCGCCCGGAGGGCACTTCGAAGGCATCCACGTCGAACGAGGTGAACACCTCGCCCTTGTTCACGGCCGGAGCGCGGTTCTCGGCACGCACGGCATCCCGCACTCCCGTGGCAGGAATGTTCTTCGCTTCCGCAGTCATTTAGCCGACTGCCCCTTCCATCTGCAGTTCGATCAGGCGGTTGAGTTCGAGGGCGTACTCCATCGGCAACTCCTTGGCGATGGGCTCGACGAACCCGCGCACCACCATCGCCATGGCCTCGTCCTCGTCGAGTCCGCGGCTCATCAGGTAGAACAGCTGGTCGTCGCTCACCTTCGAGACGGTCGCCTCGTGCCCCATGGTGACGTCGTCCTCACGGATGTCGACGTACGGGTAGGTGTCGGAGCGGCTGATCTGGTCGACGAGGAGAGCGTCGCACTTGACCGTCGACTTCGAGCCGTGGGCACCCTTGTTGACCTGCACGAGGCCGCGGTAGGACGCACGTCCGCCGCCGCGGGCGACCGACTTCGACACGATGGTCGAGGAGGTGTGCGGCGCCAGGTGCAGCATCTTCGCGCCGGTGTCCTGGTGCTGCCCCTCGCCGGCGAACGCAACCGAGAGCACCTCGCCGCGAGCGTGCTCGCCCATCATCCACACGGCCGGGTACTTCATCGTCACCTTGGAGCCGATGTTGCCGTCGATCCATTCCATGGAGCCGCCGGCCTCGACCTTGGTGCGCTTGGTCACCAGGTTGTACACGTTGTTCGACCAGTTCTGGATCGTCGTGTAGCGGCAGTGGCCGCCCTTCTTGACGATGATCTCGACCACCGCGGAGTGCAGCGAATCCGACTTGTAGATCGGCGCGGTGCAGCCCTCGACGTAGTGCACCGACGCGCCCTCGTCGACGATGATCAGAGTCCGCTCGAACTGGCCCATGTTCTCGGTGTTGATGCGGAAGTAGGCCTGCAGCGGGATGTCGACGTGCACACCCGGCGGGACGTAGATGAACGAGCCACCGGACCACACGGCAGTGTTGAGCGCGGAGAACTTGTTGTCGCCGGCCGGGATGACCGTGCCGAAGTATTCCTTGAACAGTTCGGGGTGCTCACGCAGGCCCGAATCGGTGTCGAGGAAGATCACGCCCTGGCTCTCGAGGTCCTCGCGGATCTGGTGGTAGACGACCTCGGACTCGTACTGCGCGGCGACACCGGCGATCAGGCGCTGCTTCTCGGCTTCGGGGATGCCGAGCTTGTCGTAGGTGTTCTTGATGTCCTCGGGAAGCTCGTCCCAGCTGGCCGCCTGCTTCTCGGTGGAGCGCACGAAGTACTTGATGTTGTCGAAGTCGATCCCGTCGAGGTTCGAACCCCACACCGGCATGGGCTTCTTGTCGAAGGTGCGCAGCGCCTTGAGGCGGATGTCGAGCATCCACTCGGGTTCGTTCTTCTTGGCCGAGATGTCCCGCACGACCTCCTCGGACAGGCCGCGCTGTGCCGTGGCACCGGCGGTGTCGGGATCAGCCCAGCCGTATTCGTAGTGGCCGAGAGAATCGATCGTCTCTTCCTGCGTCAGCGGCGCGGTGCCGGACGTCTGGTCCGATGCGACGGTCATGCGAGCTCCTTCCGGAGTCTGGTGGGCGTCGGCGCGGGCTGTGCGTCGACGGTCGACGGGTGGGTGGATGTCTTTCGGAGGTGCCCGGTTTCGCGGAACACCGGAGGTATGGGCATCACGTGGGCGGCTCCGGCTCCGGCCGAGGCGCCTCCACTCTGGCCAGAACCGGCACGTGAGTGGTGCAGAAGGCGTCACCGTTGGCGATCGTCGCAAGTCGCTGCACGTGGGTTCCGAGGATCCGTACGAACGCTTCCTGTTCGGCCTCGCACAGTTCGGGGAACTGCTCTGCGACGTGGGATACCGGGCAGTGATGCTGGCAGATCTGCACGCCGGTACCGACACGGCGGGTCGACGCCGCGAATCCGGAAGCGGTGAACGCTCCGGCGATCTCCTCGGCGACGGCTTCGACGTCGTCGTCGTTCCGGTCGGCGGGCGCGATGCTGCCGAGGATCGAGTCCACGCGGCGCCGCGCGAAGTCCTCCACGGCGGCGTCGCCACCGAGTTCGCGCAGGTGCCGCATCGCGGCAGTCGCGAGATCGTCGTAGGAGTGCCCCAGGCGGGCACGACCGACCGCGGTGAGCTGGAAACGGCGGGCAGGCCGCCCGCGGCCTCGGCCCTGGCGTCGTGGTGGCGCCGCGGCCTGCGCTTCACCGGACTCGATGAGGGCATCGAGATGCCGCCGCACCCCTGCGGCGCTCAGCCCCAGCTGCTCGCCGATCTCGGGCGCGGTGATGGGGCCTTCTTCGAGGAGCAATTGCACGACCGCTGCGCGCGTCTGCCCTTCCGGCGCGTCGCGTCCGGTCGCCGATGAGGTCCGACGTACGTCCTCAGCCCGCGACGACGCCGCGGCAGGTGCTTGACCTGCACGTTCGGCGCGCTCAGCGGTGTCGGACGGGTTTTTCACAACACCAGTGTGACGGAATTCGGAAGCTCGGTCCACTAAGGGTGCCCTTCATTACACGGGTGCCCGAGCCGGAAATGACCACCCCGGCCGCACCGTTACGCTTCTGACGTGCCGTCGACTCCTCCCCTGTCCGCCTCGCGTACGACTTCCCCGGCGCCGGGCCGACCCGGAGTCGCCGAGCGAGCGGGTAGATGGTTCCGGCGGGCCCTCGGCCTCGATGCCCCGAGTCCGCACGCGGACGTCGCCGTGGTTCTGCACGGCGACGAGGCCGAAGGTCGCGGGCTCGATACTGCGCAGACCACCTATCTGCACCGCATTCGCCTTCTCGGAGCCACCGGAGCGGTACTCATGGCGGTCGGCGCCCTCGGTGCCGGCGCTCAACCGGTCCTGCAGAACCCTGTGCAGGGCGTACGAGCACTCGGTCTGGCCGCGCGGATGCCCAGTGCGGCCTTGACGATGACGATGACGGGCACGGCGCTGGTGATCCTCGCGTGGCTGCTACTCGGCCGGTTCGCGATCGGCCGCCGGGAACCGGACGGTCCGCCACGTCGCCTGAGCCGATCGCAACTCGACCGCACCTTGCTGCTCTGGATCCTCCCGCTCGTCGTCGCACCTCCGATGTTCAGCAAGGATGTGTACTCCTACCTCGCGCAGAGCGAGATCGCGGCGCGGGGACTGGATCCGTACGCGATCGGACCTGCGGGCGCCTTGGGCGTCGACCACGTCCTGACGCGCACGGTACCCAACATCTGGCGTGATACTCCGGCCCCCTACGGTCCAGCCTTCCTGTGGATCGGCGAGAAGATCACCCATCTCACGGGCGAGAACATCGTCGCCGGCATCTTCGTGCACCGACTGTTCGCGCTCGTCGGCGTCGCTCTGATCGTGTGGGCACTGCCCCGCCTGGCCCGCCGATGCGGTGTCGCATCCGTGAGCGCGCTGTGGCTCGGTGCGGCGAATCCCCTGCTGCTGTTCCATCTGGTCGCCGGCATCCACAACGAAGCGCTCATGCTCGGGCTCATGCTCGCCGGCGTCGAACTGGCTCTGCGCGCGGTCCATCCCGCGGACGAGTCGTCCTCCCGGCTCCACCTCGCAGGATGGCTCGCAGCCGGTACGGCTCTCGTGGCGCTGTCGTCGATGATCAAGGTGCCGTCGTTGCTCGCGCTCGGATTCGTCGGGATGGCACTGGCACGTAAGTGGGGCGGTACCTTCCGGGCCGTGGCAGCCGCGGCCGCGGTGCTGGGTCTCGGCTCTGCCGTCGTCATCGTCGCGGTGAGCTGGGGAAGCGGACTCGGGCTGGGATGGACACAGACGCTGGGCACGGCGACCGAGGTCCGCAGCTGGATGTCGATCCCGACCCTGCTCGGCATGGGCACCGGCCTCGGTGGCGTGCTGCTCGGTCTCGGGGATCACACGACCGCGGTGCTGTCGATCACCCGCCCCATCGCGGCACTGGTCGCCGGATTGATCACTGTGCGCATGCTGCTGGCGGTGCTCAAGGGACGACTCCACCCTGTGGGTGCGCTGGGTGTGTCGCTCGGAGCGATCGTGCTGCTCTTCCCCGTGGTTCAGCCCTGGTATCTCCTGTGGGCGGTGATCCCACTCGCAGCCTGGGCGACCCGTCCGGTGTTCAGGATTCCCACCATCGCGTTCTCGTCGGTGGTCGGCATGATCCTCATGCCCAACGGAAGCGAGTACCAGCCGTTCATCATCGTCCAGGCGTCGATCGCGACCATCGTCGTGGTCGGTCTGATCATCGTCGCGACCCGCTCACGATTGCCGTGGCGTTTGCAGGAGCGCACACCACCGCGTCCGGTGGAAACCACGGACGCCTAGGCTGGAAACCTGTGATCCCGAGTTCTCCCGCCGGTGCGCCGCCGGCTGTGTGCCTGGACGGCGTCGTCAAGACCTACGGGGGCATCACCGCGGTGAACGGTCTCGACCTGACCGTGGAACGTGCCCAGGTGCTCGCCCTTCTCGGTCCCAATGGCGCAGGCAAGACCACGACCGTGGAAATGTGTGAGGGTTTCATCACCCCCGATGCCGGTACCGTCCGCATCCTGGGCCTCGATCCCGTCGCCGACTCCGATTCCCTGCGCCCCAGGATCGGGGTGATGCTGCAGGGTGGGGGCGCCTACCCCGGTTCACGCGCCGGCGAGATGCTCGATCTGGTCGCGGCGTACTCGGCGGACCCCCTCGATCCCGACTGGTTGCTCCGACGACTCGGGCTCTCCGAAGCGCGGCGCACCCCCTACCGCCGATTGTCGGGAGGACAGCAGCAGCGTCTCGCGCTCGCGTGCGCGCTGGTCGGGCGCCCCGAACTCGTCTTCCTCGACGAACCCACCGCCGGTCTCGACGCCCAGGCACGTCTGCTCGTGTGGGAACTGATCGACGCGCTTCGGCGCGACGGCGTGAGCGTGCTGCTCACCACCCACCTGATGAACGAGGCCGAAGAACTCGCCGACGAGATCGTGATCATCGATCACGGGCGGGTGGTCGCGGCCGGCACCCCCGACGAGGTCACCCGTGACGGCGCAGAGGGTCAGCTCTGGCTGACCGCGCCTGCGGGCCTCGACGTGAGCGCGCTCCAGTCGACTCTGGCGGGCACCCATCGGGTTTGTGAGGACAATCCCGGGCGGTACCTCGTCGAAGGCACGATCGACCCGTCGGTCGTGGCAGCGGCTGCGTCGTGGTGCGCGAATCTGGGAGCGCTGGCAACCGAGATCCGGGTGGATCAGCGCAGCCTCGAGGACGTCTTCCTCGAGTTGACCGGTCGGGAGTTGAGAGGGTGAGCGTGACCCACGATCGTCTGGTGAACAACAGGTTCGCGGAAGGAACCTTCGTCCCTCGACCGAAGCCGAACTCGCCGTCGAAGATGCTCGCGGCGCAGACCGCCATGGAACTGAAGTTGCTGCTGCGCAACGGCGAGCAACTGCTGTTGACCATGTTCATCCCGGTGACGCTCCTGATCGGCCTGTCTCTTCTGCCGATCGGCGATCTCGGCGACTCGCGTGTCGAGCGGGTGTTGCCGGCGGTGATGATGGTGGCGGTGATGTCGACGGCCTTCACCGGCCAGGCGATCGCCGTGGGCTTCGACCGGCGCTACGGTGCCCTCAAGCGGATCGGTGCGACGGCGCTGCCCAAATGGGGAATCATCGCGGGCAAGAGCGCTGCGGTCGGGATCGTCGTCGTCGTGCAGTCCGTGCTGCTCGGGGCGATCGGGCTGGCCCTGGGATGGCGTCCCACATTCGCCGGGCTACTGATCGGCGCGGTCGTCATCGCGCTCGGCACAGTGATGTTCGCAACACTGGGCCTGCTCCTCGGAGGCACTCTGCGCGCCGAGATCGTGCTCGCTCTGGCGAACATCGTGTGGTTCGTGCTGCTCGGGATCGGCAGCGTCGCGGTTCTCGGCGACGTGATTCCGGATGCGCTGGCCCACGTGCTGCGCGTCGTGCCTTCCGGAGCGCTGACCCTCGCGCTCGAGAACGCCGTGGCAGGCGCATTCGACTGGCTCTCGGTGGTCTCGCTCGTGGTGTGGACGGCCATCGGTGGTACGGCCGCGGCGAGATGGTTCCGGTTCACCTGAGCGTCGGGCGCCCGGATCCGGCACCACCCAACTACAGCGTGTAGTGGTTCACGCCGTACCATCGGATCCGTGTTGTATCGCGGCTATCTGAGCCTTGTCGACCGTCTCCCGATGCCCTCGTTGCGGACGCAGAAGATCATCGCGTTCCTCACGATTCTCACCCAGGGCGGCATTGCCGTGACCGGCTCGGTCGTCCGGGTGACCGCCTCCGGGCTGGGTTGCCCCACCTGGCCGCAGTGCTTCCCCGGGTCGATGATCCCGGTCGGCGTGTCGAGCGAAGTCGACACCCTCCACCAGGTGGTCGAGTTCGGCAACCGCCTGCTCACCTTCGTGGTGGTGGCCGTTGCCGCCGCGATCGTGCTCGCAGTGACCCGGGCACGCCGCCGCAGGGAGGTCATCGCCTGGGCGTGGCTGATGCCCGCGGGGACCGTGCTGCAGGCGATCATCGGTGGCATCACCGTGCTTGCCGGTCTCGCGTGGTGGACGGTCGCGATCCACATGCTCGCTTCGATGCTCATGGTGTGGCTGGCGGTCGTGCTCTACGCAAAGGTGAGCGAGCCCGACGAGGGCACCGTGGTCCAGGTCCTCCCCCAGCCGCTGCGATGGCTCACCGCTCTGTCGGGTGTCGCGCTCGGTGCCGTCCTCGTCCTGGGCACGATGGTCACCGGCGCCGGCCCCCACGCCGGAGACAAGAGCGCAGACGATCCCGTCCCCCGGCTCGCACTCGACATCACGAATCTCGTCCACCTGCACGCCGAGGCGCTCGTCGGCTATCTGGCCCTGCTGATCGGTCTCACATTCGCCGTCTACGCCGTACATGCCCCGCACTCCGTCAAGGTGCGGCTGAAGGTCGTTCTCGTCCTGGTGGTCGCGCAGGCCGGCATCGGCCTCGTCCAGTTCTGGACGGACGTGCCCGCCGTACTCGTCGTCCTGCACGTCGCGGGTGCGGGCCTGTGCACGGCCGCCACCGCTGCGGTGTGGGCCGCCGGTCGCGTGCGCACTTCCGCACCCGACCGCGAACCCGTCCCCGCCTGACGCACCGGCGAGACGGCCCCTCCACGACCTCGAACTGAGGGAGGTGGTTCGTTGTCGGCGGAGCAGCGCGTGGGGAGTCTGTCAGCGCTCGTTGCGCGCCTTCGGGAACCGGGTCTGACCCGCCACCCAACCGGCCATCTTCGCCCAGTGCCCCTTCTGCGGGTTGGCGATGCTGGTGATCTCTCGATCCCACTCCGAGATCTCCACGTCGGGGATCTCCTCGACGATCGCGCGTGCCGTCGGAAGGTCCTTGGCGACACGGTCGCCGAGAGTGCCGTCGGCGGCGACCACAGTGATCCGGACGCCCGACAGACCGATGGGCTGCAGCACGGCCTTGCCGGAGCCCCCGTGTGCCGCGACGAAACTGCGGATGGACGAGACGATGTCGGCCGGTGCGGCCACGACCTGGGTTTCCACGCTCATGTCTGCAGAATACTGTGAGCCGCATGCATGCAATCGAAGTGGCACAGCACGGCGGCCCCGACGTCCTCGTCTCTGTCGAGCGGCCCGACCCCGAGCCCGGCCCCGGAGAGTTGCTCGTCCGCACCGACGCGATCGGCGTGAACTTCATCGACACGTACTTTCGAACGGGTCTCTATCCCACCGACCTGCCCTATATACCCGGATCGGAAGGTACCGGCACGGTCGTCGCGGTGGGCGAGGGCGTCCGGGACACGGCAGTGGGCGATCGCGTGTCGTGGTGCGCAGCCCCCGCTTCCTACGCCGAGCTCGTCCGCGTCCCCGAGAACGTGGCGGTACCGGTCCCCGATTCCGTATCTCCGGAGCAGGCTGCCTCGGTGCTGCTGCAGGGCATGACGGCGCACTATTTGCTGAACTCGACGTACCCGGCGCAACCCGGCGACACCGTCCTCCTCCACGCCGGCGCCGGTGGTGTCGGTCTGATCCTCACCCAGCTCGCCACGGCGAAGGGTGTGCGAGTGATCAGCACGGTGTCCTCCGACGAGAAGGAGGAGCTCTCCCGCGGGGCCGGTGCGGCCGAAGTGCTGCGGTACGGCGACGATCTCGCCGAGCGGGTGCGCGCACTCACCGGCGGTGAGGGAGTCGCCGCAGCATACGACGGTGTGGGGGCCGCAACCTTCGAGGCCTCACTGGCGTCCGTGCGGGTGCGGGGCACGGTTGCACTGTTCGGTGCGGCGAGCGGTCCCGTCCCGCCCTTCGACCTGCAGCGCCTCAACCCCGCAGGTTCGCTGTTCGTCACCCGACCCACCCTCGCCCACTACACCCGCGACCGTGACGAGCTGCTGTGGCGTGCGGGAGACGTACTCGATGCGCTCGCCGACGGATCGTTGACCATCCGGATCGGCGCGAGCTACCCGCTGGCCGAGGCCGCCCGCGCCCACACCGATCTCGAGGGGCGCCGCACCACCGGCTCGATCGTCCTGCTCCCCTGAGCCCACAGATGCCTGTGCCCCGGCCGACCGGCCGGGGCACAGGCTGTGAAGATCAGCGGCCGCTCAGAAGTACGAGCCGATCGTGGGCAGTGCGAGCACGGAGTCGATCGCCAGGCCCAGGCACACCACCGCGAGATAGTTGTTGGACTGCAGGAACAGCCTGAGCGGCTTGACCGTCGCCCCACCGCGCACGCTGCTGTAGAGCTGGTGGGCGACGATCAGGAACCACGCACCCGCCAGTAGCGCAACAGCCGCATAGATCACGCCGGCGGCCGGGACGATGGCCAGAGTCGCAAGCACCGTCGCCCAGGTATACGCAAGGATCTGCTTGGTGACGTGCTGTTCGGTCGCGATCACCGGCAGCATCGGCACGCCCGCCGCCTTGTAGTCCTCCTTGTAGCGCATCGCGAGAGCCCAGGTGTGCGGCGGTGTCCAGAAGAAGACCACCAGGAACAACACGATCGGTTCCCAGCTCAGCGAGCCCGTCACTGCGGCCCAGCCGACCATCACGGGCATGCACCCGGCGGCGCCGCCCCAGACCACGTTCTGCCAGGTCCGGCGCTTGAGCACCATCGTGTACACCAGCACGTAGAACGCGATGGTCGCGACGACGAGCAGCCCGGCGAGCAGATTGGCCCGCCACCACAACCACACGAACGATGCGACACCGAGCGCCATGCCGAAGACGAAGGCATTGCGTGTCGGCACCGTCTGTCGGGCGAGCGGACGCAACGCCGTGCGTTTCATGACCTTGTCGATGTCCGCGTCGACGACGCAGTTCAGCGCGTTGGCGCTCGCCGCTCCCATCCAACCGCCGAACAGGGTGCTCAGGATGAGCACGATGTCGACGTTCCCGCGGTCGGCGAACAGCATCGCGGGAATCGTTGCGACCAGCAGGAGTTCGATCACCCGCGGCTTGGTCAGCGCGATGTAGGCGAGGATGGTGCCGGAGATCCGGCCCCACGCGGTCTCGGGGCGGGGGGCACGAGGCGCTTCGGGGGCGCCGAAGCCGTGTCCTCCCGGCCGTCGCCCTGCCCGCACACTGTCTCCTTGTCCCACGCGGATCCGCACCTTCGTTTCGCCCGTTCACGGTCGCCCGGTTCCGGACGCTCCTCTACTACGGACGATGTTAGACCGGACCGATGCCCGGACCGAATCGACCCACTCGGAGCAGCGCACTAGTCTGAAGTAGCGCGCGGGCCGACTTTCACCCGCCGGGACCCCGTACACCCATGTCAGGAGACTTCAAGCTCGTGTCGATCACAGACGAGATCCGCACCCTCACCCAGCCTGCGCATCCGGCCGACTGGACCGACCTGGATACCAAGGCAGTCGATACCGCTCGCGTGCTCGCTGCGGACGCCGTGCAGAAGGTCGGAAACGGGCATCCCGGCACTGCGATGAGCCTCGCTCCCCTCGCCTACACCCTCTATCAGCGGGTGATGCGTCACGATCCCACCGACCACGAGTGGGTCGGTCGCGATCGTTTCGTGCTCTCGTGCGGACATTCCAGCCTGACGCTGTACATCCAGCTCTACCTGTCCGGTTACGGCGTCGAGCTGGCCGACCTCGAAGCGCTGCGCACGTGGGGTTCCCTCACCCCGGGTCACCCCGAGTACGGGCACACGCCCGGCGTCGAGATGACCACCGGCCCGCTCGGCCAGGGACTGGCCTCGGCTGTGGGTATGGCGATGGCCGCACGCCGCGAGCGCGGCCTGTTCGACCCCGAGGCGCCTGCGGGCACGAGCCCGTTCGACCACTACGTCTACGTGATCGCGTCCGACGGTGACATCGAGGAGGGTGTGACCTCCGAGGCGTCGTCGCTCGCGGGTGTGCAGCAGCTCGGCAATCTCATCGTCTTCTACGACGACAACAAGATCTCCATCGAGCACGACACCGCGATCGCGCTGGGCGAAGACGTCACCAAACGCTACGAGTCGTACGGCTGGCATGTGCAGACCGTCGAGGGCGGCGAGAACGTCACCGCGCTGCTCGAGGCTGTCGAGGCCGCGAAGGCCGTCACCGACCGCCCGTCGTTCATCTCCGTCCGCACGATCATCGGCTACCCCGCGCCGACCAAGATGAACAGCGGCGACGCGCACGGTGCCGCGCTCGGCGCCGACGAGGTCGCCGAGGTCAAGAAGGTCCTCGGTTTCGACCCCGAGAAGAACTTCGACGTCGACCCTGCCGTGATCGAACACACCCGGCAGGTCGTCACGCGTGGCGCCGAGGCCCGCGCGGCGTGGCAGGCGGAGTTCGACGCCTGGGCCGCACGCGAGCCGCAGCGAAAGGAACTGTTCGATCGCCTGCACGCCGGTGAATTCCCCGAGGGCTGGGTCGACGCACTGCCGACCTACGAGCCCACCGAGAGCGGGCCCGCGACTCGCTCTGCGTCGGGCAAGGTCCTCGCCGCGCTCGGATCGATACTGCCCGAACTGTGGGGTGGCTCGGCCGACCTCGCCGGCAGCAACAACACCACGATTCCCGGTTCCGACTCCTTCGGCCCCGCATCGATCTCCACCAAGGACTGGACTGCGCAGCCCTACGGACGCACCCTGCACTTCGGTGTGCGTGAGCATGCGATGGGCGCGATCCTCAACGGCATCGCCCTGCACGGCCCGACCCGCCCCTACGGCGGCACCTTCCTCGTCTTCTCCGACTACATGCGACCTGCCGTGCGCCTCGCTGCCCTCATGCAGACCCCGGCGATCTACGTGTGGACGCACGATTCGATCGGTCTCGGTGAGGACGGCCCGACGCATCAGCCCATCGAGCACCTCGCAGCGCTACGGGCGATCCCGAACCTCGCCGTCATCCGTCCGGCCGACGCCAACGAGACGTCCTTCGCGTGGAAGGCAGCTCTGGAGAACCGCACGGGCCCGACGGCGCTCGCTCTGACTCGCCAGAACGTTCCGGTGCTCGAGGGCACGCGGGAGAAGGCTGCGGAGGGGGTCGCCCGCGGCGCCTACGTGCTGGCCGAAGCGTCGTCCGGGACCCCGGAGGTCGTGATCCTCGCCACCGGTTCCGAGGTCCAGCTCGCAGTCGCCGCCCGCGAGACTCTCGAGGCCGACGGTGTGCCGACCCGCGTCGTATCGGTTCCGGTGCTCGACCGGTTCCTCGAGCAGGACCAGGCCTACCGCGACGAGATCCTGCCGCCCTCGGTGCGCGCCCGCGTCTCCGTCGAGGCAGGGCTCGCGATGCCGTGGTACCGCCTGATCGGTGATGCCGGTGAGCCGGTTTCGCTCGAGCATTACGGCGCGTCCGCCGACTACAAGACCCTGTACCGCGAGTTCGGCATCACCGCCGAGGCCGTCGTCGACGCCGCGCGCCGCTCGCTTACCCGAGTGAAGGGATGATCGGATGACCCAGCAGACTTCTGCGCAGAACGCTGCGCTGGCGGAACTGTCCGCCCAGGGCGTGTCGGTGTGGCTGGACGACCTGTCCCGCGACCTCATCGACTCCGGCAAGCTCGCCGAGCTCGTCGCGACCCGCAGTGTCGTAGGTGTGACGACCAATCCGTCGATCTTCCAGGCCGCACTGTCGAAGGGTCATGCCTACGACGCGCAGATCCGCGACCTCGCCGGTGCCGGCGCCGACGCCACCACGGCGATCCGCACCGTCACCACGGACGACGTGCGCTCCGCTTGCGACGTGCTCGCCCCGGTCTTCGAGGAGACGAACGGCCTCGACGGACGGGTGTCGATCGAGGTCGACCCGCGTCTGGCGCACAAGACGGACGACACCGTCCAGCAGGCGCTCGAACTGTGGCGCATCGTCGACCGCCCGAACCTGTTCATCAAGATCCCGGCAACGGTGGCGGGCCTGCCCGCGATCGCCCGGGTGATCGGCGAGGGTGTCAGCGTCAACGTCACGCTCATCTTCTCGGTCGACCGCTACGAGCGGGTCATCGAGGCCTACCTCGACGGTCTGACCGCGGCGAAGGCGGCCGGTCACGACTTGTCGAAGATCCGTTCGGTGGCGTCGTTCTTCGTCTCGCGTGTCGACACCGAGATCGACCCGCGTCTCGAGGAGATCGGCACCGACCAGGCACTGGCCATGCGCGGCCGCGCGGGCGTCGCCAACGCACGACTCGCGTACGCCGCTTACCAGCGGGCATTCGAGGGCGGAACGCGGTTCGAGCAGCTCGCCGAGGCGGGTGCGGTCCCCCAGCGTGCACTGTGGGCGTCGACCGGTGTGAAGAACCCCGACTATCCCGACACCCTGTACGTCACCGAACTGGTCGCGCCGAACACCGTCAACACGATGCCGGAGAAGACGCTGGAGGCGGTCGCCGACCACGGTGAGATCACCGGCGACACGGTGACCCGCAACATCGCCTCCGCCCAGCAGGTGTTCGACGTGCTGGCCTCGATCGGCGTGGACCTGCCCGACGTCTTCCGCAAGCTCGAGGACGAGGGTGTCGAGAAGTTCGTGGTGGCCTGGAAGGATCTGCTCGCGGCGACAGCGGAACAGCTGGCGGCTCACGCGCCGGGCGCGGAGGGCTGAACGTGCCCGAATCCGGTGCGGCGGAGTGGGTGAATCCGCTCCGGGACAACAGAGATCGCAGGCTTCCCCGAATCGCCGGCCCGTGTGCACTGGTGATCTTCGGGGTCACCGGCGATCTGGCCCGGCGCAAGCTGATGCCCGCCGTCTACGATCTCGCCAATCGCGGGCTCCTACCGCCCGGATTCGCGCTCGTCGGATTCGCACGGAGAGAGTGGGCCGACGAGGATTTCGGCCGGGTGGTCCACGACGCCGTGCGTGAGCATTCGCGAACTCCCTTCCGCGAGGAGGTCTGGCAACGCCTCTCGGAAGGGATCCGCTTCGTGCAAGGCACCTTCGACGACGATGCGGCGTTCGCGGAACTCGCCACGACCCTCGAGAAGCTCGATCGCGAACGAGGCACGGCGGGCAACCACGCGTTCTACCTCTCGGTGCCCCCGGCCGCCTTCCCCGTGGTGTGCGGGCAGCTGTCGCGGTCGGGCCTGGCGGTCGCAAACGACGGCGCGTGGAGCCGCGTCGTCATCGAAAAGCCCTTCGGTCACGATCTGGAGACTGCACGCGAGCTGAATTCGGTGGTCGGTGAGGTGTTCTCGGAGGATTCCGTCTTCCGCATCGACCACTATCTCGGCAAGGAAACCGTGCAGAACATCCTCGCGTTGCGCTTCGCGAACCAGATGTTCGAGCCGGTGTGGAACGCCCACTATGTCGACCACGTGCAGATCACGATGGCCGAGGACATCGGCCTCGGTGGCCGGGCGGGCTACTACGACGGCATCGGCGCTGCACGCGATGTCATCCAGAACCACCTGCTGCAGCTGCTCGCCTTCACCGCGATGGAGGAGCCGGTGAGCTTCGCCGCGTCGGAACTGCGTGCGGAGAAGATCAAGGTGCTGTCGGCGACACGCCCGGCGGAGCCGTTCGAGGAGACCACTGCGCGTGGCCAGTACGCCGCCGGATGGCAAGGCGGCGAGAAGGTCGTCGGCCTGCTCGAGGAGCAGGGTTTCGCGAAGGACTCGACCACCGAGACGTATGCGGCCATCACCCTCGAGGTGGATACCCGCCGGTGGGCGGGGGTTCCGTTCTACCTCCGGACCGGCAAACGGCTCGGGCGACGGGTCACCGAGATCGCGGTCGTGTTCAAACGTGCCCCGCACCTGCCGTTCGACAGGACCATGACCGAGGAACTCGGCCAGAACGCGCTCGTCATCCGCGTGCAACCCGACGAGGGCATCACCATGCGTTTCGGATCGAAGGTACCCGGCTCCGAGATGGAGGTCCGGGACGTGAACATGGACTTCAGTTACGGCCAGGCGTTCACCGTCTCGTCCCCCGAGGCGTACGAGCGGCTGATCCTGGACGTGCTCCTCGGCGTCCCGTCGCTGTTCCCGGTGGACGAGGAAGTCGAGTTGTCCTGGAAGATCCTCGATCCGGTGCTCGAGCACTGGGCGGCGAACGGGCGACCCGAACCCTACGAGGCCGGGACCTGGGGCCCGCCCTCTGCCGACGAGATGCTGCAGCGCACGGGCCGGGAATGGAGGCGCCCGTGAGGCTGCAGTTGCGCAACACCTCCGCCAACGCGATCAGCCGCAAGCTTGTGGAGTTGCGACGGTCGAGCGGAATGGTCACGCAGGGACGTGTCCTCACCTTCATCGTGTGCGCCGGCGACGCGCGGGGTCTCGATGCCTCCATCACCGCAGCGACGGAGGCGTCGAAGGAGCATCCCTGTCGCGTGATCGTGGTGGGCCGGGGTCGTCACGACGGCCCGTCGCGGCTCGACGCGGAGATCCGGGTCGCGGGCGAGGCGGGCGCCTCCGAGGCGCTCATCCTCGCCCTGCACGGCGAACTCGGCGAGCATCAGGAATCCGTCGTCGTGCCGTTCCTGTTGCCGGACACGCCGGTCGTGGCGTGGTGGCCCAATCAGGCTCCCCCGGTGCCCGCCGAGGACCCGGTGGGGCGTCTCGCCGTCCGCCGCATCACCGACGTGACCAACTCGGATGATCCGCGCGCCGAACTTGCCGCTCGCCTGTCCGGTTACCGGCCGGGCGATACGGATCTGGCGTGGGCACGAATCACCTACTGGCGCGCTCTGCTGGTCTCGGCGCTCGATCAGCCGCCGTACGAGCCTGTGCTCTCGGCCCGCGTCTCGGGTCTGCGAACCGAACCGGCGGTCGATCTGATCGCGGGCTGGCTCGCGAGTTGCGTCGACAGTCCCGTCGAGCGGGCGGTCGGCGAACTACGGGTGGAACTACGCACGGCGTCGCAGACCATCGTCCTCGAGCGGCCCCAGGAGGGTCGTGTGGCGACCCTCGCGCGCACCCACAAACCCGATTCCTTGATCAGCCTGGCGCGCCGGAACTCCGCGGAGTGTCTCGCCGAGGAACTGCGCCGACTCGATCCCGACGAAGTCTACGAAGCCGCATTGTCGGCCCTGCCGAAGGTGGAATATGTCTGATCCGGCCCGCCCGTGCGAGATTCTGCGTTTCGCCGATGCCGACGAGGTTGCACGCTCGGCAGCCGCCGCCTTCGTCGATGCGATCGTTGCCGCGCAACGCGAACGGGTGCAGGCCCACGTCGTGCTCACGGGCGGCGGTAGCGGTGTCGCGATGCTCGAGCACGTGCGCCGCGATCAGGGTCGCATCGACTGGTCTGCCGTGAACGTGTATTTCGGCGACGAGCGCTTTCTCCCGCCCGGCGACCCCGATCGGAACGAGGTGCAGGCCCGGCAGGCACTGCTCGATCACGTGCCGATCGACCCCGCCCGCATCCACGCCATGCCGGCGCTCGGCGAGGATGGATGCAGCACGCCGCAAGCATCCGCGCAGCGCTACACCGAACTGCTTGCCGCGCATTCTCCGGACGGCACCGTGCCGGTGTTCGACGTGCATCTGCTCGGCATGGGCGGAGAGGGGCACGTCAATTCGCTGTTCCCTCACACCGACGCCGTGCGTGAGTCCGAGCGCCTCGTGGTGGGTGTGGACGACTCACCCAAACCGCCGCCGGCGCGGGTGACCTTGACTCTGCCTGCGGTACGGCGGGCACGCCAGGTGTGGTTGCTGGTGACCGGCGCCGCCAAGGCGGACGCGGTCGCGGCAGCTGTGGGAGGTGCCGCAGCAGAAGAGATTCCGGCAGCCGGCGCCTGCGGAACCGAACGCACCGTGTGGTTCCTCGATCCGCAAGCGGCGTCGCAGCTCCCGGCCGCCTGACCGAGCAGGCCGGCCGGCGAGCACTTCAGGCAGTCGTGCCGTCGAAGTCGGGATCGTCGACGTCGTCCGCCTCCTGGTGTCGGTCGCGGGAGGGGTTCTCGTCGAGATGGGTTCGCACGCATCGAATCCGGATTGCCGAGCGCGGCCCCGCCGTAGACCGGAGAGTGCGCAGGGGTGATCGGCCCGGGACACATCGCACCGTTCGTGGGTCCATGCCGGTGAACTCCTCCCGTCGTGGACCGTTGTCCTTCACGGCCCCTTGTCTCGTTCGACGCACCGAGACGCCCGACGGTTCCCCTCCACGCGAATCACTCGCTCGCGCGAGGGTTCCCGGAGTTCAGATGCCGCACTCGATCACCGCTGCCGTGACCCGGTCGTCGATCGACGACACCGGGCTCTCCCGTCCCACCCAGGCGCTGCCCCCGAAATACTTCGCGAAGATCTTCTCTGCGGTACGGGTAGCGACCGCCTGTGTCGTCAACGTCGGGTTCGGACCTCCGAGGCTGTTGGCCAGCGCGGAATTGTCCGCCACGAACAGCCTTTTCACCCATCGTGCCTCGGCGTCCGCGTCGAGCACCGAATCCTGTTCGCTCAGGCCCATCCTCATACTCGACTGTGAGTGCAGGATCAGCGGGGGCCAATCGCACCGATGTACCCTCTTCGCGCCCGCCGCCCGCATCAATTCGACCGCTTTTCGGGTCGCGTAGTCGCGATTGCGGCGGGTGCGGGCCGATCGCCGGCGATGATGCACGGTCACGCGGGGCGCCAGGCCGCCCTCGTCCGGATACAGGATCGGTGAAAGCGTCACCCGGTTCTCCGGTTCGACGTCGTCGTCGGAAATGACGAGCGCCGCGAGGACCCGATCGGTATCCGCCATCGTATCGAGCAGGTCGCGCCCCACGAGTCGCCCCATGCTGTCGGCACCCGCGGAATCGACGACACTCCCGGCTCGTCCGTGTCCGTGGATCCCGGAGTCGCTGAAGTTCAGCGCATACGCGATCAACGCCGGGGGCAGGCCCACCTGTTCAATCCCGCCGTATCCGGGCAGGTCGACACGCGCATTCGAACCCGGACCTCTCGTCTGGCCGGTGTACTCGTCGAACACACCGAAGACCGCGTCCATGTGGTGGTCGGTGAGGCCGCGGCCGACCCATCCGTTGGGGTTCGGCAGCCCCGAGTTCAACCACAGGCGCGGGGCCTCGATGCAGCCTGCTGCGAGCACGACCACCGGGGCGGTCGCTTCGTGCTCCTCCCCCGCCCTGGTGAACCTCACACCGCGGGCGGTGGTCTCCCCGTTCACGTCTTCGACAAGGATGTCGGACACGACCGCATCGGTGATCAGCGTGACGGGGCGGCCCTGGGGCGACCAGGCATCCGCCGTGAGCATCATCGGTACATACGAATTGTCGGTGGAGCGCTTGGCCTTGAGATTTCGCGGCGCGCCCATCGGAAGGAAACATCCCTGGTAACAATGCCCGCACATCGTGCATCCCTGGGCTTCCGGGTATCGCAATCGCGAGCGGTCGCGGGTGCGCGCGGCCGTTCCGGAGGGCTGCAGGATCGCGTTCTGCTGAGCCCGGTGGGAGGCCCGGGTCGTGTCGAGCGATGTCTGGTGCGGCAACCCGATTCCGGCTGCGCCACGAAGGAACAGTTGTTCCTTCGCGCCCATGGGCGCGGTCTGCACCGGCAGCGTGGCCTCCACCCACTCGTAATAGGGCCGAAGTTCGTCGTAGCCGAACGGGAACAGGTGTGCCGTGTCGTACATGTCGCGATCGGCACCCTCGTAACCCATGAATGCCCCGGCTGCGGCACGAGGCGAGTTTCCGAAGAAGTGCAGCGTGGTGCCACCGACTCCCGATACCTGCCACACGAACGAGTTCTGGGGCAGGTCACGCAGCCACGGGGTGCGCGACCGGTCGCCCGGCCCGTGGCGGAACAACCCGGTGATGGGGTTGTTGACATCGTCCTCGAAGTGCGTCCATTCGTTCTCGGGGTCGGCGAATCGGGGACCGGCCTCGAGCACGAGGACATCGAGTCCACGAGCTGCGAGTTCCTTGGCCACGACGGGCCCGCCGCCGCCCGCGCCGATGACGATGACGTCGGTCATCTACCCCTCCACCTTGTCGATTCCGCCGTAGTAGCCGAGGAACTCGTCCCACCCGTCGCTCGGCCCGGCGTAGTTGCTCAGCTCCCAGCCGACCGGCCGCCCCGTGACTTCACGCCGCGTGCGGTCGTACGCGGAAACCTCCGAGAAGGCGGCGAAGGCCGCGAGGGTGGGAATCGCGTTGACCACGAATTTCAGCACGAGGCCTTCGAAGCGCGGATCGGTGTCGAGCCATTCGAAGACCTGCGCCTTGCGCGCATGACTCAGGTTCGCGAACGGCGCCGCAAACGGTCCGTTCACCGAACCCGGATCAGCGGTGACACCGAAGGTGTTGAGCAACAACGCGATTGCTGCCGCACCCGGCAGATTCCCCGCGGCCGGTCCGAGCAGTGGAACCGGCGATGCCTGGTCCAGGGTCCGCTCGAGGGACTGCGCGGTGGCCACCGTCACGCCACCCGGGACGTCGGTCCACACACCCTGCTGGTGCGAATACGGATCGTTTCCGGGCACGACGAACGCCAGCACACCGTTGATCGTGTCGCGCACCGGTGGCGTCTCGCTCAGGGGACTGGCGTCCGCTTCGCGTGCGAACGTCCCTGCAGTGCCCACCAGCGCTGCCATCGTGGCGGCCATCCCGGCAAGGAAACGTCGTCTGCTCCAATGTCCGGGCTGCACTCCC
The DNA here is from genome assembly GCF_040643435.1 of Rhodococcus sp. NPDC047139. Taxonomy (NCBI): domain Bacteria; kingdom Bacillati; phylum Actinomycetota; class Actinomycetes; order Mycobacteriales; family Nocardiaceae; genus Rhodococcus; species Rhodococcus sp. NPDC047139. Next base: position 72,797 of record NZ_JBEYUH010000017.1, read on the forward strand.
GTCATGTAACCCCCTCATCGACTCCATCCGGAAGCCTACGAGAGGTAACGGAATGATCGCGGTATTTCGCCCGGATTCTTCCTCTCCGTACTGCTCGTCCGGTTCGAACACCGCATGCCCGTGTCGGCCGCTGCCGGATCGTCAGTCCGGGATCGCTCCGGTTTCTCGCCTGTCCGCCCCACGCACGTTCTCCAGTACGACCTGGCCTTGCTGGTCGACGAGCCGGGTGAACAGCTGCTGCGCGTAGCCGAACACGAGCGCCCAGGCAACGATCTGCGCCGAGGTGTCCAGGGCACCGAGTCCCGGGACGAATTGACCGCGCAGCAGCAGCAATCCCAGAAACGCGGTGATTGCGCCCATGGGAAGTTTGAGCGCTGCGAGTGCGACAGGGAGCCCGTACCGTTCCGACGACCCCTTGAGACCACGAATCGCGGCGGCAGCCGCCACCGCAGCAGCCGTCGACCCGACCAGTTCGATGACCAGGAGGTCGGCAGGCCGGACGGTCTGCGTGAGCATGTCGTCGACTTGGCGCCCGTCCGACGCCGGCTCGCCGCTCATCGGGACGAACGGCTCGGATTGAGCATTCGGGCACACCACCATCGCCGTACCCGAATCCTCGGGAACGAAGCACATGGGGACGAGCGCCGGGTAGATCAGTCCCGTGATCGCGATCCCGACGGCGAGAAGCGCCATGAGCACGGTCGTGGTAACCACGATGTTACGAAAACTTCGGAGCCGCACTTGTTCTCGAAGCGCAGCCGAACTCGCCGACCGAACGACGGCAACGATCTTGGGTCGCTCGTCCTCCACGAGCCGTAGCCGGTCGGCCCGTTTCGGCTCGGCGGTCACCGGCAGCGATGGGTCGAGGCCTCCCCCCATTCCGAGCTTCCGCGTGAAACCCTCGAACTCTCGTCTGCGGGGATCGTCCGGATGCAGATGACACTGCACATGCCTGAGGAGGCAGGGCATCCGGCCGAGCACCTTCTCGGCCGGTTCCAGGTTCAGCAGATGCGCTTCGACAGCGTCGAGATTGTTCATCGCGCGTTCCATCAAAGGACCCCCGCGTAGAACGAGAGCCGACCGGCGCACGCGGAACCTGCCCGATCCCGCAGCTTCACGAGCGGCATCGAGATGACGGCGGACGGCGCCGCACAGGACCCGGCCCTGCAGACACGGGTGCAGTTCTTCCACGCATACGCAGTGGGCTTCGAGTTCCGCAGCGCGTGTGAGCGTGTCCTCCTGCCACCCGACGCCTGCCGGACCGCCGAGCTTGTCGAATCGGATGGCGGTCCTGTCCTCACCGACGGATGGCGGGTGGGGTCGTCCGTCGCCCTGAGTAGCTGCGGTGGACATCGGGGCCTCCTCGTAACCGACTCACTCCGAGAACACGAGTGTGGCTACGCGTCCACGGAATGCGATTGCAGCTGCGTACGTTTCGAGATCGATTCGATACGAGTGGATGGATCGACTCGTCGACGCTCCAACTCTTTGATCCACCAACCGACATTGGACAGGCTCCCCGTTCCCTCCTCGACCGACCTCTTCCAATGTGCGTATGCCGGCTCCGCGAGGCGGACGTCACAGTCACCCGATTGTCCGTCGGACTCCCGGATCTCGAGAATGCGACGGCCTTGCCTGAACCGATGATCCGGCCGGCGAGCCAGGCGTCGACCGACGACCTCGACCGTCCCCGCGAGCTCATACCAGCCCGTCATCGAATCGTGTGACTCTGTACGAGGATCGATTCGCGGTTCGACATCGGACCAATCGTGGAACACGAGACCACGTTCTCCCGCCTCGCGCATCATCCACGACAGCGTGATGTCCGAAAGTTCGGACTCCTCGTAGCCTCCCCCGATGTCTGTGTGGACGCCTTGGAACCACACCTGTTTCACGTCGGTTCCTGTGGCCTTCCCTCTGCTCCAGACAGAAGGGGTGAACGGCCGGCGTCGTTCGTCCAAGGCGAGAGCCTGCCGAGCGAACCGGACGCACGGAGCCAGTTCGACGTTGTGGAAGCCGTACTTCCTCCTCCCGAGGCCGGGCACGCCCATCGTGCCCACGGTGTCGAACACGCCCAGGAATCCGATTTCGACGTCGCTCTCGGGATGGCAGAGCTTCCGGAACGATTCCTTGTCCTTCGAAGATGCCGGTGTGTCGTTGCGGTAGACAGCTATTGCGTTCTTGAGCTCGTTTCGTGCCACTCCGTCGGACGTCAGCAGTCCGATCCTCGAGATCATGCCCACCAGGCTTCGCGCCGTATACGCGCCGCGGCTGAATCCGAACACGAAGACTTCGTCCCCCGGGTTGTAGTTCAATGCCAGGAATCGGTAGGCCCCCACGAGAGCGGTGTCGAGTCCGAGACCGAACGCGCCACCGAGTACACGATCTGTGCGAGTGGCTCCGGTTCCGACCCCACTGGAGTAGTAGGCGATCTGCACAGGACCACCACTCGGTTCCGGATCGACTGCGCGTGCAATCTTCTCGATATTCGACACGTTGATCTCGTCGGCACGTTTCCAGGTGCCGTCGCAGCAGATGACCAGGCGTTTCATCGGTACCTCCGGTTGTGCTGTCACATCGACATCGAGCGTGTCGGAATCTGCGCACCGGGACACGAGTAGTCCGCTACCCGATTCCGGCAGATGGCGAGCTCGCCTGGTGAGCCGTGCGGAATCCCGCCTCGGTGCGCATTCGCTTCGTCCCGGGTGTCCGAAACACTCACCTCATGTACGCCCCGCAGGCCCGATCCGCACGGTTGCTCCGTCGGTTACCGCGTCGGCCCGGAGAAGTTCGAGTAGGGCACTACTCGTGTCCGGGCCCGCCGACGACGCACAATAGGAATATCGAGCAGGTGAACCGGTAATGGTTCGCCTCGTCCGAGGAGAAGTGATTCGAATGCGCAACATGGAGCGACGAGTACCGCAGTGGTGATCCCGCCCTTCGGCGGTCCGATCCCGGCGTGCCCCGTTTCATGCTGCTACGCCTCCGACTCCGGCTCTCGACCCGTCGAGTGCCGACTTCCCCAAGGACCCGCCATGTCCTCGCACAATGCGGCTGTTCCGCACCTCTCAGCACCTGCGTCGGTCACCCCTGCACCGACACACCACGACATTCTGCGCGTGCTTCTCCCCCTGCTCGCAGCATTGTTCGCCGCGTTGCTCTCGAGCACCGTGGCGATACCCGCGCTACCCGCGGTCGTCACCGAATTCGACGGTGGCTCCGTCGCATCGACGTGGGTCATCACGGTCGCGCTGCTGGCCAATGCAACGTCGACACCGATCTGGGGGTCGTTGTCCGACCGTCACGAAACCAGGTTCCTGATCCAAGCAGCGTTGCTGACCCTGACGGTCGGTTCCGTGATGTCGGCCGCCGCCCCCGCCCTGTTCGCCCTCCTGGCAGGACGGGTGGTGCAGGGAGTCGGCCTGGGCGGCGTCGTTGCTGTCACCGTGGCCGTTCTGGGTGCGCTCATTCCGCCGCGAGAGCAGGGCCGCTACTCCGGGTACGGCGCCGTCGTGATGGCAGTGTCGATGGCCGGCGGTCCGTTGCTCGGCGGAGCACTCGTCGACACTCCCCTCGGGTGGCGTACCTGCTTCCTCGTTCCGGCAGCGCCTGCCGTGCTTGCTCTGATCACACTTCGACGCACGTTGAAGCCGAGAAAGCGGAACTCCTCGGGTGCACGGATCGATTGGATGGGCGCGGTCCTGCTCACCGGAGGGGTGGTATTGCTTCTCGTGTGGGTCACCGGCAGCGGAGGACGCGACGAGGGCCGGCTGTCGTGGCCCGGGGCCGGCTACCTGATCGTCGGAGGTGTTCTCCTCGTCGCTGCGGTGGCCGTCGAGCGTCGCGCATCCCTGCCAGTGGTTCCCGTCGATCTGCTCGGGCAACGTACCGTCGCCTGCACCGTCGTCGTGTCCGTGGTCTCGGGATTCGCATTCTATGCGGCTCTGTCCTTCCTCAGTGACCACCTCCAATCAGCCCGTCATCACACTGCCACTGCCACAGGGATTCTCCTGACGCCTCTGGTGTTGGGTCTCGCCCTGTCGTCCTACGCATCGGGTCTCCTGATCACCCGATACGGCAAGTGGAAGGCGATGCTGGTGGCCGGGGCGGTGCTCCAATTCTTCGGATGCACGATGCTCGCCTTCGTCGACCGGACCGCACCGATCTGGCAGATCGAAGTTGCGGTCGCACTACTCGGTCTCGGCATCGGGGTTCTGCTGCAGAACGTCGTGGCGTTGGTGCAGAACATCGTGACTCCGGAGCGTTTCGGAGCGGCCGGTGCAGCGGTCTTCTTCTTCCGCCTCATGGGCGCCGCAGTGGGACTGCCTCTCCTCGCCACCACGGTCCCGCCACACGGCGACGGCACCACGCGGGTATTTCTCCACATGTCGGTTCTGTCTCTCGTAGGGCTTGCCGCAGTAGCGCTACTGCCGAACCAACGGTTGCGCGCGTCGCTCGACCCCGCCCCCGAATCAGCACGGTGAAACCCGGTTGCGCCGCCGACGGATGCAGGACAATACCGATAGCGGTGAGCAAGCACCGAGAGGAGTTGCGATGAGCACGCCGAGGACAGTGACCGGTGAAGTGAGCCCGGAACGCGATTGCCCGAGCGATTCGTCGATGGTCCGCCTCGTCTATCGTCGCAATTTCCTTCTCCCGATCGGTGAAGTCTGGGCCGCGCTCACCGAACCCGAGAAGCTGGAGCGCTGGTACGGCACGTACACGGGCGATCCGACGTCGGGTCGTGTGCGGTTGACCATGACCGACGACCACGACGTTGCCACCACCGACGTCGAGATACTGCGATGCACTCCACCGGCCCGATTCGCTGTCGATCAGGACGGATGGCTGCTCGAGGTGGCGCTGCGCCAGGTCGGACAGGTCACCAGCCTGGAGTTCACTCATCGTCATGTTCCGCGATCGGAGGTCGGTGAGATCGGGCCGGGCTGGCAGTACTACCTCGACAAACTGAACGCGGCGTTGACCGATACTCCGCCGCCGCTGTGGGAGGACTATCTGGAACTGGTGGACGAATATCGCTGAGCATCGATCGACAGTTCGGTTCCGGGTCATCGGCCGGCGCATCGGAACGCGCCGGCCTCTCGGGATCCCGGCCCGGAGGGTCGGTCACCGGTGGTGGGGCTCCCCTAGTTCCGCCAGCCTTGCTCGAAGATGCCGCCGTTCGGGCTCGGTGCCGACCAAATCGAGTGCACGCCGGTACCCCTCCGCTGCTTCGGAGTTCCGGCCCGATCGACGCAGCAGCTCGGCCCGCGCCACCGCATACGGCCCGTAGTCACGCAGTCCCGGTTCGTCGACGAGGCGCTCGAGCAGTGCGAGTCCTGCCTCGGGGCCGTCGCGCATCGCCACCGCGACAGCCCTGTTCAGAGCGACGACCGGGGACGGACTCAGGACAGCCAGCAGGTCGTAGAGCGCGACGATCTGCGGCCAGTCGGTGCTGTCGACATCGCTCGCTTCGTCGTGCAGCGCAGCGACGGCGGCCTGCACGCCGTACGGACCGGGCGGCCCGCCGGTGAGTGCGGTGACCACCAGTGCACTGCCCTCCTCGATCATCGAGTGGTCCCATCGGGTGCGATCCTGCACGTCGAGCAGCATCACCGTGCCCGAGGGGTCGATGCGCGCGTCCCGACGGGCATGGACGAGCAGCATCAGCGCGAGCAGGCCGGTCACCTCGCGTTCGGAAGGCATCAGCCGGTGCAGAATGCTGGTGAGGCGGATCGCTTCGTCGGCGATGTCGATACGTTGCAGGCGCTCTCCGCTGCTCGCGGCATATCCCTCGGTGAAGATCGAATAGAGCGCCGCGAGCACCACCGGCAACCGCTCGGGCAGTTCGTCGCGGCCGGGTACCCGGAACGGAATTCGCCCACCTCGAATCCTCTTCTTGGCCCGCACGATTCGTTGTGCCATCGTGGCGGTCGGGACGAGGAAGGCGCGGGCGACCTCGCTCGTCGTGAGTCCACCGAGACAGCGCAGGATCAATGCGATGCGGTCGTCGGCGGCAAGGGCGGGGTGAGCGCAGGTGAAGAACAGTTCGAGTCTGTCGTCGGGCAGCTCGCCACCTTCGGGTGTTTCCTGCGCAGTGCGGCGTTCGGTGTCGATGGCAAGTTCGGCCAGCCTCGTCGCGTAGACCCGGTCGCGACGCACCCGGTCCAGCGCTCTTCGCCTGGCGGTGGTGAACAGCCAGGCACCCGGGCGTTCGGGGACGCCGTCGACCGGCCAGTGCACGAGCGCCGCCTCGAGCGCGTCCGATGCGACCTCCTCGGCGAGGTCGAGATCGCCGAAGCGATGGACGAGCGCCGCAAGGAGCCGGCCGTGTTCCTCTCGGAACACCGCTTCCACGGCGCCGGCCGGCTCCCCCACTGCTGCTCAGTTCCCGAAATCGGCGATCGGACGCACGACGACCTTGCCGTCCCTCGAACCGGGACATCGCGCCGCCCAGTCGAGTGCCTCGTCGAGACTGCCGACGTCGATCACGTCGTATCCGCCGAGCACCTCACGAGATTCCCCGAACGGCCCGTCGGTGACCGTGCGCCGCCCGTCCGCGTCGACCTGCACGATCGTGGCGGTGACGAGGTCCTGCAAGGAGTGCCCGGACACGAGGACCCCGGCGTCGCGCATGGCTTTTTCGTAGTCCTGCCAGTCCGAGACGCTGCACTCGGGTTCGTCGGTCGTGGATGCGTAGATCAGCAGCATGTACTTCATGGCGGTCGCTCCCGTCTGTGTGTTGTTCGTCGTACACCATCACGACGAACGGATGCGTGCCGTATCGACACTTCACCGGGAAATTCTTCTCAGCCGCTGTTGCGCAGGGCGGTGGCGAGACCGTTCATGGTGATCTGGATGCCGCGCCGCACCCGCTCGGTGTCCTCCCCGGCGCGGAATCTGCGTAACAGTTCCACCTGCAGATGGTTGAGCGGTTCGAGATAGGGGAACCGGTTGTGCAGCGACCGCTCGAGTGCGGGATTGTCCGCGACGAGCGAGTCGAAACCCGTGATCTGCTTGTAGGCGTCGACCGTGCGGGCATGCTCGTCGACGATGCTGCCGAATACTCGCTCGCGCAGTTCGGTGTCCTCGACGAGTTCGGAGTACCGGGCGGCAAGGCCGAGATCGGCCTTTGCGAGCACCTGCGCCATATTCGACAGCACCGAGCGGAAGAACGGCCAACGCCGATAGAGATCCTGCAGGGTGGCCCACCGTCGGGGATCGCCGGCCACCCAGTCGTGCACCGCCGTCCCGGTTCCGTACCAGCCCGGAAGCATCACCCGGCTCTGGGTCCAGGACAGCACCCACGGGATAGCTCGAAGGTCGCTGATGGCCTTCGTCTGTTTACGGGAAGCGGGGCGGCTGCCGATGTTGAGGGCGCCGATCTCCGAGACGGGGGTGGCTGTGGTGAAGTAATCCACGAAACCCGGAGTCTCGTGCACGAGCCGGCTGTAGGCGGCGCGGGCCCGATCGGCGAGGTCGTCGAGGATCCGATAGGCCTCCGGCGCGTCGGCGCCGAGTCCTTCGACATCGAGCAGACTCGATTCGAGTGTGGCGGAAACAAGTGCTTCGAGGTTCCGGCGCGCGAGCACCGGTTCGCGGTACTTCGCGGCGATGACCTCCCCTTGCTCGGTGAGGCGCAGCGAACCCTTCACCGCTCCGGGCGGCTGGGCAAGGATCGCGTCGTAACTCGGTCCGCCACCGCGGCCGACGGTGCCGCCGCGGCCGTGAAACAGGCGCAGGCGGATCCCGGCGGCGCGTGCAGCCTCGACGAGGTCGAGTTCGGCGCGGTAGAGCGCCCAGTTGGCAGCGAGATATCCGCCGTCCTTGTTGGAATCGGAGTATCCGAGCATCACCTCCTGCAATCCGTCGTGCCCGTCGACGAGGCTCCGGAATTCGGGCACGTGGAGGGCCGCTGTCAGCGTGGCGGCGCCGCCGCGCAGATCGTCGATGGTTTCGAAGAGCGGGATGACCTGCACGGTACTGCGGGGATACCCGCGGTCGAGGTCGAGCAGACCGACCTCCTTGAGCAAGATCTCGACTTCGAGCAGGTCGGACACCGAGGTGCACATGCTGATGATGTAGTGCTCGATGGCGGACGGTCCGATGCGGCGGACCACCTCGGCGGCGGCACGCAGAATGCCGAGTTCCTTGGCGGTCTCCTCGGACAGGTTTGCCTCGGGTGCGGTGAGCGGACGGCGGATGCGAAGTTCCGAGGTGAGAAGAGCGACCTTGTCGTCCTCCGGGAGGTCCCGGTACCGGTCGGTCACCCCGGCCCAGGCGAGCAGCTCGGCGACGACCTTCTCGTGGACCTCCGAGTTCTGCCGCAGGTCGAGCGGTGCGAGGTGGAAGCCGAATACTTCGATGGCACTGCGTAACCGGGTAAGCCTGTCGTCGGCGATCACCGCGGCCCCACCGGCACGCAATGATGCATCGACGATGCTCAGATCGGCATGCAGGCGGGCCGGCGAACGGTACGACTCGCACGGCAGGTCGACCACGTGGGGCAGGTCCACCCCCGCAAGCAGGCGGGCTGCGGTAGCGGTGAGCCGGGCGCGGATGCCGTGGACGGCGCGCCGGTACGGCTCGTCGCTGTGGGCGGGATCGTCGTCACCGGAGGCGTCGGCGAGATCCATCAGCGCGCTGCTGATGGTCGCGGTCCGTTCGGACATCGACAGTTCGCGTTCGAGCGCGGCGAGTTCGGTGAGGTGGTGACGCAGCGCGGTCTCGCAGGCACGGTTCGCTGCGGTGGTGACGACCCCGGCGTCGACGTTGGGGTTTCCGTCACGATCGCCACCGATCCAGGTCCCCGGGCGGACCAGTGGCTGGGTGAGCACTGCCGCGTCGGGCCACCGACGCCGCAACTCACGGCGCACTTCGGCATTGAGAGCGGGCACGACGTCGAACAGAGCGAGGTCGTAGTAGCGCAGGCCGTTGTCGATCTCGTCGCTGATCCGTAGCCGCGCAAGCCTGATCAGCGCGGTGTCCCACAGGGTGAGGATGTGGCGGTACAGCGCACGATCGATGACTTGGAGCGTTGCGGGATCCTCGGTGCGCTCCCGGCGTCGCATGAGGTCGGTGACCGCGGTCTGGACGTCGAAGATCGTGCGCCGCCGAGTCTCGGTGGGGTGAGCCGTAATGACGGGCGCGACAAGCGCGGCCGACAGCGCATCCGCCACGGTGTCGGTGTCCAGGCCCGGACGGGCGGCATCGAGTTTGGCGTAGGTGGCGGCGAGGCTGCTGTCCTGGGGTGCATCGCCTGCGCGCACGTGCAGTGCACGGCGGCGTTCGCGGTGCAGATCCTCGGCGAGATTGGCGAGCAGGCCGAAATGGCTGAACGCTCGGGCGACCGGGAGCAGGTCCTCGGTGGCGACGTCGGCGAAACGTGCCGCGAGCTCGGTGCGATCGATCTCGGAGCGGCGGATCCGGAAACTCTCGACTCGGGCCGCTTCCACCAGGTCGAAGGTGTCACTGCCCGCCTGCTCACGGATGACGTTGCCGAGAATGCCGCCGAGCAGGCGGATGTCCTCGCGCAGGGGTTCGGTCGCAGAAGCAGGCACGGTGTCCGTCATGCCGACAAGTATCGGCGGCGAAGGGCCGGCGCGCGACCGCGGCAACGGTCCCTGCGCGGGAGCGGGTCAGCTGAACTTGATCTGCAGACCGATGCCGAGGATCGCGATGACCCAGATGATGCCGGTGAAGACGGTGAGACGGTCGAGATTCTTCTCCGCCACCGAGGAGCCCGAGAGATTGGACTGGACTCCGCCACCGAACAGGCTGGACAGGCCGCCGCCCTTACCGCGGTGCAGCAGCACCAGCAGGATGAGCAGCAAGCTCGTGACGATCAGGAGGATGTCCAGGAACAGTTCCATGTCGGCGTTCGATGTCCTTCGGATGATGGGTGACGTCGGCGTCAGCTTACCCGCTCGTCGGGCGGGGACTCCGTGGGTGTGCCGGTCGCGGCCGGCGAACGCGCCTCCGGCAACCGGAGACGAGCAGGGCGTTGCCGCACCGGGGGCCGTACCGCCGCGGGGCGCAGAATCGCGAGATCCTGCGCCCCACAGCGATACTTGCCACTTCTAGAGCAGCGGGCCACCTGCGGCGATCGCCGACAGCTGAGCGAACTCGTCGGCCTTGAGAGAAGCGCCTCCCACGAGGCCCCCGTCGACGTCGGACTGAGCGATGAGCTCGCCGACGTTCTTGGCGTTGACCGAGCCGCCGTAGAGCACTCGAACGTTCGCCGCGATCTCCGGGGAGGCCAGCTCGGCGAGGGTGGCCCGCACCGCAGCGCACACCTCCTGCGCGTCGGCCGCAGAGGCGACCTTGCCCGTGCCGATGGCCCACACCGGTTCGTACGCCACGACGATCTTCGAGATCTCGTCTGCGGACAGCCCGGCGAGCGAGTTCTTCAGCTGCTCGACGTTGTATTCGACGTGGTTGCCTGCCTCGCGGACATCGAGACCCTCACCGATGCACACGATCGGCGTGAGTCCGTGCCGCAAAGCAGCCTTGGCCTTGTCGCGGACGATCTCGTCGGTCTCACCGTGCAGGGTGCGGCGCTCGGAGTGCCCGACGACCACGTAGGTGCAGCCGAGCTTCGCCAGCATCGCACCGGAGATCTCCCCGGTGAAGGCGCCGGAGTCGTGGACCGAAAGATCCTGAGCCCCGTAGGTGATGCCGAGCTTGTCGCCCTCGACGAGGGTCTGCACCGAGCGGAGGTCGGTGAACGGCGGGATGACCGTCACGTCGACCTTCTCGAGGTACTTCTCGGGAAGGGTGAACGCGATCTTCTGCACCAGGGCGATGGCCTCGAGGTGGTTGAGGTTCATCTTCCAGTTGCCCGCGATGAGCGGTGTGCGTGCCATTCCCGTCAGCCCTCCAGAACCGCGATGCCGGGCAGTTCCTTGCCCTCGAGGTACTCGAGGGAGGCGCCACCACCGGTCGAGATGTGCGAGAAGCGGTCCTCACCGAGACCCAGCGACCGCACGGCCGCAGCCGAGTCGCCACCGCCGACGACGCTGAACGCGCCCTTGTCGGTCGCCTCGATGATCGCCTCGGCGACACCCTTGGTGCCGGCCGCGAACTGCTCGAACTCGAACACGCCCATCGGGCCGTTCCAGAAGACCGTCTTCGCAGAGCCGAGAAGCGAGGCGAAGCGCTGCACGGATTCCGGCCCGATATCCAGGCCCATCCACCCTTCCGGGATGGCGTCGGCCGCGACGGTCCGGGACTGCGCGTCGGCGGCGAACTTGTCGGCCACCACCACGTCCTGCGGAATGTGGATGACGTCGCCGAACCGCTCGAGCAGCTGCTTGCAGGTGTCGATCATCGACTCCTCGAGCAGCGACGTGCCGACCGAGTAGCCCTGTGCCGCAAGGAAGGTGAAGCACATGCCGCCACCGATGACGAGGGTGTCCACCTTGGGCGCGAGCGCCTCGATGACCCCGAGCTTGTCGGAGACCTTCGAGCCGCCGAGTACCACGGCGTAGGGACGCTCGGTGTCGGTGGTGAGCTTGGCCAGCACCTCGACCTCGGCAGCGACGAGGCCACCCGCGTAGTGCGGGAGCAGTGTCGCCACGTCGTAGACCGACGCCTGCTTGCGGTGCACGACACCGAAACCGTCGGAGACGAACGCACCGTCGTCGCCGACGAGCTCGACGAGCTCGCGCGCGAAGGCGAGCCGCTCGGCGTCGTCCTTGCTCGTTTCGCGAGGATCGAACCGCACGTTCTCGAGCAGGAGGATGTCGCCGTCGGTCAATCCCTCGGAGCGCGCGAGGGCGTCCTGGCCGACGACGTCGCCGGCGAGCTGGACGTTGCGGCCGAGTACCTCGCCGAGCTTCGCCGCGACGGGCGCGAGCGAGTACTTCGGGTTCGGCTCACCCTTGGGACGGCCGAGGTGAGCGGCCACGACGACCTTGGCCCCGGCCTCCGCCAGCGTGCGGATGGTGGGCGCGGACGCGAGGATGCGACCCGGGTCGGTGATCGTGTCGCCGTCGAGCGGGACGTTGAGGTCGGAGCGAACGAGCACTCCCCGGCCTTCGACACCGGCGTCGAGCAGATCCTTGAGGGTCTGAACTGCCACTGTTGGGATGTCCTGTTCTGCGAGTGTCAGAGGGACTTGGCGACGAGGCCGATGAGGTCGGCCAGACGGTTCGAGTAGCCCCACTCGTTGTCGTACCAGGACACGATCTTGACCTGATCGTCGATGACCTTGGTCAGCGGCGCGTCGAAGATCGACGAGTGCGGATCCGTGACGATGTCCGAGGACACGATCGGGTCGGTGTTGTACTTCAGGATGCCCTTCAGCGGGCCCTCGGCCGCAGCCTTCATCGCGGCGTTGATCTCGTCGACCGTCGCCTTGGTACGCAGGTCTGCGGTGAGGTCGGTGACCGAGCCGGTCGGGATCGGCACACGCAGCGCGTATCCGTCGAGCTTGCCGAGCAGCTGCGGGAGGACCAGGCCGATGGCCTTGGCAGCGCCGGTGCCCGTGGGGACGACGTTCAGTGCTGCGGCGCGCGCACGACGCAGATCCTTGTGCGGGCCGTCCTGAAGGTTCTGATCCTGCGTGTAGGCGTGGACCGTGGTCATCAGGCCGCGCTCGATGCCGAAGTTGTCGTCGAGGACCTTGGCGATGGGGCCGAGGCAGTTCGTGGTGCACGAGGCGTTGGAGATGATGTTCTGGCTGCCGTCGTACTTGTCGTCGTTGACGCCCATCACGATCGTGATGTCCTCGCCCTTGGCAGGCGCGGAGATGATGACCTTCTTCGCGCCGGCGTCGAGGTGGCCCTTGGCCTTGGCGGCGTCGGTGAAGATGCCGGTGGATTCGACGACGACGTCGACACCCAGATCGCCCCACGGCAGCGCGGCGGGACCTTCCTTGATCTCGAGAGCCTTGATCTTCTGGTCGCCGACGACGATGAAGTCGTCCTCGACACGGACGTCCTTGTCGAGGCGACCCAGGATCGAGTCGTACTTCAGGAGCGTCGCGAGGGTGTCGTTGTCGGTGAGATCGTTGACAGCGACGATTTCGATGTCGGTGGTGCCGAGCGCCTTCTGCGCTTCGACCGCCCGGAAGAAATTGCGTCCGATGCGTCCGAATCCGTTCACGCCTACGCGGACAGTCACAGTGAAGCTCCTTTGCCCAGATTTCGATGATTGTGCTGGTGTGATCCCTACCCTAATGGGCCGTGATCATCCTGCCGGAGCCGCCCTGCCGTGGCGCGAACTCCCTTCCAAGCCTGCCCCTCTAAGCGTCGTCCAGCAACTCCGCGGTAACAGCGGACTCGGTGTCGGGGATCCCCAGTTCCTTCGCACGGCGATCCGCCATCGACAACAGGCGGCGGATCCGGCCCGCCACGGCGTCCTTCGTCATCGGCGGATCGGCGAGCTGGCCGAGTTCTTCGAGTGACGCCTGCCGGTGCTGAACGCGCAGTGCTCCGGCTGCCGCGAGGTGATCGGGCACGTCCGCCCCCAGGATCGTCAGCGCCCGTTCGACCCGCGCAGCGGCGGCCACGGCAGCGCGCGCGGACCGGCGAAGATTGGCGTCGTCGAAGTTGGCGAGGCGGTTCGCCGTTGCGCGCACCTCGCGCCGCATGCGGCGTTCCTCCCACACCAGACGGGTGTCCTGGGCACCCATCTGGGTGAGCAGAGCCCCGATGGCCTCACCGTCGCGGATCACCACACGGTCGGCGCCGCGCACCTCTCGCGCCTTGGCGGTCACCCCGAGGCGGCGGGCCGCGCCGACGAGCGCGAGTGCAGCTTCCGGGCCTGGACAGCTGACCTCGAGCGCCGACGACCGGCCGGGTTCGGTGAGCGATCCGTGGGCCAGGAATGCGCCACGCCAGGCCGCGGCGGAGTCCGAGACACTGCCGCCCACCACCTGGGCCGGCAGACCACGAACCGGACGTCCCCGGCCGTCGAGCAGCCCGGTGCGGCGGGCGAGCGCCTCGCCGTCCTTGCCGACCCGGATGACGTACCGGGAACTCTTGCGCAGGCCGCCTGCGCCGAGGACCTGGATCTCGGCGGGATAGCTGTAGAGCTCGAAGATCTCGCGGCGGAGACGGCGGGCGATCGAACCGAGATCCACTTCGGCCTCGACGACCACCCGTCCGGCAACGATGTGCAACCCCCCGGCGAAGCGCAGGAGGGCGGAGACCTCGGCCTTGCGGTTGCTGATCCGGGTGACCGGCAACCTGCTCAGCTCGTCCTTGACCTCCGCTGTCATTGCCACGAGACGCTCTCCCTCCCGTCCCCACGTGTAGAGCGCAGTCCACCGCCCGAGGACAGACATGTTTCCAATGCCCCTGCCAGTTTGGCGGGGTCGTGTCGATGCGTACCGGCCTCGGCGACGTCGACGAACGAGACGTCCGCGCCGAATCGGGCCGCGGATCGGCTGAGATGTTCGCGCTCGCGTCCTACCGGTACCGAGGCAGCATCCACGACGACGTGGTCGACCCGGAAATCGGGGGCGTGCTGAGCGAGAACGTGCAGGTGCCGCTCTGCTGAGAAACCGGCGGTCTCCCCCGGCTCCGCGGCGAGGTTGAGCACGAGGACCTTCAGCGCCTTCGTGTGCACCAGCGCCTCGTGCAAGTCCGGTACGAGCACGTGCGGGATGACGCTCGAGAACCAGGACCCGGGACCGAGCACCACGAGATCGGCGTCGCAGACCGCATCGAGCGCGGGCGGACATGCCGGCGGGTCGGCAGGGATCAGCCGGACCCGCCGCACCTTGCCGGGAGTCGTCGCTACCGCGACCTGCCCGCGGATGCACCTGCTCACCCGAGGATCGGATTCGAGTCCGGACACGTCGGCTTCGATATCGAGCGGTATCGGTGACATGGGCAGCACTCGCCCGCGCACGTCGAGCACCCGGCCGAGCATGTCGAGGGCGGTCACGATGTCGCCCGCCACCTCGGCGAGCCCCGCGAGGATCAGATTGCCCACGGAGTGCCCGGCGAGGGCGCCCGTCCCTCCGAAGCGGTGCTGCACTGTCTCGGTCCACACACGGACCTCGTCGTCCTTACCGGCGAGGGCGGCCAGAGCCATGCGCAGGTCGCCGGGCGGGACTACACCGAGTTCGGCGCGCAGCCGCCCCGAGGACCCACCGTCGTCGGCAACGGTGACCACTGCGGTGACCCGGTCGCTGAGACGACGCGCAGCACTGAGGGTCGCGTACAGGCCGTGCCCGCCGCCGAGAGCCGTGATCGCGGGTGCGGACGTCGCATCGACGGAGTTCGCAGTCGCAGGCTCGTTCACTCTCGCCCCAGATCCCGGTGCACCACGTTCACCGTCAGATCCGGCTCTCGTTCCAGACGTGCGGCGAGAGCCTCGGCCATCGCCACGCTCCGGTGTTTCCCTCCCGTACAGCCCACTGCGATCGTCATGTAGCGCTTTCCCTCCCGACGGTAACCGGCCGTCGTGAGATCGAGCAGCCGGTGATAGGTGGCGAGATAGTCCTCGGCACCGTCGCGGGACAGTACATAGTCGCGCACCGCGGCGTCCTGCCCGGTGTGCGGACGAAGCTCGGCGATCCAGTGCGGGTTCGGCAGGAACCGCACGTCGCATACGACGTCGGAATCCATGGGCAGGCCGTACTTGAAGCCGAACGACTCCACGGTCACCCGAATGGTGTCGGATGCCGAGTCTCCGAAGGCCGCTTCGATCTTGCGGCGCAGGTCGGGTCCCGACAGAGCGGAGGTGTCGATGACGAGATCCGCGGCGGCCTTGACGGGAGCCAGTTGGGCGCGCTCGACGGCGATACCGTCGGTGAGCGTGCGGTCGGCCGTGTCGGACTGCAGCGGATGGCTCCGACGCACCTGTTCGAATCGCCGGACGAGTACCGAATCGGCCGCTTCGAGGAACAGCACGCGGGTGTCGACCGGGCGCGCCGCCAGGTCGGTGACGACACGCTCGAGGTCGCCGGTGAACAGGCGGCTGCGCACATCCATCACGACCGCCAGCCGTTGCAGCGGTGGCTCGGCCTGCACTGCAAGATCGATCATCGACAACACCAACTGGGGCGGCAGGTTCTCCACCACGTACCACCCGAGATCCTCGAGGGCGGTCGCGGCAGTGCTCAGACCCGCTCCGGACAGTCCCGTGACGACGATGACTTCTGCCCGCGCACGGCGCTCACCGTCGACACCCGTCTCCGGGCCATCCGTCGCTCCGGGGATGTGATCCACTTCCGTCACTGTTCCGACTCCGCTCGTAGTCGCGACACGCCGACTGAGCCATCATCACCTACCCGCGTGTCGCCCGCATCCGAGACGGCGGGCGCGTCGGCACTCTCCTGCCTCGGCTCGGCCTCCCTCGGCTCGGTCGGTGTCGGCTCGGCAGATGTCGGCTTCTCGTCACGCAACGCCGCGAGGACGGCACGGGCGGTGGCCTGCCCGATTCCGGGCACGGCGGTGATCTCCTCCACGCTCGCCTCTCGCAGTCGCGCGACCGACCCGAAATGCGTGACGAGTGCCTTGCGGCGGGTGGCGCCGAGCCCCCGGACCCCGTCGAGCGCGGAAGCGGTCATGCGCTTGGACCGCTTGCTCCGGTGATAGGCGATCGCGAAACGGTGCGCCTCGTCGCGGATACGCTGCAACAGGAACAACGACTCGCTGGTACGGGGCAGGATCACCGGATCGTCCTCGCCCGGTACCCAGACCTCCTCGAGTCGCTTCGCGAGTCCGACGACAGCGACATCGGTGATGCCGAGTTCGTCGAGGACGTCCGCCGCGGCGGCGACCTGCGGGGCGCCGCCGTCGACGACGAACAGGTTCGGCGGGTACGCGAAGCGCCGCGGCCGGCCGGTCGCCGGGTCCAGCGCCGCCTCGGGCGCGAGGTCTCCGCCGTTACCGGCCGGGGGCGCCTCGGCGGAGTCCGTCTGCCGTGTCGCCTCGCCGTTGTGCCGCAGGAATCGTCGCCGCGTCACTTCCGCGATCGAGGCGACATCGTCGGAGCGGCCGTCGCCGGCGGCATGTCTGATCGCGTAGTGCCGGTAGTCGGACTTGCGTGGCAGCCCGTCCTCGAACACCACCAGCGATGCGACGACGTCGGTCCCCTGCACGTGGCTGATGTCGACGCACTCGATACGCAGTGGTGCCGAGTCGAGATCGAGAGCGTCCTGGATTCCCTGCAACGCCGCCGAGCGTGCGTTGAAATCGCCGGCACGCCGCAACTTGTGCTGGGCGAGGGCTTCGGCGGCATTGCGCGCGACGGTGTCGGCCAGTGCTTTCTTGTCGCCGCGCTGCGGGATGCGCAGACGCACGGGACCGCCTCGCAACCGACCGAGCCAGCGGCTCATCTCGTCCGGATCCGGCGGCAGAGCGGGGACGAGTACCTCTCGTGGCACGGCACTGCTCGCGTCCGCATCTGCGAGGCCGAGCGCCGCCTCCTCACCGTAGAACTGTGTAAGGAACTGCTCGACGAGGAGCGAGACCTCTTCGGCATCGTCCGTTCCCTCCACGGCTTCCACGGCTGCGGCGTCGCGGTGGTCGGGCCGGTCGAGCACGTCACCGGATTTTTCGACGACCCAGCCGCGCTGGCCTCGCACGCGACCGCCGCGTACATGGAAGACCTGTACGGCCACTTCGAGATCGTCGCTCGCGAAGGCGACGAGATCGGCATCGGTGCCGTCTCCGAGCACGACGGCCTGCTTCTCGAGGGCCTTGCGCAGCGCTCCGAGATCGTCGCGCAGACGAGCGGCCGTTTCGAAGTCGAGTTCCTCCGCAGCGGAGTGCATCCGCTTCTCGACCTCACGCACGAGTTTGTCGGTGCGCCCGGAAAGGAAGTCGCAGAAATCCTCCACGATACGACGGTGTTCGTCGGCGGTGACACGCCCGACGCAGGGCGCGGAGCACTTGTCGATGTAGCCGAGCAGACACGGGCGCCCGATCTGGGCGTGCCGCTTGAAGACCCCGGCCGAACACGTGCGGGAGGGAAACACCCGCAGCAGCAGGTCGAGGGTTTCGCGGATCGCCCAGGCATGCGAGTAGGGACCGAAATATCGCACGCCCTTGCGCCGCGGACCGCGGTAGACGAACAGCCTCGGATACTCCTCGTTCAAGGTGACCGCGAGCATCGGATACGTCTTGTCGTCCCGGTAGCGGACGTTGAAGCGCGGGTCGAACTCCTTGATCCAGTTGTATTCGAGCTGGAGCGCCTCGACCTCGGTGCGAACCACCGTCCATTCGACGCTGCCCGCAGTGGTGACCATCTGGCGGGTGCGCGGGTGCAGCGAAGCGATGTCCGCGAAGTACGAGTTCAGGCGGGACCGAAGGTTCTTCGCCTTACCGACATAGATCACCCGGCCGTGCGGGTCGCGGAACTTGTAGACCCCCGGCTCCGTGGGAATGGAACCGGGGGCAGGACGATATGTCGAGGGGTCGGGCACAGTTCCAGGCTAGTCGTCGCCCCTGACGGCTCGGCCGTCGTTGTTGTCGGTGACGGCTTCGCCGTCGTTGTTGTCGCTGACGGCTCGGCCGTCGTTGTTGTCGTCACGGACAGCTCCGCCGACGTAACGGGCTTCGAGTTCGCGGAATCGTTCGAGCGCATTCACGGCGAGATCGCCGTCGCGCGCCTGGATGGCGACGACAGGCACGTACTCGTCGAAGGGCAACTCGAGGCGCGCCCAGGGCGCCCCGTGGTCGAAGAACAACCCCCGCACGTCCGTCCACGGGATGCGCCGCTCGGCGACGACGTTGCGGACCGATACCCCGCTCGCACCGACCCGCAATCGAGGGCGGGTGAACAAGAGGACACCGCCGGCGAGAACGACACCGATCGCGAGCAGCGCGATCTGGTCGACGACCCGCAGGTGCACCCCGGTGTCCCCACCACCGCGGAGCACGAGCGCGGCGAAGACGTGCACGGCGAGGACGAAGACTGCCGCGGCGATGACCCAACGTCGCATCTTCTCCGGGCGAACTTCGAGATCCCAGCCGGTCTCGTCGCGGGTCACCGGGCCGGCTCCCGCAGTCGCCGCAGTGTCACGGCGGTGTCCAGCGCGGCCGCGCAGGCCTGACCGCCCTTGTCCTCGGCCGAGCCCGGGAGCCCGGCCCGATCACGTGCCTGCTCTTCGGTGTCGGTTGTCAGGACGCCGTTGCCCACCGGGGTGCTCTCGTCCAGAGCGATCCGGGTCAGGCCGTAGGTCACGGCGTCGCACACGTACTCGAAGTGCGGCGTTCCACCGCGGATCACCACGCCGAGCGCCACGACCGCGTCGTGGGTGCGGGCCAGTTGCTGCGCGACCACGGGAAGTTCGATCGCCCCCGCGACCCGCTCGAGCGTGACGTCGGTGATACCCGCCTCGGCGGCGACACGCTGCGCGCCGGCGATCAGGGCGTCGGAGATCTCGGTGTGCCACCGGCCGGCGACGATGGCGAGGCTCAGCCCCGCGGCATCCGCGAGCTGGAGGTCGGGTAGGCCCTCTCCGCTCATCAGGCGTCTCCCTCGTCGAAGTCGTCGAGGCCGATCAGGTCGTGACCCATGCGATCACGTTTGGTGCGCAGGTACGAGATGTTCTCTCGATTGGCTCGCAACGGCATCGGCACGCGCTCGGTGACCTGCAGGCCGTAGCCGTCGAGTCCGACCCGTTTCGCCGGGTTGTTCGTCAGCAACCGCATCGACGAAACCCCGAGATCGACGAGGATCTGTGCGCCTATGCCGTAGTCGCGGGCGTCGGCCGGCAGGCCGAGCTGCAGATTCGCGTCGACCGTGTCCGATCCGGCGTCCTGCAATTGGTATGCCTGCAGCTTGTGCATCAGGCCGATGCCGCGTCCCTCGTGGCCCCGCATGTAGAGCACGACACCACGACCTTCCTGCGCCACCATCTCGAGCGCGGCGTCGAGCTGCGGGCCGCAGTCGCACCGCAGCGACCCGAAGACATCTCCGGTCAGGCATTCGGAGTGGACGCGGACGAGTACATCGGAACCGTCGCCGTCCGGCCCCGCGATGTCACCGAGGACAAGAGCGACATGCTCGACTTCGTCGTAGATGCTCTGGTAGCCCACGGCCGTGAAATCGCCGTGCCGAGTAGGGATACGGGCTTCGGCGACCCGCACGACATGCTTCTCGTGCTTACGACGCCAGGCGATGAGATCCGCGATCGAGATCAGGGCGAGCTCGTGTTCGTCGGCGAAGACCCGCAATTCGTCGGTGCGGGCCATCTGTCCCTCGTCCTTCTGCGAGACGATCTCGCAGATGACGCCGGCCGGTCGCAGATCGGCCATGCGTGCGAGGTCGACGGCCGCCTCGGTGTGGCCGGGACGGCGTAGAACACCGCCCTCCTTGGCCCGCAGCGGAACCACATGCCCCGGTCGCGTGAAGTCCAGCGCGGTGCTGTTCGGGTCGGCGAGCAACCGCATGGTCGCGGCGCGGTCGGACGCCGAGATCCCGGTGCCGATACCTTCCTTCGCGTCGACGGTCACGGTGTACGCGGTGCCGTGCTTGTCCTGGTTGACGCTGTACATGGGAGGCAGGCCCAGGCGGTCGCAGTCCTCCCCGTCGAGCGGGACACACAGATAGCCGGAGGTGTAGCGCACCATGAACGCCACGAGCTCCGGGGTGGCCTTCTCTGCGGCGAAGATGAGGTCGCCCTCGTTTTCACGGTCTTCGTCGTCGACCACGACGACCGCCTTACCGGCGGCGATGTCGGCGACCGCGCGCTCGATGGTGTCGAACCTCGTCACTTCCCTGGACTCCAACTCTCGTATCCGGACGACTCGTACCGATGAGTCTCCGGCTCGTCGAAACACGGTACTTTCGTGCTCCACACTACGACGCCTCATCGGGCGTTCTGCAGTCGCTCCACGTACTTGGCGATCACGTCGACCTCGAGGTTGACCAGCGTGCCGGGCGCCGCGGTGCCGAGGGTCGTCAGCGACAGGGTGGTGGGGATGAGCGAGATCTCGAACCACTCCTCGCCCCGGTCCCCGCCCAGACCCGAGACGGTGAGCGAGACACCGTCGACGGTGATCGAACCCTTTTCCACGACGTAGCGGGAGATTTCGGCCGGAAGCGAGATCCGCACCACCGTCCAGTTCTCCGAGGGAGTGCGGGAGACGACCGCGCCCGTGGCGTCGACATGCCCCTGCACGAGGTGCCCGCCGAGCCGGCTGTTCAGTGCGGCGGCACGTTCGAGGTTGACGGGGCTACCGACGGTGAGCTGCCCGAGCGACGAGCGGTCGAGTGTCTCCAGCATCACATCGGCGGTGAACGAGTCGCCGTCGAGCACGTCGACGACCGTCAGGCACACACCGTTGACCGCGATCGAGTCGCCGTGCTTCGCGTCGGAGGTGACCAGCGGCCCTCGCACCGTGAAGCGAGCCGCGTCGGCGAGGTCCTCCTTCGCCACGATCTCCCCGAGTTCCTCGACGATGCCGGTGAACATGTTCCGCTCCTTGCTCCCGGTCCGGGACCGGGTTCGCTTCATTTGTCCCGGTCCGGGACGAGTGTCAACAGAATGTCCGAGCCGACCGTTTCGACCCGTTCCCGGCGGAACCGTAACGCCTCCGCGATCGTGCTCACCCCCGCGTCCTCCACAGCGGCCTCCCCCGCCCCGAGCACCACAGGAGCAAGGTACGCCTGGATGCGGTCCACACAACCCGCGGCCAGGAACGCGCCCGCGAGCCGGGGTCCACCCTCGAGCAGAACGTCCGGACGGTCGCCGAGCGCATCGAGCACTTCCCCGAGGTCGTGTGTCCGCAACACCAGCGTCGGTGCGGCGTCGTCGAGAACCTTTGCAGAGGTGGGAATCTCACGCATGCCGACCACGACCCGCAGGGGCTGGTGCGGTGCGAGTTCCCCGTCGGGCAGACGAGCGGTCAGCCACGGGTCGTCGGCGAGGACAGTACCGGTGCCGACCACGATGGCGTCGAGCCTGCTGCGCTGGTCGTGCACCCGCGCCCGGGCTTCGGGTCCGGAGATCCACTTGCTCGTGCCGTCGGCGGCCGCGCTGCGACCGTCGATGGACGCGGCGTATTTCCAGGTCACGTGCGGGCGGCCGGTGTGCTGCCGGTGCAGCCATGCCCGCAACGGTCCTCGGGTGACGGCTTCGGCACCGAGTCCGGGATGCACGGTGATCCCGGCGGCACGCAGGGTGTCTGCGCCCCCGCCGGCGACGGGATTCGGATCGGCGACCGAGTAGTACACCGTCGCGATGCCTGCGTCGACGAGGGCCTGCGCGCACGGGCCGGTGCGTCCGGTGTGGTTGCACGGCTCGAGTGTGACGACGGCGGTCCCGCCGCGGGCACGTTCGCCTGCTGCTTCGAGGGCCCGGATCTCGGCGTGCGGGCCACCCGGCGGGGCGGTGGCACCGACCCCCGCCACGTTGCCGTCCGCATCGAGGATCACCGCGCCGACCGGCGGGTTCGGGCTGGTCGTGCCGCGGACGGCCTCCGAGGCATCGAGCGCGAACTGGAGAGCTTCGGCGATCTCGGGTGCGGTCACGGCGTGAGCGTCAGGTGCAGGGACGAAGCCCCGGCTTGCGCCCGCAACTTGCGGACCGCCTCACCGGGATCGGCGGCGCCGTAGACGGCGGACCCGGCGACGAAGCAGTCCACGCCGGCTTCCGCAGCAGCTTCGATGGTGTCGGCATTGATGCCGCCGTCGATTTCGACGAGCAGGCGCAGCTCGCCCGAATCGACGAGGCGACGGACCTGGCGGGCCTTGTCGAGGACATCCGGGATGAACGACTGGCCACCGAAGCCGGGCTCGACGCTCATCACGAGCAGCGTGTCGAATTCCTTCAGGATCTCGAGATAGGGCTCGATCGGGGTGCCGGGCTTGACGGACAGACCGGCCTTGCCGCCCGCCGCGCGGATGTCCCGCGCAACTGCCACCGGATCATCGGTTGCCTCGGCGTGGAAGGTGACGTTGTGCGCACCCGCTTCGGCATAAGGCGGCGCCCAGCGACCGGGGTTCTCGATCATCAGGTGACAGTCGAGCGGGATGTCGGTCGCCTTCAGTAACGACTCGACGACGGGGAGACCGAGCGTCAGGTTCGGAACGAAGTGTGCGTCCATGACGTCGACGTGGAGCCAGTCGGCACCGGCGACGGCCTGTGCCTCGTCGGCGAGGCGAGCGAAATCCGCGGACAGGATCGAGGGGGCAATCATCGGTTGGGCCACATCGGTCGAGTCTAGACGAGCGCGTCAGGGCGTTCGGCAACCAGCACGGATGCTCCGACCTGCGGCGACGACGAGGGATCGCGTGAAAGAAGGCGACCGTACAGCAGTTGTTTCGGAGAAGTCACCGGTGCTCGACCTCGACCCGGCGGAAAAGACGACGCCATCCGTGACGAACAGTGGTCTCTTCGCAACATCTCTTCGACCGGCGCCGAGTTGACGCGATCGGCCCGCGTCACGCGACGCGATGGGTATGCTCACGTCGGACCATAGTCTCGTCCTTCCGGCACTACTTCCGCCGGCGCGTCGAGAAGCGTGACTGGCCGATGTGAGGATCGGAGGTCGCTGGATGCGTATCGCTCGTCTTCAGGAGAAGCAGCGCCGGCAACCCCGCTTCCGAGTCGGCAGAAGTCTGAAATGCCTTTTTCGGCATCCCCCTTCAGGGACGATCGCATCTCTCCCGAAAGTGTAGGCCCCGTCGATGATCTCCACGACCTTGGCCCTGGACGTGATCAACAGCGGTGATACCGCGTGGGTGCTGGTGTGTGCGGCTCTTGTGCTGTTCATGACACCGGGCCTGGCGTTCTTCTACGCCGGTATGGTGAGCAGGCGTAACACCCTCGTGATGTTGCAGCAGAATCTCATCGGACTCTGCATCATCACGCTCACGTGGTTCACCTTCGGATACAGCATGGCGTTCGGCCACGACCGGGGCAACGGGATCATCGCGGATCTCGGATTCGCCGCGCTCACCAACATCGGCGACGCTCCCAAGCCGGACCTCCACGTGGTGACCGAAACCGTTGCGATTCCGACACTTGCCTTCTTCGCGTATCAGTTGATGTTTGCGATCATCACCCCGGCGCTGGCGACCGGCGCAGTGGCGGGTCGCCTCAAGGCCTTCGGGTGGGCAGTGTTCATCGCGATCTGGTCGGTGATCGTGTACGCACCTGTCGCGCACTGGTTGTGGGCCCCCGCCGGATGGTTGACCAAGATGGGAGCGCAGGACTGGGCCGGCGGAATGGTAGTCCACGCGTCGGCGGGTGCTGCCGCCCTCGGTCTGTTGATCGTCCTCGGGCGCCGCAAGGTCCGCCCCAACCGCGCGCCACTGCCACACTCGGTCCCGCTGGTCATCGTAGGAGCGGGAATATTGTGGTTCGGCTGGTTCGGTTTCAACGCCGGAGACGGACTGCAGGCCAACGGGGTCGCAGCGCAGGCTCTCGTCAACACCCAGGTGGCAGGTGCCGCTGCGATGCTCGTCTGGCTGGTGTTCGAGCGCTACCGGGAGGGTCATTCGACCGTGCTGGGAGGCGTGACCGGTGCGGTCGCCGGATTGGCGACCATCACCCCGGCGGCAGGCTACGTCAGCAGTTGGGCGGCGGTGGTCATCGGCGGCCTCGCAGGCGTGGTGTGCTACCTGGCACTCGGCCTGAAAAAGCTCCTGCACGTGGATGATGCGCTCGACGTGCTGGCGGTCCACTTCATCGGCGGCGTGTTCGGCACCCTGTGCGTCGGATTCTTCGGCGAAGAGGCCATCAACTCGATCGGCCGAGACGGACTGTTCCACGGTGGCGGACTGACCCTGCTGGGTTATCAGATCGTCGCACTCGCCTCGGTGATCGCCTATGCCCTGGTGCTCACGCTGGTGATCGCGTTCGCGATCGAGAAGACGATCGGACTTCGCGTCAGTGCCGAGGCAGAAGAGCACCTCGACCTCAGCCAGCAAGGCATGAGCGCCTATCACGAGGGCCCTACTCCCCCGGACCCCACAGCCGACGGGTCCACCACGGGTGCGGCGCCGGCACCGATGGAGCCCGGACACCGGCTGTACATGGTCACCGCGGTTCTCACCTCGGACGGAGCCGCGGGCGTGGAACGAGAAGTGCTCGCCGCGGGTGCCCGGCGCGCGATGCTGTCCGAAGTGTTCGTCACCACGGCCTCCTCGGTGGATCAGATGGTCCGAGGACAGAAACGAACCATGGACGTCACCCCACGCGTCCGCGCGGAGATCCTGGTACCCGCAGAGTCGCTGACCAACGTTCGAAGCGCCTTGTCGGCCTTGGGCGATGGCCTCGTCGAGATGATCGTCGTACCGGTCGAGACCGGGTAGCGAACCTACAGCTCGAGTGGGGCCCACGATCTCCGTCGTGGTCCGGAAGAAATCGAACCGCGCACAGTCCCTGAACGATGATCCGATCCCTGTGGGTGTGTGCACATTACGAGTCCGGAACCACACCGCCCCACGAACACAGAACTACCGAACAATTCAGAGATGCGCGATCCGTCCATTTCGGTAATTCAATCCTTTTCCGGCTCTTCGCAGTTAGCAGTGGCATTGGCGCCGGCTGGATGCGACCCGACGTGACCGTCGAGTGCAGGCCCACCGTACCCGGCGGCGTTGATTCT
>NZ_JBEYUH010000018.1:0-95922 GCF_040643435.1 Rhodococcus sp. NPDC047139
CAGATGGTTACCGAACCGGTCGCAGTCCTCCGCAAACGACATGATCGTCGCAACCTCTCGTTGAGAGTGTTGCGACGATCATGTGAACCCGCCCTGGTCCGGGGGCCTTTCCCGTAGGGGTGCGAGACCTCCTCGGCGGTCGTGCCTCCGGTGCGACGCTTGTGCGCCGGATGGCGAAGCCGCCTACGCCACCCACCAGGGCCGCAGAGGAACCTGTGGCTTCTTGTCGTCTCCCAGCTTGACCGCGAGTACCTGGTGCAATTGCACGATGTTGCGTTCGAAGCCGAGACGGGAGCCGGCCATGTACAGGCCCCACAGACGTGCCGTGGCCTCACCGACCTCGGCGACGCAGGACTCCCAGTTCGTCTCGAGGTACTCGCACCAACCCTTCAGCGTCAGGGCGTAGTGCTCGCGCAGGTTCTCCTCGTGCACCACCTCGAAGCCGATGTTCTGGGCCTCGGTGATGATGCGTCCCGAGCCGGTGAGTTCCCCGTCGGGGAAGATGTACCGGTCGATGAAACCGCCCGCCTTGACCCGGCCGCGGTTGGTCGGCCGTGTGATGCAGTGGTTGAGCAACATGCCGCCCGCACGCAGCTTCTCGTGCAGGAAACCGAAATAGGCCGGGTAGTTCGCGACGCCTATGTGCTCGGTCAGGCCGATCGACGAGATCGCGTCGAACCCGCCCTCGGAGACGTCGCGGTAGTCGGAGTGCCGAACCTCCGCCAGGTCGCCGAGGCCCTCGTCGAGGATCGCCTTCTGCGCCCACTCGGCCTGCTCACGCGAGAGTGTCACACCGAGCGACTTCACGCCCCGCCGTGCGGCGTAGCGCACCATTCCGCCCCAGCCGCAACCGATGTCGAGCAGGCGATCACCCGGCTTCAACCGCAGCTTCTCGAAGATCAGACGGTACTTGTTCTCCTGGGCGTCCTCGAGGCTGTGGTTCTCGGATTCGAAGACCGCGCAGGTGTACGTCATCGAAGGGCCGAGGACGTACTCGTAGAACTCGTTGGACACATCGTAGTGATGATGGATGACCTCGGCATCGCGTGCTTTCGAGTGCCGCAGGCCTTCGGCGATGCGCCGCCAGCGCGGCAGGTGTTCCTGCGGCGGCGGTGCGATCGGCTTGAGCAATTCCGTGCCCAGCGACTTGGCGATCTGCGCGAGGACACGTGCCGGGGGACGCTCGAAGTGCAGGTCGCCGAGCGACTCGAGCAACCGATAGGGGTTGCCGGGATGCACCCCTTTCACTTCGAGATCACCAGAAATATAGGCGCGCGCCATCCCCAGATCGCCGGGTGCCGTGGCGATATACGTAGCGCCCTTGGGAGTTGCGAGGTGCAGGCCGTAGGGGGCATCCTCCGGACCCGCCGCCGAACCGTCGTACGCGGTGAAGCGCATCGGCATGTCGCCACCGGTCACGATTTCGACGATCTCGGCGAGCGCGAGTTTGTCCTCGCTGGACCGCGTGTTCTCGGCTTTGAATGTAGTCACTTTCGTTGCACCGCCTTCGCGAAGAGGTCCAGTAGACGGGATCGAGGATCGTATTTTTGTTTGAGCGAGGGGTATTCGCCGCCTCCGTAATACAGCTTCTCGAACTCGTCCTTCGAATAATAGGAATCCGAGTAGAGCGATTTGTGCCCGTCGAGTTCGGCGACCTTGTTCTCGATCAACCGGTTGGCGGCACCCTCGGTGGCGCCTGGAACGATGGGAACGGACGACCAGAAACCGACGTTGACGTAGGCACGTTTGGGTTCCAGCGGATACAGCGGCCACGGACGCTGGGCGTCCCACGTATTCGGCCGCTGTGTGTCCGAGGAGGATTCGCCGTCGCGCAATTTCAAGGGGCACAACCAGATGGGCTCGATCGGGATCTCCTCGAGGAACCACTCGACGAATTTGCGGGTCCGTTCGAGCGGAACCTCGATATCCTGCACGACCCGCTCGCGGGGTGGATTGCCCTTGCGTGCCTCGAGCCGGTCGGCCACCGAATACTTGTGGTCGATGGCGATGAGTTTCCAGTAGAAACTGCTGCGCAGCAGACGCTTCGGCCAGAGTCGGCGAATTCTCGGATCCTGGGCGCCGAAAGCTCTCGAGCACCAGAACCAGTCGGTGTCCCAGCGCCACAGATAGTCGCGGATCGTGAGCCGATCATGCTTGGGATGGTTGACCGAGACATGCTGGATCGACCGATAGTAGACGTTCTGCCCGGTGTAGTCGCTGACGGGACCCGACTCGTCGGTCTGCGTGCCGAGGGTCAGGTAGCTCTCGGTCGCAGAGAAGACGACCCCGTCGAGATAGTCGACCGGCACTCCGCCCCATACACGTTCGTCGACGATCTGCGTGAGAGCGGATTGGAGGTCGGAGATCGTGTCGAATCGCAGGTGGCGTAGGGCGACGTACGGCTTCACCGGTTCGAGTTCGATACGCAGGCGCGTCGCGTACCCGAGCGAACCGTAGGAATTGGGGAAGCCGTGGAACAGGTCGGCATGTTCCCCTTCGGGGCGTGCCGTGACGATCTCGCCGGCACCTGTGAGGATGTCCATCTCGAGTACCGACTCGTGGGGGAGCCCGTTCCGGAAGGACGTCGATTCGATGCCGAGTCCGGTGACGGCACCGCCGAGGGTGATCGTCTTCAGTTGCGGAACGACCAGCGGAGCGAGGCCGTACGGCAGGGTGGCGTCGACGAGATCCTCGTAGGTGCACATACCGGCGACATCTGCGGTGCGGGCCTCGGGGTCGACGGAGATGACCCCGCCGAGGCCGGAGACGTCCAGGCCGGGTGCGTCGACCCGGGCACGGGCCCGGAACAGATTGGACGTCTTCTTTGCGAGCCGCACAGGCGCGTCGGCCGGAATCGCGCGGTACGAACGCAGCAGACGCTCGACACCTTCCCGGTGCACGGCCTCCCCGGACGAGTTCTTCACACCTGACGATCTCGGCATCTGCATTCGACTCCTCGGAGCGTGCGCATCGGTGGCACGTCCACAATAGACCCGGTGGTCGCATCCGTCCCGGTACAGGAAGGGCAGGATGGGACCCAGCCGTAACCGGCACATTCGAGTTCCGAAGATGCAGAAGGAGTCGTTCATGGCACAGGTCAGCGCAAGTAGTTCGCTCCAGTTGGGGGCCCCTCCCGAGACGGTGCTCACCGCACTGGCCGACTACGAGACCGTGCGGCCGCGCATCCTCACCGAGCACTACCGCGACTACCGTGTGATCTCCGGTGGTCGCGGTGACGGCACGGTGGTGCACTGGATCCTCCAGGCGACGGAGAAGCGTCAGCGGGACGTACAGGCCACGGTGTCGGTGAAGGGCAGTACCGTCACGGAGACCGATGCGAATTCCTCGCTCGTGACCACCTACAGCGTGGTGCCGAACGGAACGGGTTCGACGGTCGTCGTCCTCACGCAGTGGACGGGCGCCGGGGGTGTCAAGGGCTTCTTCGAGAAGACGTTCGCCCCCCTCGGACTGCGGAAGATCCAGAAGCAGATGCTCGAAAACCTGAAGAAGGAAGTCGACTGACCTCGACGTCGTCCGATTTCTGCGTCGGCACCGGCCACGATGCGTGGCGACTAGGCTGGCGTAAACACTTGCAGAAAGGATGTGCCGTGCAACCCGGTGGAATGCCCGACATGCAGCAACTCCTCGCCCAGGCCCAGCAGATGCAGCAGCAACTCGTCGCCGCGCAGAACGAGATGGCGCAGGCGGAGGTCACAGGTCAGGCCGGCGGCGGTCTCGTCACGGCGACGGTGAAGGGCACTGGCGAGGTCGTATCCGTGAACATCGATCCGAAGGTCGTCGACCCGGACGATGTCGAGACTCTCCAGGATCTCGTGGTCGGTGCGATCGCCGACGCTTCGGCGAAGGCACAGGAGATCGCCGCCGAGAAGCTCGGCCCGCTTGCGGGCGGACTTGGCGGCGGAATTCCCGGGCTGCCAGGTTTCTAGAGGTCGGCGTTGTACGAAGGACCGGTACAGGACCTCATCGACGAGCTGGGCAAGCTTCCGGGCGTCGGCCCGAAGAGTGCTCAGCGCATCGCATTCCACCTGCTCTCGGTGGAGCCGCCCGAGATCGATCGCCTGCAGGCGGCGCTGCAGAGGATCCGCGACGGTGTGCAGTTCTGCGAGGTCTGCGGAACGGTCTCCGATCAACAGCGATGCCGTATCTGCTCCGACCCGCGCCGCGACCGCACGGTGATCTGTGTGGTCGAGGAACCCAAGGACGTGCAGGCGATCGAGCGCACCCGTGAGTTCCGGGGGCGCTATCACGTTCTCGGTGGTGCGCTCGATCCGCTCAACGGGGTCGGACCGGACCAGTTGCACATCCGGGAACTGCTCACCCGGATCGGCAATCAGGAGGACGGTGTCGACGTCTCCGAGGTGATCATCGCGACCGATCCCAACACGGAGGGGGAAGCGACGGCCACCTATCTCGTGCGGATGCTCAGGGACTTCCCGGGCCTGAGCGTCACGCGCCTCGCGTCGGGTCTGCCTATGGGCGGCGACCTCGAGTTCGCGGACGAGCTGACCCTCGGGCGCGCGCTGTCGGGGAGGCGGGCAATGTGACGGTGCGCGGCGCGGACTCGACCGACGGGGGTGAGCCCGAGAAGCGTCGCCGGACCGCGGATGAAACCAGGAAACTGATCATCGATGCGGCCGGAAAGGCGTTCGCGACACGTCCCTACCGCGACATCACCCTCAAGGACATCGCAGAGGAAGCAGGGGTCAGTGCACCGCTGATCATCAAGTATTTCGGCTCGAAGGAGCAGTTGTACGAGGAGCTCGTCGACTTCCAGTACGGCGCGCAAGTGTTGTTCGAAGGGCCCCTCGAAAGTCTGGGGGAGCGCATGGTGGCGATGCTCGCCCGCCCGCTGGAGCCCTACAAGCCGTTGTCGATGAACATCCTGTTCATGAGTGGCGGCAGCGAGGAGAGCAACCGCATGCTCCGCGACAACTACTCCACGCAGATGATCGACGCTCTCGCCGCCCGCCTGTCCGGAACGGATGCCCGTCTGCGGGCGGAACTGGCCATGTCGGCGGTGATGGGTCTGGCGATCATGCGACGGCGCATGATGCAGGAGCGCGCGACCGGCACGATCGAAGAAGTGGTGGCGCTCTACGCACCTCTGGTGCAGGCTCTGCTCGACGGAGACGTCCCTCCGCAGAGCCAATGAGGTTCGTCACTTGCCTTGAGGGTAAATAGCCGTTCACCTAATGTGGTGAACGGCTATTTACCTATCGGAGGAGGGTGTCGGTGTCGATTTCGCTCCCTCTGCGCTTGTACGTACCGGGCAGGTCCGTCTCCGCTCCGGTACACCACGCCCCCGAGACGGCGAGGAAGACACCGCGCGATCTACGGCGCTTCGTCTTCCCTGTTCTCGCCGTCGGTGCCGTCTTCCAGGCCATCATGCAGACGGTCATGGTGCCGCTCCTGCCGAGCATGCCGGGCTTCACGGGGGCCGGCCCCACCGCGGTCTCGTGGCTGGTGACGAGCACCCTCCTCGTCGGTGCGGTGATGACGCCCATCTTCGGCCGTCTCGCCGACATGATCGGCAAGAAGCGCATGCTGCTCGTCGCGTTCGGGCTCATGACTCTCGGTTCGCTCATCTGCGCGCTGACCTCCGAGATCGGCCTGCTCATCCTCGCCCGCGGACTGCAGGGCGCCGGTGCTGCGGTACTGCCGATCGGCATGGCAATCCTCCGCGAGGTCCTGCCGCGCGAGAGCGTGGACCGCTCGATCGCGATACTCAGCTCCACCCTCGGCATCGGTACCGCGGTCGGAATACCGTTCGCGGCGGCCATCGTCCAGTTCGCCGACTGGCACCTGCTGTTCTGGGCGACCGCTGCCATCGGGGCCGGTGTGGCCTTCGGGGCATGGCTCGTCGTCCCGGAGTCGAAGACTCGCACCGGTGGACGTTTCGACACCGTGGGAGCAGCCGGGTTGTCGGCTGCGCTGGTGTGCCTGCTCGTGCCCATAACCCAGGGCAGCATGTGGGGCTGGACGAGTCCCGCCGTGCTCCTGACGTTCGGTGCATCCGTAGTGTTGTTCGCGCTCTGGGGCTTCCAGCAGCTGCGCAATCGCAACCCGCTCGTCGACCTTCGCATCTCGGCCCGTCGGTCGGTCCTGGCGCCGCATCTGTCGGCGCTCCTCGTCGGTTTCGCCTTCTACGGCAACACCCTCATCACCACCCAGTTGCTGCAGGCATCGTCGGCGCACGGGGCCGGATACGACCTGACCATCCTCGAGGCCGCCGCGTGCCAGCTCGCAGCGAGCTTCGCAATGATGATCTTCGCGATCGTGGCCTCCCGGATCACCGAACGATCCGGTCCGAAGATCACGATCATGGCCGGAGCGCTCTTCCTGCTCGCCGGTTACGCCGTTCACGCAGTGCCCGGTAAACCGTTGTGGGCCGTGGTGGTCGCCATCTTCGTCGCGGCAATCGGCACTTCGCTGGTGTACTGCACCCTTCCGGTACTTCTGCTCGGCGCGGTGCCGCTGTCTCAGAACGCCGCGGCGAACGGCGTCAACGTCCTGCTCCGCACCGTGGGCAGCACGGTGTGCAGCGCAGTGGTTGCTTCGGTACTCGCGGCCTACGCACTCGGAGGAGGATCGGGCATCGACACCGCAGGCTTTGTCGTCGCCTACCTGGTGTGCGCCGGTTGCGCCGTGGTGGTCTTCGTGTCGGCATTCGCGCTTCCTTCTCGGCAGTCCCCGCGACCGGTCGCGGACTGATTCTCCGACGGCTACTCGCACGACAGTCACGGCCCCGCATCTCCGGCGATGAACCGGAAATGCGGGGCCGTCCCTCCTGCCCCCCAGGTATCTGTCGTGGTCAGTGCTCCACGCCGAGATCGCTCGGACGGTAGCCGAGGGGGTAACCCGGATACGTCCTGTTCGTCGAATTACCGGCCGAGAGCGACACACGTCGCTTCGGCAGCCGCCGGACGAACGCCGAC
The DNA here is from genome assembly GCF_040643435.1 of Rhodococcus sp. NPDC047139. Lineage (NCBI taxonomy): Bacteria > Bacillati > Actinomycetota > Actinomycetes > Mycobacteriales > Nocardiaceae > Rhodococcus > Rhodococcus sp. NPDC047139. The sequence continues at coordinate 6,957 of NZ_JBEYUH010000018.1, forward strand.
CGTGCCCGCAACGCTCCCTCGACCACCGCCGTCAACTGCGGTGAGCTCTTGGGGAAACCGAACGCCGAGGCCATACGGTCGTCGATCAGGGCGAAGACGACCTTCTCGATGCCCTTGTTCAGCGCCTTCGGATACCACGACTGGAACAGACGCAGCGTGTAGGTGCCGATCGCGTGATTGTCGTCGGTGTAGGTGAACTTCTCGCGCTCGTATTCGAGCTTGAAGCGATGGAACTCCTGGAACGACTCCGGAATGTCCTTGATACCCATTCGGATGCCGACCTGGCGGTAGAAATGGAAGGACGCCAGTCGCTCGTTCGGGTGCAGGCGGCGCCAGCCGTAGCGGTCGATCCAGTCGAGTGGGTCGTACACGAAGGTCGACAGCACGTACAGCATGTCGTCGTTGTCGATCGAGTACTTGCCGTGCATCCGGTTGATATTGCGCAGCGACTCCCGGCCCCGCTCGGAGTCGTATCCGTGCTCCACCAGCTCGGCCATGAGCAGAGCGGTGTCGTCGTACCGCTTCTGCGGACGCTTCTCGAACTCGCCGGTACGGGCGAGCAATGCCGAGACGGTCGGCACGCAATACGTCCGGAAGAGTGCGAACTCGAGCGATCGCTGGTAGTCCCAAGGAAATTCGTAGCCGGCAGTGATCCGCACGATGTCCTGGTGCCGAGTGACCGGGTCGAGTCCTTCGATGACCTCGACCCAGCCCATCCGTCCCCGCTTGGGGTGCGGATCCCGATTCGGTGGTGGGAACGATCCGGCCTTCTCGATGCGCGCTTCGGGCGCCGCGACGACAGCCGGTTTACGAGTGCGGGCCCGCGGGGGAGTTGTCGTCATCGGCTCACCTTCCGTGCATGAACTTCAACATGGCCTGCGAGATCTTCAGGTCGCGTTCCGGACGTTCGAGGCTCATGAGCTTGAGCGGCGAGCTGAACTTTGCCACCGTGACGGACTTGGGCCGGCTGAATTCGCGCAGACCGTCGGCGCCGTGGATCCGGCCGAAGCCCGATTCACCGATGCCGCCGAAGGGCAGTGATGCGATGGCAGCGAAACCGAGCACGGAGTTGACCGACACCATGCCGTTGCGCAGGCGCTCCGCGAGACGGCGGCCCTTCTTCTTGTCGCGCGTGAAGACGGATGCGCCGAGGCCGTAGTTCGTACCGTTGGCACGTTCGACCGCCTCGTCGAGATCGCGAACCTTGTTGACCACGACGGTGGGACCGAAGGTCTCTTCGCACACCGCGCTCGACGTCTCGGGCACATCGGTGAGGATGACCGGCTCGACGATGCGTTCCTGCACCGATTCGAGCCCGCCGAGCACGGCCGTACCGCCGGACGACAGGGCGTCCTCGATGTGGCTGCGCACGACGTCGACCTGACGCGGAAGAGTCATGGGGCCGTAGGTGGAATCCTCGCCGCCGCCCGGCTTCGCACGCCGGACGGTGGCGGTGAGCTTGTCGAGGAACTCGCGGTAGACAGGTTCTTCGACGTAGATGCGCTCCACGCCCGCGCATGTCTGGCCGGCATTGCCGAAGGCGCCGAAGGCTGCGAACTCGACGGCCTCATCGATGTTGGCGTCGGCTGCGACGATCATCGCGTCCTTGCCACCGCACTCGGCGACGAGCGGGGTGAGGGACTCGGCGCACACGGCCATGACCTTGCGTGCGGTCGGCCCGGAGCCGGTGAACGCGATCTTGTCGACGCCCGAGCGGACGAGGGCCGCACCCGTTTCACCGAGTCCGGTGATCACCTGGAAGACGGGCTGGGTGGGAGCGATCGAGTTCCACTTGTCCTCGAGCCACACGGCGACTCCGGGAGTGAGCTCACTCGGCTTGAACACGACGGCGTTTCCGGCGGCGAGGGAGTAGGCGATCGAGCCCATGGGCGTGTACACCGGGTAGTTCCACGGGCCGATGACGCCGATGACACCGAGCGGCTTGTACTCGAGAGTCGCGGCCTGGTTGAAGCTGGCGACACCCGAGGGCACTTTGCGGGGCTTGAGGACCTTCTTCGCATTCTTGGCAGCCCAGTCGAGGTGCTCGACGGCGAGCATGACTTCGAGAAAGGCGTCGCCGAACGGTTTTCCGGTTTCCTTCGACACCACCGACGCGAGTGAGGTCGCGTCGGATGCGATCGCCTTCTTGAACTCGAGCAGCCATTCCCGGCGGCCACGGAAGCCCTGTGCTTCCCACCAGCGGGCAGCGACGCGGGCGCGCTCGACGGCAGCACCCACAGCGGCTTCGTCGGCGATCGGGTATTCGGCGATCACCTCGCCGTTCCGTGGATCGAGGCTGGCGAACGTGTCGTCGGTCGTCGCGGAGGCCTTGCCCGAGGTGGTCTTCGACTTCGGGCTGGTGAGGTTCTGGGTCATGTTCGACACTTCCTGTGGACCACATCACATATATTTGATGTGATAACTGTAGTGGACATCACACTAGGCGTTCGCGGGCCAATTGGACAACCCCCGTGCGCAGTTGTCCGGATTCCTACAGGAGACATGATGGCGGCACCTACACCCGGTCCCGGGATCACAACCGATCCCGCTGCGGCATCCCGACGTTCGGAGGTGCCCATGCGGCGCCGTCCGCAGCTTTCCGACGAGGTGGCGGTGCACCTTCGCGGTTCGATCATGTCCGGTGCGCTGCGCCCGGGGGATTTCATCCGGCTCGACGAGACTGCTGTCGAACTCGGTGTCAGCGTCACCCCGGTGCGGGAGGCCCTGCTGACGCTGCGCGGCGAGGGGATGGTCGAGTCCGCCCCGAACCGCGGCTATCGCGTCGCACCACTCACGCGCGGCGATATCGACGACATCTTCTGGTTGCAGGGGCAGATCGCCGTCGAACTCGCCCTCCGGGCGGTGGATCGTGCTACGCCGGCCGATCTGGAGCGTCTGGCGGAACTCAACGAGCGGTTGCGCATGCTCGTGGTACTTCCGGAGGGAGTCAGGCCCGACATCGAACGAATCGCGGACGCCGAGTTCGACTTCCACAGAGAACTCAATCGCATCGCGGACAGCCCGAAGCTGGCGTGGTTCCTCAACACCGCCTCGCGCACGATCCCGTACCGCCTCTACGCGCGCGACACCGAGTGGGGCACATTGGCCGTCGAGTCGCACATCAAACTGATCGAGGCGATCGCTGCGCAGGATCACGGCGAGGTGATCACGCAAACGCTCGTGCAGTTCGAGGACGCGGCCGCACGGCTGGTCGCTCACCGTCAGCGAGCGGGGGTCGCCTCCGGCTAGCGGCTGTCCCCCGGAGGTCCGGGTGGGTCCGGTTCGGTACGGCTGCGAGAGCGGTGACGGTCCGCGGCATGATCGGACCAACTTGGGACTTGCCTATCTGAGTACGGGTGTGCACAATTTGAAGTGCAGTGTCGCACCCGTACTTTCGCTCTCAGGAGACTTCCACATGACGACCCACGCCGAAGACTTCGCGCCGAGCGTCGCCGGACACGCCCCGGATGTCGATGCCGACGAGCGTCCCTCGCGCATTGCTGTGCCTGCTCAGGCGGGGTCGGTCGACCTGGCCGCTTTCGTCGGGGAATCGATGCTCCTGCTCGGCGCAGGCGCTACGGTGCTCCTGCAGCTCGCATCACGCGGAGTGGGATACGGCGTCGCCGATCACAGCACCACCCTCCAGCGGCCGCTCGACCGGTTGCGCACCACGATGACCTACGTCTACGCGGTCACCCTCGGTACCCCCGAGGAAAAGAAACAGATCGTCCGCATGGTGAACAAGGCGCATGTTCCGGTGCGCTCGGAGAGCTACAACGCCTTCGACCCCGAACTCCAACTGTGGGTCGCCGCCACGCTGTACCGCAACGGTATCGAGATGTACCAGCGGATGTTCGGCCCGCTCACCGATGCCGAGATCGAACGGATCTACCGCCAGTCCGCGATATACGGCACCGCGCTGCAGGTCAAGGAAGACATGTGGCCCGCCACGCGGGAGGACTTCGACAAGTACTGGGACGAGATGATCGCGACCTTCGAGGTCGACGCGAAGGTGCGTTCCTTCACTCGGAACCTGCTCACCGGCGGTGATGCTCCGCTTCCGGTCCGGGCACTCATGCCCCTGCAGCGGTTCATGACCATCGGTCTGCTTCCGCAGCGCATGCGCGACGAGTTCGCGCTGCCTTGGACTCCGCGCGACCAGCGCCGGTTCGACCTGTTCTGGAAGGTGGTGCCGCCGATCTACCGCGCGGTGCCCAAGCCGATCCGTCAACTGTCGGCCACGTACTACCTGCGCGACATGCGTCGCCGGATGAAGGCCCAGAGGCATCTCATCTGACGCTGCGCAAGGACCGAAGTGGCCGGACCATGCGTCCGGCCACTTCCGCGTTGTCCGCCGCAGGTCCGGGTCACACGGCGGTGTCGCGCTCGAGGCCGAACCAGTAGTGCTCATCGTTGTCGAACACCAGTGAGCCCTTGCCGTTCATCACTCCGACGACCGTGTTGGCGTCGACCTTCTTGAAGTGGTCGAAGACCGGCATTCCGTCGTAGACCATCGTCGCCGTCACCTCACCGCGGAAGACGATCTCCCACAGGCTTGCTTCTCCCCGTCCGGTCTTCGTATCGGAGAACAGCCGGCCGTCCTCGTCGTAGCACACCAACGGCTGTACCTCCGAGGCGGAGACGAAGGTCTTTCCGTACCAACGGGATTTGCCGAGCAGCGTGTGGGTGCGGTGCCCGGTGTCGAAACTGAATCCCTTCCACCGATATCCGACGAGATCGCCGATTCCTGCGGGCGTGAGATGTTCCCACAGGGAATCCAGTTCGCGAGGATCGATCCGTTCGGTTCGAGCACGCAGATCTGCAAGTCGCTGGACGACGTCCATGTATCCCCCTAGATGTCGAAGGTGAGTACTGCCTTGACGACCTCGCCGGACGTGACGGCCGCGAGGGCATCGTCGAACTTCGTGAAGTCGAAGGTCTGCACGAGCTCGTCGACGGGAAAACGTCCGTCGCGCCACAGGGCAGCCAGCTCGGGAAGGAATCGATGGGGATCGATGCCGCCCTCGATGACTCCGGTCAGCGTTCGCCCGGACAACAGGTGTGTCTGGTCGATCGAGACGGGATTGCGCCCGGGACGCAACCCGAGCGTCGCGCAGACGCCGGGACTGGTGAGGGACGACAGGGCCTGGCGGATCACGGCCTCGGTGCCCACGGATTCGATCACGTAGTCGGCACCGCCGCCCGTGATCTCCCGAAGCCGTCGCCCGAGATTCTCCTCGTCCTGGGGAGAGATCACCTCGGTGGCACCGAGTCTGCGCGCCGGACCGTGTCGACGTGGGTTGGGATCGACCCCGATGATGTCCGCGCACTCGGCGATGTGCGCAGCCGTTACCGCGGCCATTCCCACCGCGCCGAGTCCGAAGACGACGACCGACGAGCCGGATTCGGGGCGCAACACGTGGAGTACCGTGCCGGCGCCCGTTGCGAAGCCGCATCCCAGCGGGCCGGCGATCGCCACCGGAACGTCGGCCGGAAGCCGCACGGCGTTGCGTTCGGTGGCCACGACGAGCGACGAGAACGACGACTGTCCGAACCAGTTGCCGTGCACCGGGGCGCCGTGGGCATCGCGAAGCACGGTCGTGCCGTCACCCCGCACTCCGCCGTAGTTGAGCCGGGCGAAATGCGTGCAGTAGGCGTGCCGGCCTCGTACACAGTTACGGCACCTGCGGCACGAGTCGAAGCCGAGGACGACCGGGTCGCCGACTCTGAGGCCGGTCACTGCGGAACCCACTTCGGCGACGACCCCGGCACCTTCGTGTCCCAGCACGGCGGGCGTCGGAAGGGGGACGCCTCCCGCTGCCGCGGTGAGGTCGGTGTGACAGATGCCCACTCCGTGGATCCGTACGAGCACCTCGTCGTCGCGAAGTTCGGGCACGGTGACCGTTTCGAGCCGTAGCGGCGAGCCGTACTCGCGGAGCACCGCCGCGGTCGCAGTGCGGGTCATCGTGCCTCCTCGGGGACGCCCGTCTCTCCGCGCAGGACCGAGAGCATCAACTGCTGCATCCGGCGCTGCCGGGACTCGGTGGGGTGGAAGTGCATCAGACTTCCCGTGTCTAGGACCAGATTGAGTGCCCCGTGGACGAGGAATCGGCATTCGACGGCGGACAGTTCGGGGCGGAGCTCGCCGACCAGCCGGGCCCACTCCTCGATGTTGAGCCGCTGGATGTTCCGGAGGTCGCTGCGGTGGTGCGCGGGAAGATTGCCGACCTCCGCAAAGTACACGGACATGAGTTCGCTGTGTTCGAACGACAGCCGGACGTAGACGTCGGTGAGGACTTCGAGAGCCTGCGCGGGAGTGGTGGACTCGGACAGTGCGGCTGCGATCGCCATCGCTACGCGGTCGCCCGCCCGGTGGAAGGCGGCCGCGAGCAGATCGGCCTTGCTCGCGAAGTGCCGGTAGACGCCGGACGCATTGATACCCGCTGCCGCACCGATCTCTTCGATGCTCACCTCGTGGTAACCGCGAGCATCGAACATCAGCACGGCTTCGTGGAGGAGGACCTCGCGCTTGTTCGCGACGGACAGCCCACGCCGTTCGGGGGTCGGTGCAGGCTCGCCGACGTCGGGTACCAGTTCGGTAGCTGCAACCGCCCTGCATGCCTCGAGGAGCAGTTGCTGCAGACGCCGGTTGGACAGTGGAGCGCGGTGGGTCGTGATCGAACCGATGACGCTGAGCATCGCGCTGCTGAGAAGAATGCAGTCGTCGTCGGTGAGATCGGGACGCAACCGCGAGAGCGTCCGGGCGAGATGGCGGTTGAGCGCTCTCATCTTCGTCCGGATCTCGCTGCGGTCCTCGCCGGTGAGATATCGGCGCTCCCAGCGGTACAGCCCGCCTGTCCGCCGGTTGTCGATGGTGGTGCGGATGAGCGCGAGCAGTTTGCGCTCGAGTTCATCCGCGGGGTCGAGATCGGTACCGTGCGTGACGTCGCTCTGCCGGCCGTGTTCGTCGAACTCGGCGAGAGCGCTTCCGAGCGCGTCGGCCAAGGTGACCACGGCGTGGTGGAACAGCGCGTACTTGTTCGGGAAGTGTCGGTACAGCGCCGGACCGGAGATGCCCACAGCTGTTGCGATCTCGTCGATGCTCACACCGTGATAACCGCGTTCACTGAAGGCTTCGGCCGCGACTGCCGCGATCTGCGCCTTGCGATTCTTCGGCCGGCGCCGCACGGCGGGGGCCGGGGAGTCGACTTTCGCGACGGTTCGAGCCCCGACCTGCGCTTGTTCGGGCACCCTGCCTCCTCGTCGTGCGTTCTGTTCCGGTCGCGATGACGCGGCGAATGTTCATCGGCGTCAAAGGTAACAGTCGAACCCCTTTCGAAGAAACACTACTTTTGAGTAAGAAAGAGCAAAACTGCAGGACAGAGTGTATTGACAAACCGGGTCTCAGCCCGCAAAGTTAACCCCAATTCTTCAGTTTCGTCACCATCGTCCGCATGCGGAACCGTCGCAACAGCGGCACTTTTCGAAGGACCGAGGAGGACTCGTGAGAACCCGATTCACCGAGATTTTCGGGGTCGAGCATCCCATCGTGCAGGGCGGCATGATGTGGGTCGGCCGAGCCGAACTCGTGGCCGCCGTGGCGGAGGCCGGGGCGCTCGGCTTCATCACCGCGCTGACTCAGCCCACACCCGAGGATCTCGTACGCGAGATCCAACGGACCCGCGAGCTCACCGACAAGCCGTTCGGCGTCAACCTCACGATCCTGCCCTCGATCAACCCGCCGCCGTACGCCGAGTACCGCCAGGCGATCATCGATTCGGGTGTGAAGATCGTCGAGACCGCCGGCTTCAATCCCGCCGATCACCTGCCGCATTTCAAGGATGCAGGCATCAAGGTGATCCACAAGTGCACGAGCGTGCGGCATGCGGTCAAAGCCGAGCGTATCGGTGTCGACGCGGTGAGCATCGACGGCTTCGAGTGCGCCGGTCATCCGGGGGAGGACGACGTTCCCGGCCTGATCCTCATCCCCGCCGCGACGAGCAAGCTCACCATCCCCGTCATCGCCTCGGGTGGTATTGCAGATTCCCGTGGGCTCGTCGCGGCACTCGCGCTCGGAGCGGACGGGGTCAACATGGGCACCCGATTCATGTGCACCGTCGAATCGCCCGTCGCCCAGGAGGTCAAGGAGCAGATCGTCCGCCACACCGAACGCGACACCAAGCTCATCTTCCGCACGCTGCGCAACACCGCTCGCGTCGCTACCAACGTGGTCAGTGAAGAAGTGGTCGAGATCGAATCGCGCGGAGCTCGATTCGAGGACATCGCTCATCTCGTCGCCGGTGCTCGGGGGCGGAAGGTGTTCGAGGAGGGCGACATCGACGCCGGCATCTGGACGGCCGGCCAGAGTCAGGGACTCATTCACGACATCCCGACCGTCGCCGAACTCGTCGAGCGCATGGTCACCGAGGCCGAAGCCGTCATCACCGGCCGTCTGAACGACATCGTCGGCGCAGACCGGGCGGTGCGGGCATGACCGCCACCACCACGGAGAGCCTGCGGTCCGAACTCGCCGACGGCATCCTGCGACTGACCATCACGCGTCCGCGCCGGATGAACGCGATCGATCTGCCGACGATGAAGACGCTGAGCGAGGCAGTGAAGGCGGGCGGTGCCGACGAGCGTGTCCGCACGATCGTTCTCACCGGCGAAGGGTCTGCATTCTGTACGGGAGCGGATCTCGTTGCGGGGGCGAAGGATCCTCAGGATCCCGGCGTCGTCATGGACACCGCCAACGAACTGATCCGCACGATCGCGTCGGTTCCCGTGCCCGTCATCGCGGCCGTGAACGGCCCCGCAGCGGGAGTCGGCGTCTCGATCGCCCTTGCCTCCGATCTGACCTACGCGGCGGAGAGTGCCTACTTCCTGCTTGCCTTCGTGAACATCGGGCTGATGCCGGACGGCGGTGCGAGCCTTCTCGTTCCCGCTGCCATCGGCCGTGCGCGCGCGGCAGAGATGGCACTCCTCGGCGAGCGAGTTTCTGCGCAGGACGCCGACCGGTTCGGACTGGTTGCGAGCACCGTGCCCGATGCGGAACTTGCCGCGCATGTCGATGCGATCGCGGCGCGAACGGCCGCAGGTCCGCGACGTGCCCTCGAATTGACCAAGCGAGCTCTCAATGCCTCGACGCTGGGGGAACTCGACGCTGCGCTCGCACGGGAGAAGGACGGTCAGGTCGAACTCCTCGCTTCTGTGGATTTCGCCGAAGGCGCCATGGCGATGCTGGAGAAGCGCCCTGCCCGCTTCGCTTGAGATCCAACCCTCTCCGGAGGATTGCGAATGCACTTCCCGGACGGGAGCAGGGGCCGGCATGCTTGTCGGAGCACACGCTCCCGTCCGGTGAACCCCACGCTCGAACAGTGCTTCTTGCTGTGCGGCACCCGGTTGCCGTCCTGCGGCCACACTGGATCTAGACACCCGGACTTCTCGGAATCTCCGTTAACAAAACCTCTGGTCTAAACCTGCCGCGGCCTGTAATGTGCCTCACACATCGAAGGCTCGGTATCGGCCGTGCCCGCACTCCCGCCCTGTCACGAGAGGATCATCGATGGTTCCCCCTTCTGTCGTTTCCGAAGCGGTCTCGACCGACGCATCCCGCTTCCGTAGCAACAACTGGAACAATCAGGTGGCTCGCCACGCCCTGATGATTCCCGATCGCACGGCCTTCCGATTCCGCGGTGAGAGCATCACGTGGTCGCAGTTGAACACCCGCGTCGAGCAGCTCGCGGACGCGTTGTCGCGTCGCGGCATCGGTTTCGGCGACCGCGTCATCGTCCTCATGCTCAACCGCCCCGAGTACGTCGAGATCGTCCTCGCGGCCAACGCTATCGGTGCCATCGCGGTACCGGTGAACTTCCGCCTCACCGCACCCGAGGTGGCCTTCCTCGTCGGTGACTCCGGTGCGAAAGCGATCGTCGCGGAGGGGCCGCTCGTGCCGCTCGCCGCCGCCGCTCGTGCACAGGCGGAAGGCATCGAATTGTTCGTCACCGTCGGGGCCGAGCCGGAAGGCGACGCGCTCGCGTACGAGGCTCTCGTCGCGGAAGACGGCGAACCGCATTCGCCCGTGGCGATCCCGAACGATACTCCCGCGCTCATCATGTACACCTCGGGCACCACGGGCCGGCCTAAGGGTGCCGTTCTCACCCATTCCAATCTGGAAGCCCAGTCGCTCACCTGTATCCGCGCTTTCCGCCTGTTCGACGAGTCGGGTATCGGCTTCTGCGCATCCCCGATGTTTCACATCGCGGCGCTCGGCTCGATCGCACCGAGCCTGATGCTCGGTACACCCACCGTCATTCACCCGGTCGGCGCATTCGACCCGGACGAACTGCTCGACGTGCTCGAGGCCGAGAACGTCACCAGCCTGTTCCTCGTGCCGGTGCAGTGGCAGATGATGTGTGCCGCGCAGCAGGCGAGGCCGCGGAACTTGAAGCTGCGCAACATCTCCTGGGGCGCTGCGCCGAGTTCCGATACCATCCTGCGCGCAATGGCGGAGACCTTCCCGGACGCCTTCAACGTGGCCGTCTTCGGTCAGACCGAGATGTCGCCCATCACGTGTGTTCTCGACGGTGAGGACGCCATCCGCAAACTCGGTTCCGTCGGCCGGGTAATCCCCACCATCCAGGCTCGCGTCGTCGACGACGAGATGAACGATGTCGCTCCGGGGGAGGTCGGCGAGATCGTCTACCGCGGCCCGACGATGATGCGCGAGTACTGGAACAACCCCACCGCCACGAGTGAAGCCTTCTACGGTGGATGGTTCCATTCCGGCGATCTCGTGCGTGTGGACGAGGAGGGCTTCGTCTACGTCGTCGACCGCAAGAAGGACATGATCATCTCCGGCGGCGAGAACATCTACTGCGCCGAGGTGGAGAACGTGCTCTTCGGCCATCCCAAGGTGCTCGAGGCCGCGGTCGTCGGCCGTCCGGACGCGAAGTGGGGTGAGGTGCCCGTCGCGGTTCTCGCGCTGAAGCCCGGCAACGACGATCTCACCATCGACGAGTTGCAGCCTTATCTCAACGAACACCTCGCCCGGTACAAGCATCCCAAGGAGATCGTGATCGTCGATGCCCTGCCGCGCAACGCGAGCGGCAAGGTCGTCAAGGGCGAACTCCGAGGCGGCCTGCCCGCCGTAACCCAGGGCTGATCTCCGGCGCCGCACCGTCTCCGACGGGGCCGGAACGTAGCAATGAGGTAGGAGGGTGGCAGTGACATTCGAACTGCCCAAGGCGAAGGGGCCGGTACACGACCTGGCGATCCAGGTCGGCGCCCTCGTCGGATTCTCCCTCGAAACCCTTGTGGCTGCGGTCCGCGTCCTCGTCCGGCGGCGGCTGTCGCTGGGCGAGACGATCACCCAGGCGCTGTTCATCGCGAAGGTGTGCAGCGGACCGGCGCTGCTGCTGATGCTTCCCGTGGGCGTGCTGATCGCGGTGTCGGTCGGTTCGCTTGCGGGACAGCTCGGAGCCGGCGCCTATTCGGGCGCGATCGTATCGTTCGTCGTGGTGGGGCAGGCCGCCGCACTGGTGTGTGCGCTCATGCTCGCGGGGGTGGGTGGATCGGCGATCTGCGCCGACCTCGGTTCGCGGACGATCCGCGAGGAGATCGAAGCGATGGAGGTCATGGGCCTCAATGTCGTCGAACGACTCGTCGTTCCCCGGTTGCTCGCGGCGGTCCTGGTCTCACTCATGCTCTGCTCGCTGGTGACCCTCGTCGGAGTCACGGCCTGCTATCTCTACGAGATCTATCTCAACGACGGTTCGGGAGGCGCGTTCCTCCGCACTCTCGGCGAGTACGGGCGCCTGTCCGACTTCGCCACCGCCATGGTCAAATCCGCGTGCTTCGGTATCACGTCGGCGCTCATCGCGTCCTTCAAGGGTCTACACGCGAAGGGCGGACCGAGTGGCGTCGCCGATGCCGTCAACGAAGGCGTGGTGCTCGCGTTCGTCATGGTCTTCGTCGTCAACACCGTGCTGTCCCAGCTCTACACGGTCATGGTTCCGGCGGTCGGCACCTACTGATGATCTCCTACACGGGTTTCGAACGCGCGCGCTCGATCACACGCCGGCCTCTCACCGCCACCGTCGACGGATTCGCCGCGATCGGCCGGCACGTCGTATTCGGGTGCAAAGCCGTCGCCGGAATTCCCACCGCGCTCCGGCGGTACTACAAGCACGTGATGTTCCACATCGGCGATGTGAGCTTCGGTTACGCGTCTCTGCTCGCCGGCGGTGGAACGATCGGCATCGTCTTCGCGATGTCCGCTGTCGCGGCGATGATGGTGGGTGTCGAGACGCAACGTGGGCTCGAACTGATCGGCATGACCTCTCTGTCGGGAATGCTGTCGGCGATCGCCAATACCCGCGAACTCGCTCCTGTCGTTGCCTCGATCGCTCTCGCCGCGAAGGTTGGTACGGGTTTCACCGCTCAACTCGGCGCCATGCGAATCTCGGACGAGATCGACGCGCTCGACGCCATGGCAGTGCGCTCCATTCCTTTCCTGGCGAGTACGAGACTCATCGCTTCCGCAGTGTGCGTGATCCCGATCTACATGGTCGGTCTGCTCGCCTCGTACGTCGCCACGCGCCTGATCGTCGTGAACTTTCAGGGCAACTCGGCAGGAACCTACGACTACTACTTCCATCTCGCGCTCTCACCTTCCGATCTGTGGTACTCGCTCACGAAAGCCGTGGTGTTCGCCATGATCGTCGCGGTCGTCCACTGCTCCTACGGATTCCACGCATCCGGCGGACCCGAGGGCGTAGGGCGCGCGGCCGGCCGGGCGCTGCGGACGAGCATCCTCGCGATCGGCGTCACCGACGTCGTGCTCACCTTCGCGCTGTGGGGTCTGGTTCCCACGATTCCTGGGGTCGGGTTGTCGTGAACACCACCTACCAGCAGCCCCCGCCCGTCGCCTCGCAGACCCGGCCCGGACGGACGAACCGTGGTTTCGGTCCGAGTCGTGCCGTACTAGCTCTGATCGGCGTGATGGCGACGGTCGTCATCGTCGTATCCGGGGGGCTGCTCGTGGCCTCCGGATCCGGCATGCTCTCCCGCGACCCGGAGATCACCGCGAATCTGCCCGCTTCCGCAGGTCTGATCTACGGAGCAGCCGGTGTGCAGTACCAGGGTGTCCACGTCGGCAGCCTGTCGAATCTCGAGGCCGGTGTCACCACCTCACGTCTGACCATGAAGCTCGATCCCGACGCGCTCGCCGAGATTCCCGCGTCGGTGAGTGTGCGCGTCGTGCCTCGCACTCTCTTCGGGGACGTCTTCCTCGAACTCGTGCCACCCGAGAACCCCGAATTCGGTCCCCGGCTCGCGCCGGGCGCCGAGGTTCCGGTCGACACCTCTGCCGCAGCTGCTCAGCTCGCCAATCTCTACTATCGTGCCGCCGAGCTGATGGAACAGCTGCGGCCCCAGCAACTGGCGGTCGCACTCGACGCGATGAGCCAAGCGCTGCAGGGGCGTGGTGCCGCACTTGGTGAGACCATCGATCGCGCCGCGATGCTGGCGCAAGACCTCGGTCCACTGGTCGATGCCGGAATCGTATCCGCGCCCGCGCTCGCCGCCGTCACCGAATCCTTGTCGGCGGCCACGGACGACGTCATCGCGGTTGTCGGGAACGCATCCGACCTGTCGCAGATCGCGCTCGGAAACGAGGACGGTATTCGCCGCCTGCTGACGGGTGGTGCGTCGCTCGGGCAGGAGGGCGCCGAGGTGCTCGCGGCGAACACCGGCAACATCATCTCCGTCGTACGCAACGGGGCGCCGGTGCTCGGCGCATTCGCGGCCGACACGACCGGGCTCGACGACACCCTGCGCTATCTGTCGATCTTCGGCGACGCGGGTGGACGCGTGTTCCAGACCGGACACTTCAACATCACTGCAGCAGTGGATTTCGCGGACCCGATGCCGTACACGTCCGCCGACTGCCCCCACTACGGCCCACTGGCGGGCTCCAACTGCGATGATCCGGTGCAGACCTCGGCCATCACTCGGCAGCCGGTCCTCGCCGCGGCTGCCGAACGCGGCCCGCTCGGATATCTCGAGCAGATCGCGACAGGAGCCGACCCCGACGATCCGGCGCGTCGCGGAGCCGACCCGTCGACCGCGGCGTCGATCCTGCTGGCACCGTTCGTCCGTGGGACGGAGGTCGGCATTCCGTGAATGCACTCACCCTGCAGGCCCTGCGACTCACGGCGTTCTGCGCCGTCGGCGTACTCGCTGCGTTCGTCGTGGGCAACACGCTCGACCAGCCGGTACGCGGGTCGACCCGCGACTACGCCGCGGAGTTTACAGACGTCGAAGGCCTGACGCCGGGCAGCGACGTGACTCTCGCGGGGGTCCGCGTCGGCCGGGTCTCCGGCGTGACCTTCCGGCCTCAGGACGACGGAACCTCCCGTGCCCGCGTCGAGTTCGAGGTGGAATCCGATCACGAACTGACCACCGATGTGACCGCGAAGATCAACTACGGTGACATGATCGGCGTGCGCTACGTTGCCCTGCGCCTGCCGGAGGACGCGACCGGGCAGGTGCTCGAGGAGGGGACGACGATCCCCGTCGAGCGGACGCAACCCCCGGTCGACCTCACTGCCCTCGTCAACGGATTCAAGCCGCTGTTCGAGTCGATCGATCCGGCTCGGGTCAACGCTCTCGCTGCATCCGTGGTCGCAGCATTCCAGGGGCAGGGTGGCACTCTCGAATCGCTTCTGCTGCACGTCGCTTCCGTCAGTACCGACCTCGTCGACCAGGAACAGGTGTTCAACGAGGTCATCGCGAACCTCGAACAACTCGTGACGGTCGTCGACCGCCGCAACGAGGATGTCGCATCGCTCATCTCGGGCCTGGGGGTGGTGAGCGAAGCGCTCGCCGGCGACTCCGCCAGGCTCGCCACGCTGGTCGAGCGCGGCAGCTCCGCGGTTCGTGCGACCGCCGCGCTCATGTCCGGAGCCACGGCGCCCCTCGAGACGGCTGTGTCGGACCTGCGCACGATGACGGATGCATGGATTCCGCAGACCGACCATTTCGACGAAGCGATGGCGAATCTGCCGCAGCTCGCGGACAGTATCAACCGCGTCGGTGACTACGGCGGGTGGCTCAACCTCTATATGTGCAACTTCACGGTCCTGGCCGGCGACTTCGAGGCGAATCTCTTCGGCTCGGCGTACTCGGAGGTGTGCAAGTGAACGTCGTGCGCAAGTCGAAGGAGGCCGTCGCAGCGATCTTCTCGGGTCGGCACGACCGCAATGCCGACCCGATCGTGCTCGGCCTCGTGGGCATGGTGCTCGTCGCCGTGATCATGCTGGTTGCGGTGTCTCTCCCGCGCGTGAGTTATCTGGTCCGAACCGACTCGTACACAGCCGAATTCACCAACGCAGCCGGATTGGCGCCGAACGATCCGGTATTTGTCGCCGGGGTTCCGGCCGGACGTGTCGAGGCCATGGAACTCGCGGGCGACCGCGTGCTCGTGAGCTTCCGGCTCGACCGAGGACAGGACCTCGGCGACCGCACCGGTGCCGAGGTCAAGCTCCGGACGATTCTCGGCAAGCGGTATCTGTCAGTGACTCCCGCAGGCGCAGGGGATCTCACCGACAACCGGATACCCCTGTCCCGCACCGCTGTTCCATACAGTCTGGACGAGCTGACGACCGACGCCCAGAAGATCGCAGACGGACTCGACGTCGAGTCGCTCGAGGCCATGATGAAGACGCTGACCGAGACGATGCCGTCCGATCCCGCACGGCTCTCCGACGCATTGGCGGGCGTCGAGGCCACCTCGCAGATGCTCGTCCGCAACGACGAACGGATCACGTCGCTGCTCCGGTCGGCGAAATCGCTCGGTTCGATCGTCGGCGAGCAGAGCGAGGATGTGGCCCGGCTCGTCGGCAACAGCACCACGGTCGTGTCCATACTCGCGGCCCGGAAGGAAACGCTGGTGCAGCTCGTCGACGACCTGCGGGAACTGCTCGCGACCGCGGAAGGCTTCCTCGCCGACAACTCGGCCGATATCGATGCGCTCCTCGTCAACCTCGAATCGGTGACGGCGACGCTCGAGGGTAACGCGGCCGACATCGACCAGGTTCTCGCGAAGTTCCCCGCAGCTCTTCGTGCCGCGGCCGATGCGTCCGGAAACGGCAACTGGGTCGATGTGCACGCGCCGGCCGGCCCGCTCCCCGACAATTTCCTGTGCTCCATCGGCGTGATGGAGGGATGCAATTGAGTGCCACCACGAAGACCTGGACGATCCGCGGACTCGCGATCCTCGTCGTGCTCGCACTCTGCGCGGCCGGGCTCTGGTACGTCGTGGGACCGGACCGCACGAGGACGGTCGTGGCGCAGTTCGTGTCGGTCAGCGGTATCTACCCCGGCAGCAACGTCGCGGTGCTGGGCATGCCGGTGGGCACCGTCGAGGAGGTGAAGCCCGCTGGTCGTTTCGTCGAGGTGCGCATGAGCATTCCGTCCGAGATCACCCTTCCTGCGGAGGTGTCGGCGTTCGTGATGAATCCCTCCGTCATCAGCGACCGGTTCATCGAGCTCGGCCCCGCCTACCGGGAGGGACCGACCTTCGGCGACGGCGACGTCATCCCCGTCGAACGCAGTCATGCACCGATCAACTGGGACGAACTCCTCGAGAACGTCGACGTGCTCGCCACCGCGCTCGGCCCGGAGGGCGGGGAGATCGGGCGCACGCTCGAGGTCGCCGCGGATGCGACCGCCGGGATGGGCGAGCAGATGAACCGTGCCATCACAGCTCTGAGCCAGGCCACCTCCGTGGTGGGGGTGAAGTCGGAGGACATCGGACAGGTCGTCGACGACCTCGCTGTCGCTCTGGCGGCGATCGAGTCGCGTGAAGGCGACCTGTCCGAACTCGTCCGCGGGATGGGCGAACTGGGAGAAGAGCTGCAGCGACAGAATCTCGATGTCGCCGGACCGGTCGACCAGCTCGCTGCGATCCTCGATCGGCTCGACGTCCTGCTCTCCGACCGCGGAGGCGACATCGACCGGATCATGGCGAACGCGCGGACTCTGACCGACACCTTCGCCGTGCACGTGACGGGACTCGCGGAGATCTTCGACGTCCTGCCGCTCGTCGGGCAGAACATCGACAACGCGATCGGCGAGAACGGGCGTGCGCGAATCCGTCTGAGCGTCTCGACACAGATCGGGCAGTTTCCCCGGGCGCGGGAACTGTGCGAGCGCGAACCACTTCCGCTGTGCACCGGTGCGGGCTTCACCAATCCGATCACGGTGCCGTTCGATCTGTCCGACCCCTACCAGGATCTCGTGCCGGAGTCGCTCGACCGAGCATTGAACGAGGGAGGCACGCGATGACCACCCGTGCCGGTGGTCTGCGCACGGTCGCCGTCCTGGCCGGTGTCGCGGCCTTTACCGCGGGTTGCGGGCTCAGCCTCCAGGAACTTCCCCTCGGACGCAGCGGCTCCGGCGAAACATACGAGGTGACAGCGGTCTTCGACAGTGCCGACCGCATCGATCCCGGTGCCGAGGTGCGCGCGGGCCAGGCGGTCGTCGGTCGCGTACGTTCCCTGCATACCGACGGAAGTCGCGCTTACCTGGAGTTGAGCATGTCGGGTGACGTGGAGTTTCCCGACAACGTCGGCGCGTCGGTCCGGTTGCCGTCCGCGCTCGGCAGTCCGTTCGTCCGGATCGACCTGCCGGAGGATCCGTCAGAAGAGTTGTTGTCGGACGGCGACACCATCGAGCGAACAGAGGTCGGCCCCGATATCGAGACGACCTTCGCGATGCTCGGGCAGGTCGTCAACGGCAGTGGCCTCGACCAATTGCGCACCATCACCACCGAACTCGACGCGGCTTTCAGCGGACGTGGCGAGAAGATCCGCGACATGCTCGTGCGCTTGAACACCACGATGGCGCTGGCCGACGAGAACAGCGAGAGCTTCGAACGTACCCTTGTCGCAGCCGACTCGGTCACCGAGCGGTTGGCGCAGCAGCAGGACCTGCTCGACCGCAGCATCGTCGACAGCGCCCGGATGGTGGACCTGCTTGCCGCACAGCAGCAGGACCTCGCCACGCTGGTCGCGAGCACTGCCACCGTCGTCGAGTCGGTCGACATCGTGATGGCCGAGCAGCAATCCACCATCGGCGGGAGCATCGACGATCTCGCGCAGATCACCGCCGGCATCCGGGATTTCAACAACACGGTGGAAGCGGCACTGGTCAACGTGAACAGGTTCGTGGACGGCTTCAACAGATCGGTCAGGGGCGACTATCTGTTGTTCGACGGGGCGCTCGACATTCCGGGTGCCATCGACCTGCTCGTCACCGGCGGTGTGCCCCTCGATGGAGGCTCACCGGTGAAGTTGCCGCAGGCCGACGTCGCGGCAGGGCTCGCCGACCTCCTCCTCGGAGGTACACGATGAAACGTGCCGTTCTCGTCCAGGTGATCGTGTTCGTCGTTCTCGGCATCGTCACCACCGTTGTCGGTGTGCGCTACGTGCTCGGTCCCCAGAGTCTCGGCGGCGCCATCCACCTGAACGCACATCTCGAGGATGCACGGGGCATCGGAGCAGGTACCTCGGTCACCTACCGGGGTGTCCAGATCGGCGAGGTCGCTTCCTTGTCGATCGCCCCGGGCGGGCGTGGATCCGATGCGGTTCTCTCGATCGATCCGGGGGTGCAGATCCCCGCCGGCAGCACCGGGAGGGTCGTCACCGCGACCGCGATCGGCATCCTCAGCGTCGATATCGAGCCCGATACCGATCAGGGGCCGTACCTCACCGAGGGTGACACGCTGCTCGTTCCCCAGGCGGACCAGGGTCTTCGCCTCGACCAGTTGCTCGTCAACATGACGGGCCTCATCGAGAGCCTGGACGCGGAGTCCCTCGTCACCCTCGGCGAGACGTGGGGGACAGCGCTCGACGGCACCGGCCCGGAACTGCAGGCGCTGCTCGAGAACGCCGACGCGCTCTCGCGCATGGTGGCCGATCGTGCTCCCGCCATCGCGACCCTGCTCGACGAGGGCCTCGGCCTCGTCGGTGCGATGGCGGACAACGCGGATACCTTCCCAGGATCGATGCGTGCGGTGCGAGACGTCTCCGATCAACTGGTGGGCAGCAGGGATTCGCTCGTGTATCTGATGGACCGGTCGCCCGAGGCGCTTGCGCGGACCGAGGAACTCTTCGCTGCGACGCGGGACGACTTCGGTGTCCTGCTGACCAATCTCGTCACGGTCGGGGAGGTGCTCGGTCCCCGCGCCCCGTCCCTGAGCACCGGGCTCGACTCGCTGCCCGCTGCGATGAAGGATCTCACCAGCGTCGTGGAGGGCGACCGCGGCAACTTCGCACTCGTCGCGACGCAGGGGCCGGTCTGTTATTACGACACGCAGCGACGCATGATCGGGGACGAGAGTCCTCGCGAAGCCGATCTGTCGCTCTACTGTCCGCCGGGTGAAGACCTCGCTCAGCGCGGTGCGTACACGGCACCGCGACCGGACGGAACCGGCCTGGCGAACTACACCACCCCGGGGAAGGTCACCGGCCCCGACATGGCAGAGGATCCCTTGCTCATCCCGACCGGGGTGGAAGCGTTGAACTACTGGCAGAAGTTGCTGGAAGGACTGGGCGGATGACTCCTACCGATGCACCGACCGAGAAGGACACCGAGGGTACCGAGTCGAACAGTGCGGAGCCGACCGGCGGTCGGCGCACCCGGGCGGGGCGGAGCCGGTGGATCACCGCCGGTTCGATCGTGGCGCTGCTCGCGGCCTCGGCCTTCTTGGGGTTCCGGTGGTGGCAGGCCGATCAGGATGCCACCTGGAGGGAGGAAGCGGTCACCAAGGCCCGTGAGTACGCCGTCACCCTCGGCACCTACGACTACCGCTCGTTCGACGAGAATCTCGCCGCTGTGTCCGCGAACTCCACCGAGGAATTCGCGGCCGAGTACGACGGGGTGGCAGGAGATCTCCGGGGTCTCGTCGAGAACGGCCGAGGCACCTCGACCGCCCGGGCCGATCATGCCGGTCTCGAGACCTTCGACGGCGATACCGCCACTGTGCTGGTCTTCCTCGACCAGGACGTGAAGAACGTCGTGGTCCCCGAGGGACGCACCGATGCCACACGTTTCGTCATCACGCTGAAACGAGTCGACGGTCGCTGGCTGCTGGACGGGGCCGAGGCACGTTAGACGGGCACCTCGCGGATCACCGTTGCATCTCGCGAGAATGGGACTATCTTTTATGGATAGTAATATTTTCGCGAGAGGTTGTTCCAAATGACTTTGCGGTTCATCTTCCACTACCCGGAGATCAACGGGCCCGACGGTGATGTGCTCGATCCCGGACCGGTCAGAGACGTGGCCGTGGCCGCCGAGAACGCGGGATTCGATGCGTTCGCGTTCAGTGAACATCCCGCGCCCGGCGCTCGGTGGCTCTCCGCCGGAGGGCACCAGACACTCGACCCGTTCGTTGCCCTCGGATACGTCGCGGGTGCAACCGAACGGCTTCGTCTGCTGACCTATCTGGCGGTTGCGCCCTATCGGAATCCGATGCTCCTTGCGAAGGCTGCCGCCACACTGGACAAGATCTCCGGGGGGCGCTTCGTACTCGGACTCGGGACGGGATATCAGAAGAGTGAGTTCCATGCGCTCGGCGTCGACTTCGGCGAACGCAATGCTCTGTTCGACGAAGCACTCGACGTGCTTCCGCTCCACTGGCGAGGAGAACCTTTCGATTATCAGGGACGCCACTTCAGTGCACGCGACATCATCGCCCGGCCGCGTCCCGTGCAGGACCCCATACCGATCTGGATCGGCGGAAACTCCAAGCTCACACGTCGGAGGGTCGCGCATCGTGCACAGGGATGGATGCCGATGTCGGGCGACGGGCAACTGAGTGCCACTGCCCGTACGAACACACTCGGCCCTGTCGAAGAATTGGGGAAGCAGATCGCGGACGTCCGGTCCGAAGCACTCGCGGCAGGCCGGACCGATCACATCGACGTCGTGTATTCGTACGGGAGCGAACTCATGTCCGCGACCGCGGCACCGGATCGACACCGTGAGGTGTTCGCCGATCTGGAGAAGGCCGGCGTGGATTGGGTCTCCGTTTCGTGCCGTATCGAAGGGCTCTCGGCCACAGTCGATTTCCTGGAGGCGTTCGGTGCGACCTATATTTCGTGAGGAGCCCTCGGTGGGATGGTTCGAGCAACGCGCAGGACTCGGTGGCAAGGTCGCCGTGATCACGGGCGGCGCAGGTGGACTCGGAGAGTCGATCGTCCGGGATCTGGCAGCCAACGGAGTGCTGCCGGCTGTGGTGGACATCGACGCGGATGCAGTGGAAGCCCTCCGGTCGGACCTCGCCACTGCCGGTATCGAAAGCATCGTCCGATGCGGTGACGTCCGCGATCCCGACGTCTTGACCGCTCTCTTCGGTGCCGTGGACGAGCGATGGGGGCGCGTCGATCTCCTGGTGAACATCGTCGGCGGAACCTTCCGGGCACCCTTCATCGATACGTCGCAGAAAGGGTGGGATGCACTCGTGCGGACCAATCTGTCGCACGTGCTGCAGGCGTGTTCGCTTGCGGTGCCTCGGATGAGGCAGGGCGGTCGCGGCGGGAGCATCGTGAACATCACGACCATCGAAGCTCATCGGGCGGCTCCTGGCTATGCGGTGTATTCCGCGGCGAAGGCTGCCGTCGAGCAGTTCGCGCGGACTCTCGCTGTCGAGGTGGCGCCCGATCGGATCCGTGTCAACAACGTCGCTCCCGACTTCGTGCCCACACCAGGCTTGGAGAAACTCGCCGTAGGAGAGCACGCCCTGGCCGACGAACGCAGCGCCCGGGTCGCGATCCCGATGGGGCGTGTCGGTCACGTCCATGATGTCTCCGGCTGCGTGGTCTTCCTCGCCTCCGAATTGTCGTCCTTTGTCACCGGCACGACGCTCCACCCCGACGGCGGTGTACTCGCGTCGTCGGGGTGGTTCAACTGGCCAGGTATCGGCTGGGCGAACTATGCGCCGGCGAGCGCCCTCGAAGGTGTTTCGTCGGCGCCGGCAGGCTGAGAGCGTGGAATGGTGAAGGTTGCCGTCACACAAGCGATTGCGATCACGAAGCACACCACGGCATACCAGAGATTGCCGATCGGATCGCCCGCTTCGGTGACTCCGTCGACCGCTGCGAACCAGTCGGGCAGGGCAGCAAACCACAGCACGGCCATCACGGCGAGATAGACGATCGAGTACCAGCGGACGAGGTTGTTCGAATAGGGCCGGTCGGCGGGCGTGCTTCGCAGCCGGGTCCATTGACGCGAGAGCACATAGATCGCGACAGCCGAGAGGATCACGAGTTCCGCGGCGTAGATCGTCGCACGCACGGTTGTGCTTCCCATGCCGATCACGGTCGCCGGCGCCGGGAGGATCACTGTGCCCACGGATGCGAGAAGACCGACCACTATCGTGCGCCAGGTCAACTCGACACCGCTGAATGTACGGCCGGCATCGATATGCCGGCCGACGAAGAACTGTACGCAGAACGCGAGGGACATCGGCCACAGTGCCGCGAAGACCACCACGCTCGGGAGGGGAACCGAATCGAAGAAGGGCTGGTTGATCGGATTGTCCAGAGACCACTCCCACCAACGCAATTGCGGACCGAGGTGATCGAAGATCTCGTAGAAGGCGTGGTGGACGAAGCCCACGCAGGCTGCTCCGACGAAGGTCCCGTACTGCCGGAAGACGCCGAGCATCCGGACGATCTCGAAAGCGATCGTCGCCATCAGCGGGTAGATGGCGATGATGTAGAGCGGCAGTCGTCCCCACATGAACTCCACGGTGAACACGTTGTGCGCGAACATCGTGTCGATGTACTCCTCGACACCGAAAGCGTCCGGGAAGTACAGCAGGGGTTCGATGATGAACAGGAACGCGAGCGTGCCGAGCCACACGACGAGATTGGTGGCGTCACCGGTGCGCCGCAGGCGGACGATCGCGTGCACCAGCATCAGCACGGCACCGAGCACGATGGTCGCCTCGAGGACGGGCAGTGTCCAATTCTCGAGCGCGAGAGGACTGCGCAACTCGAAGATCCCACCGGCCTCCTCACACGAGAATCCGAGGCGGGTCGCGAGGTCCTCGAAGGTGGGGGAGCACAGATCGGACATCAGTTGTTCCTCCCCGCACCGGTTTCCGCGGTGTACCAGTGCGAGACGTCGTAACCCTCGTCGAATCGCCGGAACCACACGTCGGCAAGTGCGGGCAACTTCTCGTGGTCGGGATTGTGCTTGGGCATCTGGCTGCGGACGACGCCCATCAGGGCAACGAGCTGTTCACCGAGAGGTAGGACGTCGAAAGCGCGCGGCATCGGGCCGTGATCCTCGTATCGCAGAAACGGCAGTATGCGTCGCAAGTTCTGCTTGCGCCGGTACGACGCGAACATCGACATTGCATCGATCTTCCGATCTTCGATCGGGATGTGCTCGTTGAATCCGTTGCATGCGATGGCGATGACGTCGAGCACGTGCCGGAAGACCGAGGGTGCCTGCCGCATCCGGTAGATGTCGCTCCCGACCACCGCATCGAAGATGATGAGGGCGGAACTGCGGTGCTCGACTTCCTCGACGAAGTGCCAGATGAACAGCGATGCGACGCGGTCGTCGCCCGGGCGGAACAGTGCGGCCTCGTTGTCGAGCATGAGTTTGAAGACCGGCGTGAAGGTCGCCTCGAGATCGGCGGTGTACGCGAGGCGGTATTCCGCCGACGTTTCCGCCGTCAGTTCGTCGAAGGCACCGACGACCTGGTCGAGCGTCTCCTGGAGCCCGGGATAACGCTTGATCAGGGCCTTGACGTGCTGGCGGTGTGCCGTCGAGTGCTGACCCTCCTGGTACATGAAGGCGTTCGCTTCCTCGAGGATCGCGGGGTCGGTGATCCGCGGAGTTATCTCGCGGATCATGTTCACGATCATCTTCTCGAAACCGATCGCGAGGAACGAGACGGCGTTGGCCATGCTCGAGAAGGCGGGATTCTCCTCGTTCCACAGAAAGGGCACGTCGTAATCCGCGAATGCGAAACGCATCTTCCGGACCTGCAGATTCGTCATCGGGCGCTACCTCGTCTCCTCGACACCGGGCTGAGCCGGAGCACGGATGGGAGGGCCTCGGAGGAGCTGGGAGGCCCCGGTCGGCGTGACCATACACGAAATACGTCATGTGTATGATAGGTGTCCCATTCGCTCGCGGGAACAGTTTCGGGCGGCATCTGCTGAGGTCGTGCGTGTTACCGTCGGGCTTTCTCCAGACGACGGTTCGAGGATGCGAGAAGTGGCACGCAGACGTGGGTGGGGTGGAAGTCCTCCAGCCAGCGATCAGGAGGCTTCGCAGCGGATCGTCGCCGCTGCCGTCCAGCTCATCGATCGGACCGGCACGGAGATCAGCATCGCCGACGTCGCGCAGTCGCTGGGTGTGATCCGCCAGACGGTGTATCGCTACTTTCCGAGCGCGGATGCCTTGATGCGTGCCGCTGCCATGGCTTCGGTCGAAGGCTTCCTCGAGCGACTGACCCGGCAGGTCGCGGGGATCGGTGATCCGGTCGAGGCCATGACGGAAGGTGTCGTCTACACGCTCGCGGAAGTGCGTCGCACTCCGCACCTCGGCATCCTGCTGTCGAGCAGCTATTCGAACCCGCACCCCGAGGCGCTGGCCTCGGAGGAGGCGTGGATGTTCGGTATGGCGATGATCAAGCGGTTCGATGTGGACTGGGAACGCTACGGCTACGACGACGACTCGCTCGCCGAGCTGGTCGAGTACGTGCTGCGCACGATGCAATCGTTCTTCGTCTCGCCCGGAACACCGCCACGCTCGGACGACGAGCTGCGCCGTTACCTGCGTCGCTGGATGGGGACGGCGATCCTCGCCCAGTGGGAGTGGGAGCGCCGCGTCCCGCGGGAAAGCGGCCGAGGCCCCGTAGAGTCCGGTTCGTGACGAACGAGAAGCAGCAGATCCGGCGGGCCGACCGTACGCGCCAAGATGACCCGCAGAACGTCCCGCGGCCGGCGGAGGGTGAAGCCGATCGTGTGGTGGTGGAGACCACCTGGGGTGAGGTGCAACCCCTCCACGTGGAGGCGGGAGTGGCGACCGTCGGCGAACTCGAGGTGATCGAACTGCTCGACGGAGGTGCGGTACTGGTGGACACACGGGTGCCGGATTCCAGAAGCGGTGTGACCCTCCCCGGTGCCGTGAACATCCCGCACGACGACATCGTCGCGCGGAAGGACGAACTCGACACCGCACGGACGACGATCGTTTTCTGCAACGGTCCTCAATGTCCCCAGTCGCCGGACGCGATCCGGAAGTTGATCGAGGCCGGATATCCGGCGTCCGCGCTCGTCTACTACCGCGGTGGGCTACACGATTGGGCGACCCTGGGGTATCCGCTCGCCTCGGTATGAACGGCGCTGCCGAAGGTTGCATCCATGATGTGATGTAGCTAACATCGAAGGTGCGAATCGAGCTCGAGACGTCCGCGGACGACATGGAAGAGCTCGTGAAGCAGAGATCCGGCCCGGAGAACGCGAAGGCGAAATCCCCGGGCCGAACCCCTGTCCGGAGGTAGATTCGCTACCGAGCGTCAGACCGTGGTGCCGGACAGCTGGGAGGAACACCGATGGGGGAACGGATCACGACCGTCGAACGAGACGGGTTGCGATTCGATGTGCGGGACGAGGGTCCACTGGACGGGGAGCCGATCGTCCTGCTCCACGGATTCCCGCAGGACTCACGGTCGTGGAGCGAGGTCGCCCCTCGTCTGCATGCGGCCGGCTATCGCACCTTCGCACTCGATCAGCGCGGTTACTCGCCCGGTGCCCGTCCGCGTCGCCGGCGCGACTACCACATCGACCTCCTGGTCGACGACGTCGTGGCGCTCGTCGAGTCGGTACCGGGCGGGCGCGCACACGTCGTCGGTCACGACTGGGGAGCGATCGTCGCCTGGGCTCTCGCAATGCGCCGGCCGAATCTCGTCCGCGCCCTCACGGCCGTGTCCGTTCCGCATCCGGGCGCGTTCCTGCGCTCGTTCGCCACGAGTCTGCAGTTGCTTCGCTCGTGGTACATCCTCGCCTTCCAGCTGCCCTGGATCCCCGAGATCCTGTTGAGCAGCAAGAAGATTGCAACCGTCGTATTGCGTCGTACCGGGCAGCCGGCCGAGGCAGCCGAACGGGATGCGGCGCGGCTGACCGATCCGGCGGCGGTTCGCGGTGGCGTGCACTGGTATCGGGCGGTGCCGCTGTGGAAGCCGAGGGCGGCGCTGAAAACCGTCACGGTGCCCACCCAGATGATCTGGAGCGACAACGATGTCGCAATCGGGCCGGTGGGCGTCGAGGCGACCGGCCGTTACGTGAGCGGCCCCTACCGAGCAAGTATCCTTGCCGGCACGAGTCACTGGATCCCGGACGAGGAGCCGGAAGAACTCGCGCGACTGGTGATCGAGCACGTCGCCGCACACGGCTGAAGCTCAGGCGCGCAAGCGCTCCTGCCTGAGCAGGTCGACCTCGGGAAGGTCCAGGGCCGGCAGCGAGTCCACGCCCAGAGCGCGCATCAGGAGATGGTCGGCGAGCTCGGGGTTGCGGGCGAGCACGGGACCGTGCAGATAGGTTCCGATCACCGAACCTTGCACCGCGCCTTCGAGTCCGTCGCCGACTCCGTTTCCGACACCGCGTTCCACGCGACCGAGTCCGGTCGCGTCGGGTCCGAGAGTCGTTCCCCCGCGGTGGTTCTCGAATCCCGTCAGCGGCAGGCTGAGCCCGGAGAGGGTGGGCCGGATGATGATTTCCCCGATCGAACGCGTCGACTGCGGCGAGGTGGTCGCATCGAGCATCCCGACACCGTCGACGCGTTCGCCCGAGGACGTCTCGTACCAGTGCCCGAGCACCTGGATCGCGGCGCAGATCGCCAGGACCGGCGCTCCGCGCTCGGCCGCGCGCTGCAGCCCCGGATAGCGCAGCAGGTGCCGTGTGGCCAGTCGCTGCGCGGCATCCTCGGCCCCACCGAGTGTGTAGAGGTCGAGGGACTCGGGAACGGGATCGTTCAATCCGATCTCGACGATCTCGGCATCGTGGCCACGCATCCGGAGACGCTGCCTCAGCACCAGGGCGTTACCCCCGTCGCCGTAGGTGCCCATGACGTCGGGCAGGACGAGTCCGATACGGACGGTCGACTCAGACATGGGCAGCTCTCCTCGCGATTGCGGTGTTGAGATCGCGGAACGCGGTGTAGTTGGCAAGTACCTCCACGCGACCGGGAGGGCACGAGGCGATGGCCTTCAGCGGATCCGGCACGAGAGTGTGCTCGACCCCCGCATAGGTCAGGCGGACCGCGAGATCGGTGCCGCGTTCGCCGGCCGCCACCACCTGCACGCCTTCGAAGTGCTCGAAGCGTACGTCCCACAACCACGACAGATCCTCGCCGTCGGGCACCTGTCCGTTGACGGCGATGACCAGGCCGTCGACGGTGGGGTCGATCATCGACAGGGCTTCCTGCCAGCCGGCCGGATTCTTCGCGAGCAGCATGTGCACCGAGTGCGGCCCCACCTGCACGGTCTTGTAGCGGCCGGCGACCTCTTCCACGACCGATGCCGCCGCAGCGGCCTTGGCGGGATCGGCGCCGAGAGCCACAGCGGCAGCGACCGCCTGGGCGGCATTGCCTCGGTTCGCGCGGCCGGGAAGGGTGAGAGTCAGCGGAAGGACGAGACCGTCCGGGCCGTAGAGGTTCTCGTCGTCGACCCACCAGTCGGGCGTCGGTCGTGCGAAATCCGAACCGGTGCTGTACCAGTGGTTGCCCTCCCGGACGATGGGTTCGCCCGAGCGGGGGCAGCTCACGGAGTCGTTGGCCCAGCCCGCGCCTGCGGCGACCCACACGACGTTCGGATTGTCGTAGGCCGCAGAGGTGACGAGGACATCGTCGCAGTTCGCGATGATCACGGCGTCGGGGTGTCGTTTCAGACCCTCGCGCAGCTTCCGTTCGATCATGTTGATCTCACCGACGCGGTCGAGCTGGTCGCGGGTGAGATTGAGCAGCACGATCGCCCGGGGGTCGAGAGCGTCGGCGACGTGCGGGGTGTGGAGTTCGTCGACCTCGATCGCGGCGAGGGGTGCCGCGAGGTCGGTGGCGAGAGCGGCGACGATCCCGGCATCCATGTTCGCGCCGTCGGCCTGGGTGACGACCGAATCGATGGTCTCGAGTGCGGCGGCCGTCATGCGGGTGGTCGTGGACTTGCCGTTGGTGCCGGTGACGAGCACGGTTCGCCGGCCTCGGCCGAGTTGTCTCATGAGTTCCGGATCGATCTTGAGGGCGACGAGCCCTCCGATCATCGAGCCCTTACCGCGTCCGGCCTTCTGGGACGCCCACGCGGCGGCCTTGGCTGCCCGAAGTGCGAGTCGGCCGCGTGCGGTGATTCCGGTGCTGGTTCCCACGTCGGCGAGTGTTTCACAGCCCCGGGGAGGCCGTGTCGCCGGAGGTCGATCACTCGGGTCGCCGAGCCATTCGTCCGCGGCGGGGACGGGATCCAGGGACGACGAATGCGGTGGACCGGGAAGGTCCACCGCATTCGTGTGAGAAAGGGTCAGCGATGTGCGCGGTTCACTGCGGAGACCACCGCGCGCAGCGACGCCGTGGTGATCGACGGGGCGATACCCACACCCCACACCAGTGTCGTCGTGCCGTCGGGGCGGGTGATGTCGGCCTCGACGTAGGCGGCAGCGTTGGCGTCGTCGCCTGCGGACATGGCGTGCTCGGCGTAACCGCGGACGGCCACTCGATATCCCAGCGTCTCGAGAGCGTCGACGAAGGCCGCCAGCGGGCCGTTGCCGGCGCCGGAGATCTCCTTCTCCACGCCATCGACCTTCAGCACCGCAGCGATGGTGTCCTCACCGTCGTCGGTCTCGGCCGCGGTGACCTTCTGCCGGATGCGCTCGAGCGGTGTGATCGGGGCCAGGTACTCCTCGTGGAAGATGTCCCACATCTCCTTGGGGCTGACCTCGCCACCTTCACCGTCGGTGACCTTCTGCACGGCCTGTGAGAACTCGATCTGCAAGCGGCGCGGGAGGTTCAGGCCGTGGTCGTGCTTCATGATGTACGCGATGCCGCCCTTACCGGACTGCGAGTTCACGCGGATCACGGCTTCGTAGGTGCGGCCGACGTCCTTCGGATCGATAGGCAGATAGGGCACGGCCCAGGTGTGATCGTCGACATCGACACCCGCGGCCTCCGCGTCGACCTTCATCATGTCCATGCCCTTGTTGATCGCGTCCTGGTGGCTGCCGGAGAACGCGGTGTAGACCAGGTCGCCACCGTAGGGGTGACGCTCGGGGACGGGCAGCTGGTTGCAGTACTCGACGGTGCGGCGGATCTCGTCGATGTCCGAGAAGTCGATCTGCGGGTCGATGCCCCGGCTGAACATGTTCATGCCCAGGGTGACCAGGCACACGTTGCCGGTGCGCTCACCGTTGCCGAACAGGCAGCCCTCGATGCGGTCGGCGCCGGCCTGGTATCCCAACTCGGCAGCAGCGACACCGGTGCCGCGGTCGTTGTGGGGGTGCAGCGACAGGATGATCGAATCGCGCTTGGCCAGGTTGCGGTGCATCCACTCGATCGAGTCGGCATAGACGTTCGGCGTGGCCATCTCGACAGTGGCCGGCAGGTTGATGATGACCGGATTCTCGGGGGTCGCGCCGAGGGTCTCGACGACTGCGTCGCAGACCTCCTTGGCGTACGACAGTTCGGTACCCGTGTACGACTCGGGGGAGTACTCCCAGCGCCAGTTGGTGTCGGGGTGGTTCTTCGCTTCCTCGAGTACCAGCTCGGCGGCGTCGGTCGCGATCTTCTTGATCGTCTCCTTGTCGGCCCGGAACACGACGCGCCGCTGCAGGATCGACGTCGAGTTGTAGAAGTGCACGATCACGTTCTGCGCCCCGGCGCACGCCTCGAAGGTGCGCTTGATCAGTTCGGGGCGGGACTGCGTCAAGACCTGGATGGTGACGTCGTCGGGGATCGCGCCGTCCTCGATGATCTCGCGGACGAAATCGAAGTCGGTCTGGCTCGCGGACGGGAAGCCGACCTCGATCTCCTTGTACCCCATGCGCACGAGCAGATCGAACATGCGGCGCTTGCGGGCAGGGCTCATCGGGTCGATCAGCGCCTGATTGCCGTCGCGCAGATCCACGGCGCACCACGCCGGAGCGCGATCGATGATCTTGTCGGGCCAGGTGCGGTCGGGCAGCGAGATCGGCTCGACCTCTTCGGCGAACGGCCGGTACCGGTAGGTCGGCATCGAGGAGTTCTTCTGCTTGTTCCACGACGGCTGATCGGCCGGAGCGGGCTTGCTCGGGGGCGTGATGGTGCGCGAGCCGGAGGTGAAAGCGTCGGCGGGTGACATGACGTACTCCAAAGAGAAAGGGGACCTGTGGGCCCAGATCGAGGATCGACCGGCGCGTCGAAACCCCGCGACGGGAAGCCGGTCTGGTCAGTTCCCGCCGCGGCGGCCGAGGAGAAGCACGCGCTGCATGACGTGAAGTGTATCGCGCCCATCGACGAGGTGGCCAAGTGGCTCCTCCCGAATCGACGCCCATCCGCAGGTCCGGGCCCTGCTGCGGAAAGCAGCGATTCCGTGATCGGTTCGATACGAAGTCGGCGGACGTAGCGGCTGTCGTGCCCTTAGCGTGATCGAGTGCAACTCGGAAACCATGAGTAACACCGGAAACATCTGTAACGCTCGGGCGAGGGTGAAGGGTGCATCGATGGGATCGTTGCGGACGATCGTTGCCGGGGCGTGCAGTGCGTTGCTCGCGGCCGGACTCGTGTCGGTCACGGCGCCGGAGGCGGAGGCCGAGCCGTGTGGCTCGGGTCCGCTCGGTTCCGGGTCCTTCGGGACGGGTTCGTCCGGCCCCCGGATCGGAAGTAGCGGGTCGGGAGGCGGGGGAGGCGCGCCCGAAGGACCGCAGGGGCCGCTTCCCGTACTCGGCGCCGGCCCGACGCGTACGGTGGCCTGGGTCACCGGTCCCCGCAGCCACAATCGGACCTACGACCGGTTCTCGATCTCCGGAACCGATCTCGGCATCATGTGGGACAACGGCGCGCAGGGCGACGACCGCCAGGTCCTGATGGCCTTCGGCGACACCTTCGGAAACTGTTCGTTGCCGAACCAGCAATGGCGGCACAACGTCCTGATGCGTACCTCCGACGACGACCTCTCGGACGGCATCGACGTTCCCGGTCCGGTGCCCGGCGACCCGCGTGCAGGCTCACCCGTGCTGCCGTGGGCGCCCGACACCTCACGCGAACTGGTGGGCAGTCTCGGCATCGACGGTCTCGAGATCACCGTCGTCCCCACGGCCGGTATCGCCGTCGACGGCATTCAGTACGTCAACTTCATGTCGGTACGTTCCTGGGGAGATCACGGGCACTGGCAGACCAACGCGTCGATGATCGCGAGTTCGAGGGACAACGGTGAGACCTGGCAGATCGCACCGGAGACCGCACGGATAAATCTGCCCCTCGACGTACCCACAGTGCAGCAGGTGTCGGTGGGCAACGGGAACTTCCAGCAGCACGCGTACGTCCGCCACGAGGGGTATGTCTACGACTTCGGTACACCGCAGGGCCGGTTCGGGGCGGCCTTCGTCTCGCGCGTACCCGAGGCCGCCGTCCTCGATCTGGCCGCGTACGAGTACTGGAGCGGTAGCGGATGGATCCCCGGCGACGCCGCCGCGGCGATACCGGTCGTGCCACCCACCGTGGGGGAGCTGTCGGTGCAGTTCCTCGACGGCAGATTCGTCATGCTCTACGGCAACGAGGGCCGCGGCGCGATCGAGATGAGGACGGCCCCGCGACCGGAAGGACCGTGGAGCGAGGCGCGCGTGCTCGTCACCCATCGGCAGATCGGCGGTCTCTACGCCCCGTTCATCCACCCCTGGTCGTCCGGCTCGGATCTCTACTTCACCGCCTCGCGATGGAGCGACTACAACGTCATGCTGTTGCACACGACACTTTCCTGACATGCCTGGGCTAGGCGAAAGCCACGGTCGGTAAGCTGGGCCACTGGACTTGTTACCCGAGACCCGGAGGTTGGCCAGCGTGGCACTCGTCGTCCAGAAGTACGGAGGATCCTCGGTCGCGACGGCCGAGCGGATCCGGCGCGTCGCTGAAAGGATCGTCGAGACCAAGAAGGCGGGCCACGACGTCGTCGTCGTCGTCTCCGCTATGGGAGATACCACCGACGAATTGCTCGACCTCGCCGAACAGGTGTGCCCGGCCCCGCCGGCCCGTGAGATGGACATGCTCCTCACCTCGGGCGAGCGCATCTCGAACGCTCTCGTCGCGATGGCGATCCATTCGCTCGGTGCCGAGGCCCGCTCGTTCACCGGTTCGCAGGCCGGCGTGATCACCACCGGTAGCCACGGCAAGGCGAAGATCATCGACGTCACCCCCGGCCGTGTGCGCACCGCCCTCGACGAGGGCAGCATCGTGCTGGTGGCCGGCTTCCAGGGTGTCAGCCAGGACAGCAAGGACATCACGACTCTCGGTCGTGGCGGTTCGGACACGACCGCCGTCGCGCTCGCCGCCGCGCTCGACGCCGATGTCTGCGAGATCTACACCGACGTCGACGGCGTGTTCACCGCGGACCCGCGCATCGTCAAGGACGCTCAGCGGCTCGAGAAGGTCTCGTTCGAGGAGATGCTCGAGCTCGCCGCATGTGGCGCGAAGGTTCTCATGCTGCGGTGCGTGGAGTACGCCCGCCGCTACAACGTGCCCGTGCACGTTCGTTCGTCGTACACCACCAAGCCCGGCACCATCGTGTCCGGATCGATGGAGGACATCCCCGTGGAAGAGGCCCTGATCACCGGCGTTGCGCACGATCGCAGCGAAGCCAAGATCACTGTCGTCGGTATTCCCGACACCCCCGGTTACGCCGCGAAGGTGTTCCGTGCCGTCGCCGATGCCGAGATCAACATCGACATGGTGCTGCAGAACATCTCCAAGGTCGAGACCGGCAAGACCGACATCACCTTCACGTGCCCGAAGAGCGACGGACCGCGCGCGGTGGAACTGCTCACCAAGCAGCAGGGCGAGATCGGCTTCACCCAGGTGCTCTTCGACGATCACATCGGCAAGGTCTCCCTCGTCGGTGCCGGTATGAAGAGCCATCCCGGCGTCACCGCCAAGTTCTGCGAGTCTCTCGCCGACGCCGGAATCAACATCGACCTGATCTCGACGTCGGAGATCCGCATCTCCGTGCTCGTCGACGACAACGAACTCGACGACGCCGTGCGCGCACTGCACGCAGCATTCGAACTCGGTGGCGACGAGGAAGCCGTCGTGCACGCCGGAACGGGACGGTAGATCATGACCACGATTGCGGTAGTAGGCGCGACCGGCCAGGTCGGCATCGTCATGCGCACCCTCCTCGAGGAGCGCAACTTCCCCGCCGACAATGTGCGGTTCTTCGCGTCGGCCCGGTCGGCCGGTAAGAAGCTGTCGTTCCGCGGTGAGGAGATCGTCGTCGAAGACGTCGCGGCGACCTCCGACGAGGATCTGAAGGGCATCGACATCGCCCTGTTCTCGGCCGGCGGCACCCTCTCGAAGGAGCAGGCTCCGCGGTTCGCGGCGGCTGGTGCGATCGTCGTCGACAACTCCTCGGCATGGCGCAAGGACCCCGAGGTTCCGCTCGTCGTGAGCGAGGTCAACCCGGAGCAGGTGAAGAATCCGCCGAAGGGCATCATCGCCAATCCGAACTGCACGACGATGGCTGCGATGCCGGTGCTCAAGGTGCTGCACGACGAGGCCGGGCTCACGCGTCTGATCGTGTCGAGCTACCAGGCGGTCTCCGGTAGCGGACTCGCGGGCGTCGAGGAACTCGTCGGTCAGGTCCGTGCCGTCGCCGACGATGCCGACAAGCTCGTCCATGCGGGTGACGCCGTCGATTTCCCGGCCCCGAACAAGTACGTCGCCCCCATCGCGTTCAACGTGGTGCCGCTCGCCGGATCGATCGTCGACGACGGATCGGGTGAGACCGACGAAGACCAGAAGCTGCGCAACGAGTCGCGCAAGATCCTCGGTCTGCCGGACCTGCTGGTGTCGGGCACGTGTGTGCGCGTTCCCGTCGTCACGGGCCACTCGCTGTCGATCAACGCGGAGTTCGAGCGTCCGCTGTCGGTCGAGCGAGCGCAGGAATTGCTGGCGAACGCTCCCGGCGTCCGTCTCGTGGACGTCCCCACTCCGCTCGCCGCAGCGGGCGACGACGTTTCGCTCGTCGGTCGTATCCGCCAGGATCCGGGTGTCCCCGAGGGGCGTGGGCTCGCCCTGTTCGTCTCGGGTGACAACCTGCGCAAGGGTGCAGCTCTGAACACGATCCAGATCGCGGAGCTTCTCGTCTAGCATTCCGAGTCTTCCGACCCGGGCGAGCGGGTGGACCTCTTTCCGAGGGCCACCCGCTCGTTTTGTTACCGGGAGGAGGCGAATGTCCGGGTTCTCGAGAATTATTTACAAGCAGTCTGGACTGTTTGTTGCACGGCGGTTACGATCCTGACGTGATCCAGGACACTGCGCCGCACGGAACTCGCACCCAGGCGCAACGAACGGCCGCCACCCGAGCGAAGCTGCTCGACGCCGCGGTCGACTCCCTCGTCGAGCACGGCTACTCGGGCACGAGTACTCAGGGCATCGCCAAACGTGCCGGAGTTTCGCGAGGTGCCCAGCTCCACCACTTCCCGACGAAGGAGAGCCTCGTCGTTGCGGCGGTCGAGCATCTCGTCGACAAGCGGCTCAGGGAGATCCTCGAAACGCGTCCCGAGCCCGAGCGTGGTTTCGAGGCGCTGATGGAGGCCTTCTCCGGGCCACTGTTCTATGCGGCGCTCGAGTTGTGGGTCGCGGGCCGGACGGATCCGTCCCTGCACGAGGCGATGATTCCCCTCGAACGCAAGGTGTCCGATGCGCTGCGCGTCGGGTGCCTGGAGATCATGGGCGACCTGGTATCGCCCGAGGCGATCGACCTGAGCATCGAGCTGGCACGAGGTTTCGCGGTGTCGGCTCTGATGCGCACGCCCGAATCCGATCGAGAGTTCCGGGAGCGCCTGCTCCCCGTCTGGAAGGCTCTGGTGATGAAATGAGTCTCGCACTGCTTCCCGATCACGTGCACACGCTCGTCGTCGGTGCGGGTTTCGGTGGTATCGGCATGACCGCAACACTGTTGCGCGAGAACCCCGATGCCGACGTCCTCGTTCTCGAGCGTGGTGACGACGTCGGGGGAACGTGGCGCGTGAACACCTATCCCGGTGCTGCGTGCGACGTTCCCAGCGCGCTGTACTCGTTCTCCTTCGCTCCCGAGCCCGACTGGTCGCGAGCGCACGGCACCCAGCAGGAGATCTACGCATATCTGCGTCGTGTCGCGCGTGAGCAGGGCGTGACCGACCGGACCGTCTTCGGATGCGAACTGCGAGAGGCGCAGTGGGATCCCGAACGCGCCGTGTGGCGGATCTCCACCTCACGTGGTGACCTGACCGCCGACGTGCTGGTCGCGGCGACCGGAGCTCTCTCGACTCCCACCTATCCGAAGGTTCCCGGACTGGAGTTGTTCCAGGGCAAGAAGTTCCACTCGGCCGAGTGGGATCACGACCACGATCTCACCGGCGAGCGCGTCGCCGTCATCGGCACAGGAGCCTCGGCGATCCAGTTCGTGCCGGCGATCGTCGACCGCGTCGAGCGGCTCACACTCTTCCAGCGCACTCCTTCGTGGGTGATGCCCAAGCGCGACCATGCGATCGCCCGATCGGTGCGCAAGCTCTACCGGCGTTTCCCCGTGACCCAGAAGATCATGCGCGGAGCAGTGTACGGCCAGAAGGAGATCTACGTCGTCGGCATGACGAAACCCTTCGCCCGCAAGAACTTCCTGCCCTTGTTCGAGATCCGGGCCCGTCAGGTACTGCGCAAGAGCGTGCGCGATCCCGAACTGCGCAAGCGCCTGACGCCGGACTTCGCGATCACCTGCAAGCGCATCCTCCTGTCCAACGACTGGTTCCCCGCCATCACGCGGCCGAACGTGGACGTGGTGTCCTCCGGCCTGGCGGCGGTCACCGAGAACGGTGTCGTCGACGACAAGGGAACCGAGTACCCCGTGGACACCATCATCTTCGGTACCGGCTTCACGCCTACCGAACCGCCTGTCGCGCACCATATCCGCGGCACCGAGGGTCGTACCCTCGCCGAGACCTGGGACGGCAGCCCCTCGGCCTACCTCGGTATCACCGTGCCCGGCTTCCCGAACCTGTTCCTCATGTACGGACCCAATACCAACCTGGGCCACAGCTCGATCGTGTACATGCTCGAATCCCAGGCGAACTACATCGCCGATGCGATGCGCACGATGGACCGGCGAGGCGTCACGGCCGTGGAGGTGCGCGACGACGCGGTGCGCCGCTATACCGCCGACCTCGACCCGGCACTGAACAACACCGTCTGGAACCAGGGCGGCTGCAGCAGCTGGTACATCGACGAGAAGGGCCGCAACTCCGTGATGTGGCCGGCCTTCACGTGGCAGTACCGGGCACGAACCAAGCAGTTCGACCCCGAGAGCTACATCGAACACCGCGCGACGGCGGGAGCGGGAGCATGACCCACTACGACGTCCTGGTGATCGGATCAGGATTCGGTGGCAGCGTCGCAGCATTGCGAGCCACGGAGAAGGGCTACCGAGTAGGAGTTCTCGAGGCGGGTCGGCGTTTCGAGGACGACGAGCTGCCGAAGACGAGTTGGCGCCTCCGCAAGTACCTGTGGGCGCCGCAACTCGGTTGCTACGGAGTGCAGCGCATGCACCTGCTGCCCGACGTCCTCGTCATGGCCGGAGCCGGCGTGGGCGGCGGATCGCTGAACTACGCCAACACCCTGTACAAGCCGCCCACTCCCTTCTTCCGCGATCCGCAGTGGGGTCACATCACCGACTGGGAAGCAGAGCTGGCGCC
Source organism: Rhodococcus sp. NPDC047139 (assembly GCF_040643435.1). NCBI lineage: Bacteria > Bacillati > Actinomycetota > Actinomycetes > Mycobacteriales > Nocardiaceae > Rhodococcus > Rhodococcus sp. NPDC047139. The sequence continues at coordinate 43,943 of NZ_JBEYUH010000018.1, forward strand.
GTACTACGACCAGGCGGCGCGCATGCTCGGGGTGCGTCCCAACCCCACCACGAGTCCAGCGGACGAGGTGATGCGTCAGGTCGCCGAGGAGATGGGGGTCGGCGACACCTACACGACCACCCCGGTCGGCGTGTTCTTCGACGAACCCGGGAAGACGGTTTCCGACCCGTTCTTCGGTGGGGCCGGGCCCGATCGCACCGGCTGCACCGAATGCGGTAGCTGCATGACGGGTTGCCGCGTGGGAGCGAAGAACACGCTCGTCAAGAACTATCTGTACCTCGCAGAGAAGGCCGGCGCGCGGATTCACGCCCTCACGACAGTGACACGTGTGGTTCCGCGGCCGGGCGGCGGATACGAGGTCCACACTCGCAGCACCAACGGAATCAAGAAGCGCCGTAAGGTCTTCACGGCCGATCAGGTGGTGATCGCGGCCGGCACCTACGGCACTGCGCGACTGTTGCTCGCAAGCCGCGAGACGGGCGACCTTCCGAATCTCTCGTCCACCCTCGGCACCGTGGTGCGGACCAACTCCGAGGCAGTGCTCGCCGCAACCGCGCAGGACCGCACCGTCGACTACACCAAGGGCGTGGCCATCACCTCGTCCTTCCACCCCGACGACCACACGCACATCGAACCGGTGCGTTACGGCAAGGGCAGCAACCTGATCGGGCTCCTCCAAGCCTTGCTCGTGGACGGCGGGACCAGGATGCCGCGGCTGCTGAAGTTCTTCGGTGTCGCCGCGAAGAATCCGGGGGCCTTCCTCCGGTCGCTGTCGGTGCGGAACTGGTCCGAGCGGACGGTGATCGCACTCGTGATGCAGACCGACGACAACTCGCTCGAACTCGCCACTCGTCGTACGCCACTCGGCCGTGGCCTGACCAGCAAGCAGGGGCCGGGCACCCCGCCGCCCGAATGGATCCCGGTCGGGCACGAGGCGGTCCGACGTATCGCCGACAAGATCGACGGTGATGCGGGTGGTTCGATCGCCGACCTGTTCAACATCCCGATGACCGCGCACTTCCTCGGTGGCTGTGCGATCGGGGATTCGCCGCGCACCGGCACCGTCGACCCCTATCTGCGCGTGTACGGGCACGAGGGGTTGCACGTCGTCGACGGTTCGGCCGTCAGTGCCAATCTCGGCGTGAACCCGTCTCTCACCATCACCGCGCAGGCCGAACGTGCGCTGGCGCTGTGGCCCAACAAGGGGGAGAGGGACAACAGGCCCCCGCTCGGTTCGGCCTACGAAGCCGTGCAGCCCGTCGAGCCGGTACGACCGACGGTGCCCGTCGGGGCGCCCGCGGCGCTGCGGCTTCCCATCATTCCCGTTCGGAAGGAGAACGCACGTGCTCTGGACAGTGCCTGAGTGCGAGGACGAACGCACCGACTATCCGGTGTCGCCCCCACCGCCCTGGCCGGCTACCGTGCGGGCCACCCTGTGGTGGCATCGCAGCACCCCGGAAGCTGCCGAATACGGCCCGTCCGGGCCGGTACTCCCGGTCACGCTCGCGATGATGGTCGACTATCTGGACTCGCCGGTCGGTCCGTACCGCGAGGTGCTGGCCAGCCCGGTTCTGCGTCGTGGACTGATCCCCGCCATGGCGGTGCCGTTCATCGCCGTGGACTCCGAACCGTCGGTGCACGGTGGTCGTGAGCACTGGAAGTTGCCGAAGGTACTCGCGAAGTTCGACGGTGACGTGCTCGGGAACTTCTCCGCGACGGGCGCGCGATGGCGGGTCACCACCTCGGCCACCCCGAAGGGTCCGGAGCTGCCGATCGCCGGCGGGCTGACCTTCGCTCAGCCGATTCCCGGTGGTGCGGTCGAGCGTGCGTCGGCCCGGCTGCGGGGAAAGTTTCGCTACGCACGGGTCACGGTCGCCGCAGAGGGCCCGACCCTGGGGCGCTGGCTCCGGCCGGGTACCCACCACGGGATCGTGATCACGTCCGGGCGGATGTCGACAGGTCCGGCGAAGATCGTGGGCCGGCCGGTGTGACACCGTGTACTCTCCCCGGATCACGGGGAGAGGGCGCGACAGATCGAATCTCTTCGCAGGACCCAGCGCAGATCGTCCGACGTCGATGTCGGTTCTCCACCAACTCGATTCTTCTCAGAGGAGTTGTCATGGCCCGTCCTGTACGACCTGCATCCGACGGATCCTCGTCCGATGAATTGACCGCGCACGACCTCGATATTGTTGTGAGGGCACTGACCGGCCGGTCGCCGAGCGTCGAGGACGTGGGCGTCGCGCGACCTGTCCGCGAATCTCCGCCCGGAGGCCGGGACCGGCCGCCCGAGCCGCGCTGACGGAAGAGGCACCGAACCCCGAGTGCGGATCGGCGGCGATCGTCACCCGAGGCCGGTGGTGACGGACACCATTCCCCTATTCTTGACTTATTCCAGAAAACGGGCATACTTGGGGACATGCAACAAGGACACGAGCATCACTTCGACCCGAAAGAGCAATTGCGCTCCGTGGGTTTGCGGGTGACAGCTCCCCGCGTTGCCGTACTGAGAACCGTTGCCGAGCATCCGCATTCGGATGCGGATCGGATCGCAGCTCATGTGCGAGACGAACTCGGCTCGGTGTCGACGCAGGCCGTCTACGACGTACTCAAGGCGTGCGTGGGGAACGGGTTGCTCCGCAAGATCGAACCTGCCGGATCGCCCGCTCGGTACGAGGCCCGCATCGGCGACAATCACCATCACCTCGTATGCCGTGCATGCGGCACGGTCGTCGATATCGATTGCGTCGTCGGGGCCGCCCCCTGTCTGACGCCGTCCGACGACCACGGCTTCGTCATCGACGAAGCAGAGGTCACCTTCTGGGGCATGTGCCCCGGCTGTCGCCAGAGCTGATTCCTGCTCACTTCGCCGGTAACCCGGCCCGTCACGGGCCGGGCTGCCGGATTCGTGTCCCGAGACCCGGAACACATGTATTCGGAGGTCACCCATGTCGAATGCCCGCTACACCACGAACAATGTCGGTATCCCCGTCGCGAGCGACAACGAGTCGCTGACCGCCGGCACCCAAGGTCCGATCCTGCTCCACGACCACTATCTGGTCGAGAAGCTCGCACACTTCAACCGGGAGCGGGTGCCCGAGCGTGTCGTGCACGCCAAGGGGGCCGGTGCCTTCGGTGAACTCCTCGTCACCGAAGACGTCTCCGCCTACACGAAGGCCAAGCTGTTCCAGCCCGGTGCGAAAACCGATATGCTGGCACGCTTCTCGACCGTTGCAGGCGAGCAGGGCAGCCCCGACACCTGGCGCGACCCGCGGGGTTTCGCGTTGAAGTTCTACACCGAGGACGGAAACTACGACCTCGTCGGCAACAACACCCCGGTCTTCTTCATCAAGGATCCGATCAAGTTCCCGGACTTCATCCACTCGCAGAAGCGACTGCCCGGCTCCGGCCTGCGCGACCACACGATGCAGTGGGACTTCTGGACCCTGCGGCCCGAGACGGCGCATCAGGTCACCTGGCTGATGGGCGACCGCGGCCTGCCGCGCACATGGCGTCACATGGACGGATTCGGGTCGCACACCTACCAGTGGATCAATGCGGCCGGTGAACGCTTCTGGGTGAAGTACCACTTCAAGACCGACCAGGGCATCGAGTTCCTCACCCAGGCCGAGGCCGACCGGCTGGCCGGCACGGATCCGGACTACCACCGGGCCGATCTGTACAACGCTGTCGAGCGCGGCGAGTTCCCGAGCTGGACGCTCCACGTGCAGATCATGCCGGTCGCGGAGGCCGAGAGCTACCGGTTCAATCCGTTCGACCTGACCAAGGTGTGGTCGCAGAAGGACTACCCCCTGATCAAGGTCGGCGTCATGACTCTGAACCGCAACCCGCGCAACTTCTTCGCGGAGATCGAGCAGGCTGCATTCGCACCGTCGAACGTCGTGCCGGGCATCGGTTTCTCGCCCGACAAGATGCTGCTCGGTCGCGTTTTCTCCTACGCCGACGCACATCGCTACCGCATCGGTGTGAATCACGCGCAGTTGCCGGTCAACGCCCCGAAGAGCCGTGTCGACTCCTACAGTAAGGAGGGCAACATGGCCTACAGCTTCAACGACCCCGAGACGCCGGTGTACGCACCGAACAGTTTCGGTGGCCCGCACGCTGATCCGGAGCGCGCAGGTGACGAGGGTCTGTGGGACTTCGGCACCGAAGCAGTTCGCGCCGGATACGTGCAACACCCGGAGGACGACGACTTCGGCCAGGCGGGCACGCTCGTCCGCGAGGTCATGGACGACGAGGCGCGGGAGCGACTCGTGAACAACATCGTCGGTCACGTCCTCGGCGGTACCTCGGAGGCGCTCTACGAGCGGATCTTCGAGTACTGGCGCAACGTGGACGAGGAACTCGGCAAGCGCGTCGAGGCCGGAGTGCGCGCCGGGTCCTGATCCCGCTGCGCGACCGATGTGGTGAGCCGGTGAGCGGTCAGAGCAGACCCCACAGATAGATCAGGGTTGCCAGGGCCAGCACGATCCACGTGGTGTCCATGATGCCGATCTCCCTCCGGTCGACGAACTACAACTCCATCATCCGTCACGAACGACGGTTGCCGTACACGGGGCAGGGTCGCCCACCGATCGCGGTGGGCGACCCTGCCCCGTGTACTCGCTCTGCCTTCCTTCGAACATGCGTGTGACGAGGGTGCCCACCGTGGTTGTTAGGTTGGAGATCCGACCCCGACAACGCCTCGCCGGGTCGGATTCGCGCGGTTCGTCGAAAGGTGTTGTCCGACATGGTGATGGGTCCTACCCATGCAGTATCCGGAGCGCTGGTGGGCCTCATCGTCGCCGATGTGCTTCCCCCCGAGTGGGGTGCGCCCGCGTCCACCGCTGAAACGTTCGCCTTCGCGGCGGTGTGCTCGGGAGCTGCCCTCCTTCCCGATCTCGACACAAGCCAATCGACTGTCGCGCGGTCGTTCGGTCCCGTCAGCCAGGCCTTCGCGAAGGGCGTCGACGCCATCTCGCTCGGGTACTACTCGCTCACGAAGGGCAGCCGTGATCGGAAGCGGCGAGGCGGGCACCGCACCATGACACACACCGCGCTGTTCGCGGCTCTGCTGGGTGCCGGAGTCTCGGTGCTCGTCGCGAACTTCGGCAGAGCGGCGATCATCGGGGTCCTGTTCGTCACTCTCGGTCTCGCGCTGCGAGGCCTGTTCGGGTCGTGGGCGAAGAAGCGAGGCTGGGTGGTCGTCACCCTGAGTGCGGCGGTTCTGTCGATCCTGTCCTGGACGTGGTTTCCCCAGGAGGTCGCATCCACCGGTCTCGGTATCGCGGTCGCACTCGGATGCGTGACGCACTGTCTCGGCGATGCGGTCACCAAGGAGGGCATCCCGTTCCTCGCGCCCTTCGTGCCCTGGCGTAAATCTCGCTGGTGGGAGATCAAACTGCCCTCGCTGCTGTCCATCCGTGCTGGCGGCCCGTTCGAACTCGGCATCCTGGGGCCCGCTCTCACGATTGCGGCTGTCGCGATGGGGATCTGGTCGATCGACGGAGCGCCCGAGCACATCATGGGCACCCTGGAGGCGTCAGGACTCTCGTTCTGGGATGACACCACCGCAAACCGGTAGCGACACTGGAACAAGAAGAGAACTTGTTCTATTTTCGACGGGATCCGTGCCCGCCGAACAGAACGGAACTCGCCCTCGTGAGCGCTCGTGTCTCAGGCCCCACACTCAGTCGTCGTGGTCTTCTCGGAGCTGCCGCAGGAGCGGCTGTCCTTGCAGGTACGGGATGGTCGCTCGCGGGCGCAGTGCCGCTCGGTGACCCGGCCGCCACGATTCCGGCGCCCCCGGAGTTTCCGGCCGACATCCCGCTCTCGCAACAACAGTTCGTCAACTGGGCGAAGACCATTCAGTTCGACGCGGTGTGGACCGCGACGGCTCGTACCGCGGACGATGTCGTCCGCCTCGCGAACTGGGCGCACACCCACGGCTTCCGCATCCGCCCGCGTGGATCGATGCACAGCTGGAGCCCCCTCACGCTCGAAGCCGGGCAGGACATCGGGAACGTCGTGCTGGTCGACACCATGTCGCAGCTGAACAGCGTCGTCGTCGATGCGGGCGCCGCACCTCCGCGCGTGACGGCCGGTGGTGGTGCCGGCATCGAAGCAATCCTCACCGCGCTCGAAGCCGAGGGGCTGGGCTGGGCGAACTCGCCGGCCATCGGCGATATCTCCATCGCGGGCGCACTGTCGATCGGGGCCCACGGAGCCACCTACCCGGCAGCGGGGGAGACTGTGATTCCGGGCCAGTCGTTCGGCTCCCTCTCCAACCTCGTCCTCGCACTGACCGCCGTGGTGTGGAATGCATCGGCCGGGGTCTACGAACTCCGCGAATTCCGCCGGGCTGACCCGGAGATCGGACCTCTGCTCGCCCATCTCGGACGCACCTTCGTCACCTCGGTGACCTTGCAGGCAGGGGCGAACTACCGGTTGCGCTGCCGGAGTTTCACCGACATCCCGTGGCGCGAATTGTTCGCGCCGCCCGGATCTCCGGGACGAACGTTCGAGCGATACGTCGAGGAGCACGGACGCGTCGAGGCGATCTGGTTTCCCTTCACCGAGACACCCTGGCTCAAGATCTGGTCGGTAACCCCGGAGAAGCCCGCCGAATCCCGTGAGGTGCAGGGCCCATACAACTATTACTTCTCGGACAGCCTGCCCGAAGAACTCACCGACCTTCTGGGACAGGTCGTGCGCGGCGCCCAGGCCGTCACACCGGCTTTCGGTGCCTCGCAGTTCGGCGCGGTGGCGACAGGGCTCGCGGCGACCGGAACGAACGATCTGTGGGGGTGGTCCAAGGACTTGTTGTTCTACCTGCGTGCGGCGACCTTGCGCGTGGTGGCGGGGGGCGGTGTCGTCGTGACGAGACGCGACAACATCGCCCGTGTCATCAACGAATTCACGACCTGGCTGCACGAGCGGATGACGCACTACGCCTCGCTCGGGCAGTATCCCGTCAACATGCCGTTCGAGGTGCGTCTGTGCAAGGTCGACGACGCCGGTGAGGTGCTCGTCGATGCGGCGGGAGTGCCCGACCTGTCTCCGGTGCGGCCCCGGCCGGACCGGCCGGATTGGGACACGGCGATCTGGCTCAATGTCGTGTCGATCCCCGGTACCGCCGGAATGCCGGCCTTCTTCCGGGAGATGGAGCAGTGGATGGCTGCCCACTTCTCGGGGGAATACGCGACGTTCCGATCCGAATGGTCGAAAGGATGGGCGTTCGACGACGAGGGCGGTTACCGGGACCCGGGCTTCCTCGAGGGCACGGTGCCGGCGATGTACCGCACGGGGCTGCCGTCCGGGCAAGGATGGGATGCCGCGCTGGCGGCCTTCGAAGAACACGACCCGCATCGCGTGTTCAGCAACCGGTTCCTCGATCGATTGCTGCCCTGACAGCCGGCGTCAGCAACCTGTGTGTGACAAGGCTCGTGCGTAACCCGCGGTCTGGTAGGCGTAGGCCCAGACCCAGTACGACAGCGAGATATCGGCCGGGCTGGCAGCCATGACGAGTTCGCCGTCGAAACATCGCTCGAGGATGAAACGCGCACGAGAAATGTGTGGCACGAAGGTCACCACGATGACGCTCGTCCACCCGTTGAGGGCCGCGAGGCGGCGCAGTTCCTGCGCTTCACCGCGCGTGGTCGGCGGGTTCGGTTCGAAGCAACTGACCGGGAAGTCGTAGCGTCGGTGACTGCACAGGTCTGTCAGCCAGATGTCCTCGGCGCCATCGGGGTTCGACACGACGACCTGGGGTGCGAAGCCTTCCATCGCGAGTGCGAGCGCGTAGGGATAACGCTCGTAGACCGCGCCGCCGAGTACGAAGATGGCGTCTGCGCGGCGATACGGACTCATGTACTCGATCTCGATCTGCGGGGTCACGTAGACGGGAACGCCGGCAGCGAGCAAGGCGCACAGCGCGAGTACGGCGATGGTGACCCACCGCCGTCGGCGGCGACGTGCCCCGGCAGGGAAGGCGGCGCCGTCGAAGGCTTCGGACGAACTCTTCCGGGCGGCCCTGCGTCGTCGCATCATGTGCCGATCCGTTCCTGCCCGACCGCCGTCGTGGCGTCTCGCGAGTGAAGTGCCGCGTAGCAGTTTACGGCAGCAAAGTATTTTTTTCGCGGAGAAAAAGACTTTGAGAATCTTTTCTCGGGGGTCGTGCCCTTGCCTTCTGTCGTCTACCGGAACGGGCCGGCTCGTGCGTTTCCCCGGTGTTCCTGCAGGGAACCCCAGGTCGTGTCCTGCAGGGGGTTTGCTCCGGGGAAGGGATCACGATGACTCGGATGGGTAAAAGCCGGAGAACCGGCCTCCTGCGCGTCAAGTCGGTGGAGCAGTCGATCCGCGACACCGACGATCCCGATTCGAGGTTGCGTAGGGATCTGACAGCCTGGGATCTCATCGTGTTCGGCGTCGCGGTCGTCGTCGGTGCCGGCATCTTCACCCTTACCGCCCGAACTGCAGGCAACGTAGCCGGGCCATCGGTATCGCTGGCCTTCGTCTTCGCCGCGATCGCGTGTGCGCTCGCGGCCCTGTGCTATGCGGAGTTCGCGTCGACCGTGCCCGTCGCCGGTAGTGCGTACACCTACTCGTTCGCGACATTCGGTGAGTTCGTCGCATGGATCATCGGGTGGGATCTCATCCTCGAGTTCGCCCTCGCGGCAGCGGTGGTCGCGAAGGGTTGGTCTCTCTACCTCGCCGAGGTCATGACCGTTTCCTCGAGTTTCATGATCGGATCGCTCAAGGTCGACTGGGGTGCGGTCCTGATCGTCGCGGCGATCGCCGTGTTGCTCGCAACGGGAACGAAGATTTCGTCCCGGGTGTCCTTGGTCATCACGTCCATCAAGGTTGCGGTAGTGGTGTTCGTGGTCGTGCTCGGCGCCTTCTACGTCAAGGCGGAGAACTTCGCTCCGTTCGTTCCACCCTCGGAATCCGGCGAGACCGGTGAGGGTTTGCACCAGTCGTTGTTCTCGTACGTCACCGGTGCGGGTGGCAGCACCTTCGGGTGGTACGGACTGCTGGCCGCGGCAAGCCTGGTGTTCTTCGCGTTCATCGGATTCGACGTCGTCGCCACGACGGCAGAGGAGACCCGGCATCCCCAGAAGGCGGTGCCCATCGGCATCCTCGGTTCACTGGCGATCGTGACGGTGTTGTACGTGGCCGTCAGTCTCGTGCTCACCGGCATGGTGAACTACACGGCCCTCGAAGGGGACGAGTCGACGCTCGCGACGGCGTTCGCGCTCAACGGTATGGACTGGGCGAAGAATCTGATCTCGATCGGTGCCCTCGCGGGTCTGACGACGGTGGTGATGGTGCTGATGCTCGGCCAGACCAGGGTGCTGTTCGCGATGGCACGCGACGGGCTCGTGCCGCGCAGACTCTCCCGCACGGGCACGCGAGGAACACCGGTGCGTACAACGGTCTTGGTGTCGGTGGTCGTTGCCCTGCTCGCCGGTCTCGTTCCGCTCGGCGCGCTCGAGGAGATGGTCAACATCGGCACGCTCTTCGCGTTCGTACTCGTGTCGATCGGCGTGATTGTCCTCCGCCGCACACGACCGGACCTCGAACGCGGGTTCCGGGCACCTTTGGTGCCACTGGTTCCGATCCTGTCGGTGCTCGCGTGCTTGTGGCTCATGGTGAACCTGTCCGTCGAGACGTGGATCCGGTTCGTGGTGTGGATGCTCATCGGCCTGCTCGTCTACTTCCTCTACGGCCGGAACCACTCGGTCCTCGCGAACCGGGGCCCGGCACGCACCGGATCGGAAACGTAGTCAGGGCACCTTCTCCGAGAGGAGAAAGTGCCCTGACGAGTTCTTCGCGAGTCGGGGTGGCGGGATTCGAACCCACGACCTCTTCGTCCCGAACGAAGCGCGCTACCAAGCTGCGCCACACCCCGTGATGAACCTCGGTCAGCTTACAGCACGTGCGCGCCGAAGTTTAAATCGGCTGGTCAGCGACGTGATCCCGCACTCTCCGTCTCATTGCCGCTGGCACGCTGCGCACTGTCGCGCGATGCCGGAACGAGGGTGAGCAGAGTGGCCTCCGGGCGGCAGAAGAACCGCGCGGGAGCGAAGGGCGAAGTGCCGATGCCCGCGGACACGTGCAGTCGCATGTGTGCGCCCCACCGCGACGCCCCCTTCACCCGAGACCGGTCGATTCCGCAGTTGGTCACCAGTGCGCCGTAGAAGGGCAGACACAGCTGACCCCCGTGTGTGTGACCGGCGAGAACGAGGTCGTATCCGTCCTCGGCGAAACGGTCCAGCACTCGCGGTTCGGGCGAGTGGGTCATACCCAGACGCAAGTCGGCGGACGGGTCGGCTGCGCCGGCGATCGTCTCGTACCTGTCGCGGTCGAGATGCGGGTCGTCCACCCCACCGACCGCGATGCGCACGCCGCCGATCTCGATGTCGCGGCGAACGTGCGTCATGTCCTGCCAACCACGTTCGGAGAAGGCAGCGCGCAGATCGCCCCACGGGAGCGGAGGGCCGTAGACGCGGTCGTGATTCTTGTCGAAGTAGGCGAGCGGGTTCTTCACCACCGGCGCGAAATAGTCGTTGCTTCCGAAGACGAACAGACCCGGACGGCCGAGGAGCCCGTCGAGTGCTTGGACTACGGCGGGCACGGCCTTCGGATGCGACAGGTTGTCGCCCGTGTTGACGACGAGATCGGGCTCGAGGCTGTCCAGTTCGCGCAACCAGTTCTGCTTGAGCTTCTGGTTGGGAGTCATGTGCAGATCGCTGATATGCAGGACCCGCAGTGTCGACGCGCCCGGTGCGAGGACCGGAACCGTGACCTCGCGAAGAGTGAACGCGTTCCGTTCGATCAGCGTGGCGTAGCCGAGGCCGAGGGCGGCGGCGCCGGCAGCGCCGAGGGATGCGCGGCGAAGTGAAGACAGGTCAGGCACTTCTTCAGCCTACCGCCGCGCGTGGTCCCCGCACGTGGTTCGCCTGCTCCGCGTAGCGTTTCCCGCATGACCGACACCACACCCTCCCTCGAATCCCGGCTGCGCACCGACCTGACGGCAGCGATGAAAGACAAGGACAAGCTGCGCACCGAGACGCTCCGAATGCTGTTGGCCGCGGTCCGGAACGAGGCGGTCGCGGGTAAGCAGGCGCGGGAACTCTCGGACGACGAAGTGCTGAAGGTCCTCGCACGCGAATCGAAGAAGCGTGGTGAGGCGGCCGAGGTCTACACCGAGAACGGCCGCGGTGAACTTGCGGCGAAGGAGCACGCCGAGGCGCGGATCATCGACGAATACCTCCCCACGCCGCTGACCGACGCCGAACTCGTCGATGTCGTGGACACGGCGCTCGCGCGCGTCGCGGAGGAAATCGGAACCCGCCCGGGCCCCAAGAACATGGGCCAGGTGATGAAGGCGGCTACCGAGATCGCAGCAGGAAAGGTCGACGGTAAGCGGCTGTCGACCGCGGTTCGTTCACGTCTCTGACATCGGAACGCCGCCGGCTCAGTTGTCCGGACGACTCGGCGTCGTGGTGGGCGTGGAGTCCTCGTCCGCCGGAGGGTTCGACTCGGTCTGCGCCGGCTCACGGCCCGGGAGCGGCGCGGGTGTCGACCGTCGGGTGGTGTCGGGGACTTCGCGATCTCTCGGGCGCGCCGGGGTGCCGCTCGTGGTGGGAGCCACTCGTACCGACCCGTCGCTGATGAACAACGTGACCGTCGAACCGGGCACTGCCGATCCGCTCGGTGACGTGCCGGTCACTGTTCCTGCACGTTCCTCACCGGCGATGGTCGCCTCCGATACCGAGAATCCGGCGTCCCGCAGTCGCTGCGTCGCGCGGTCCTTCGACAGCCCGGTGACGTCCGGAACCTGGGCGTTGCCTGCGCCGCGGACGTATCGGGGATCGGGAGCGGGAAGCTCGACGGGGCCGAACTTGTTGGCGACGGGCAGCATGGCCGAGAACCAGGTACGCGCAGGTTCGGTACCGCCGAAGAGGTTGCCGTCGTAACAGGGGCGAACAGGACCGGAGCAGATCTGGCCCGGGGTCGGGGAGTCACCATAGGTGTAGACGACCCCGGCGTACCGGTTGGTGTATCCGAGGAACGCCGACGACATGTGCGACTCGGTGGTACCGGTCTTCGCGGCCACCGGCAGATTCCAGCCCACCGAACCTGCGGCACCGGCCGCGGTACCCCCGGCGGAGGTGTCCTTGCTCATGGCCGTCGTGAGGGTATCGGCGAGACCGGGCTCGACCACCTGTTCACAGGCCTGTTGCGTGATCGGCACGGGCTTGCCCTCACGGTCGAACACTCCCTCGATCGGGGTGGGCGGGCACCACTTGCCGTGCGACGCGAGCGTCGCCGCGACATTCGACAATTCGAGCGCGTTGATCCAGGTCGGGCCGAGAGTGTACGAGCCGAGGTGCTGCTGCTTCTGCATCTCGGCCATCGACTGGTCACCGAAGCCGGAGGTCCGGGGTTGCAGATACGACCGCAGCCCCAGGCGCACCGACATGTCGACGACCGCGTCGACGCCGGTGGCCTCGATGAGCTTGACGAACGCCGTGTTCGGCGACTGTGCCAGCGCGTCGGTCACCGACAGTCGTGAGGGGTACGGTGCGGCGTTCTCGACGCAGTAGTAGTTGGCCGGGCAGCCGCGGGCACCACCGTCGCCGAGGCCCCGGGCGTCGTAGCGGGACGGGACGTCGAGCACGGCCGAGGTACCCAGACCCTGCTCCATCGCAGCCGCGACGGTGAACACCTTGAAGATCGACCCCGCGCCGTGACCGGCCAGCGAATAGGGCTGGGGCTGGACCGTCTCCTTGGCGTCGGCGTCGAGCCCGAACTTGCGGCTCGATCCCATGGCGAGCACCTTGTGCGAATCCTGGCCCGGTTCGATCACGTTCATCACCGAGGCCACGTCGTCGACGGTGGGGCTCGTGAACTTGTCGAGGGAGGACTTCACGGAATCCTGGACTTCGGGGTCGAGGGTGGTGCGGATGAGATATCCGCCCCGGTCGATCTGTTCGCGGGACAGCCCGGCGTTCTCGAGATACTGCAGGGCGTACTCACAGAAGTAGCCCCGGTCGTCGGCCGCGATGCATCCGCGGGGGAGCGTGTTCGGTTCGGGAAGCACGCCGAGCGGCAGATCCTTCGCGGCACGGATCTCGTCCGCACGCTCGGGGATGTTCTGGATCATCGTGTCCAGTACGACGTTGCGACGGGCGAGAACGCCGTCGGGATTCGTGTACGGGTTCAGTGCCGAGCTCGACTGCACCATGCCCGCGAGCATCGCGGACTGTGGAATGTTCAGGTCCTTCGCGTCGATGCCGAAGTAGGTCCGGGCGGCGTCCTGGATGCCGAACGAGCCGTTGCCGAAGGGGACGAGGTTGAGATAGCGGGTGAGGATCTCGTCCTTGGTGAGCTGGTCGTCCAGAGTCAGCGCCATCCGGATCTCGCGGATCTTGCGGGCAGGCGTCGTCTCGATCGCGGCGCGACGTTCGGCGTCGGTCTTCGCGATGACGTGCAGGAGATAGTTCTTGACGTACTGCTGGTCGATCGTGGACGCGCCCTGCTCGACCTGGCCGCTCGTGGTGTTGGTGAGGAACGCGCGGATGGTGCCCTGCCAGTCGACGCCCTCGTGCTCGGGGAAGCGCTTGTCCTCGATCGAGACGATCGCGAGTTTCATCTCGTTGGAGATCTGATCGCTCGGCACCTCGAAGCGCCGCTGGTCGTAGAGCCACGCAATGGGTTCGCCCGACTTGTCGACCATGGTGGTCACGGCCGGGACCACCCCTTCGACGAGCTCGGCGGAACTGTTGTCGACGGTGTCCGCGGCTCGGTTCGAGACGTACCCGAATCCACCTGCGGCAGGGAAGAGCATTCCTGCTACAAGAACGCCGCCGAGGGCCGTGCAACCTGCGAGCTTCGCCACCGTTCTTCGGATCGACACGCCTACACAGTACGTGCCGGGGTGTCGGCCGGACGTGTGCAGGGAGTGGGCGTGGCTCGCCACGCACTGCGAAAAAGCCTCCGACGTGGCACTTTGTACGTACGTACCAGAAAAGGTTTCGTTCGCCTTGCGCGTGGGCACTAGTTTACCTAGATTGAGACACTAGTGTGACGCAGATAACACCTTAACGGGCAGGTTGCGCCGTCGCGGCACACGGACGGCGCAGACCTCGAACACCGCGAACCGGCGTTCGGAAAGTAAAGGGGCAACTGAATGCACATGACCACCCCGACGACCCGACTCGACGTCGACCAGGCCGAAGCGCGCATCGCTTGGGTCTCCAAGGCTCGCTGCCGCGAAGTCGATCCCGATGAACTGTTCGTGCGTGGCGCAGCGCAGCGCAAGGCTGCGGTCATCTGCCGGCACTGCCCGGTGATGCTCCAGTGTGGGGCGGACGCCCTCGACAATCGTGTCGAGTTCGGTGTGTGGGGAGGCATGACGGAGCGGCAGCGTCGTGCACTTCTCAAGCAGCATCCCGAAGTCGAGTCCTGGGCCGACTTCTTCCAGGCTCAGCGGCAGCACCAGAGCGCGGTCTAGTTACCGCCTCACTGGTACGAACGCCGAGATATGACCCGCGAGACCTCAAGCCTCGCGGGTCAATTGCTCGCCTACTGCCCGCAGCGCCTCCAGATCGGAGACCTCGAAGGGCAACGACGGAACCCCCACGACGGGGACGGCGGGATGCGCTGCGGTGAAGTTGCGTAGCAACCTCAGTTCCCGCTTGGCGATCACGGCGCGGTGCGCATGGATGCGGAGAACGGCCTCAGCGGCTTGCGCGTCGACGTCGCTCTCCGCAGCGAGCTGATCTGCTGCGGCGAGTGCATGATCGGACGGTAGCGCCGACAAGGTGGGATGTGTGCGGTTGAGCACCAGGCCCGAGAGCGGCATACGGTCACCGGACAGTCGCTCGACGAAGAACGACGCTTCACGCAGTGCGTCGGGTTCGGGTGCCGCGACCACCATGAAGTGCGTGCCAGGTTGCTGGAGCAACTGGTACGTGCGGTTGGCGCGTTCGCGGAAGCCGCCGAACATCGAGTCCAGCGACTGCACGAAGGACGACGCGTCGGAGAGCATCTGGCTTCCGACAATGGTCGAGACGGCTTTGAGTGCCAGCCCCATCGCGCCTGTCACCAGACGGCCGAAGCCCCTCCCGGGTGCCGTGAAGATCCGGATCATCCGCCCGTCCAGGAACGCCCCGAGCCGTTGAGGCGCATCGAGGAAGTCGAGCGCGTTCCGGGAGGGTGGAGTGTCGACGACGATCAGGTCCCACTCGTCGCTCTGTGCGAGCTGCCCGAGCTTTTCCATCGCCATGTACTCCTGTGTGCCGGAGAACGACGACGCCACGGTCTGATAGAACTGGTTCTCCAGAATCTGCTGTGCCTTCTCGGACGTCGAGTGTTCGAGCACCATGTCGTCGAAGGTGCGACGCATGTTGAGCATCATCGCGTGCAGTTCGCCCTTCGCCTCCGGCCCGAGTTCCACCTTCTGCGGCGAATTGTCGAGCGAGGCGACTCCGAGGGCCTGCGCCAGCCGTCGCGCCGGATCGATCGTGAGCACCACGACGCTGCGGCCCCGCTCCGCTGCTCGCAGTGCCAGCGCCGCTGCGGTCGTCGTCTTGCCGACGCCACCCGAACCGCAGCACACGATCACCCGGGACGAGCGGTCCTCGAGGATGCGGTTCACGTCGAGGGCGTTCCGGGGCTGTGCGCTCATCGGACCCCCTGCTCAGCGAGAGCGTCGGCGAGTTCGTAGACACCACCGAGATCGACGCCGTCGGCAAGAGCCGGTAGGGACATGCGTGCCACCTTCACTTCGTCGAGTTGAGCAGCGCTGACCTGCTGCGCCTGGAGGACCGCAGCGTGCTCGATGGTCTCGGTGAGCAGGCCTGCGAAATCGTCGTCGGACAGTTTCAGGGACACCCGCTCCAAGGTCGCGCGGATCGACGGGCCGGCGATACGGCCGGCCGCGACGTCGTCGACGAGTTCCTCGGGCAGATGTTCGGGGGCCGTCCGGTTGACAATGATCGTCCCCAGACGGAGATCTGCGGCTTCGAGTTCTGTCACCGCGTCGGCCGTCTCCTGCACGGGCAGTGCTTCGAGCAGGGTAACGAGGTGGACCACCGTCTGATCGGAGTGCAGCAGCCGAACCACGCCTTCGCTCTGGGACCGGATCGGACCGGACTTCGCGATATCGGCCATGGCCTTGGTGACGTCGAGGAAGCTTCCGATTCGGCCGGTGGGAGGTGAATCGACCACCACCGCGTCGTAGGCCGGTGCACCCGATGCATCGGTCCGCACCACGGTCTCCTTGATCTTGCCGGTCATGATCACGTCGCGAAGCCCGGGCGCGAGAGTGGTCACGAACTCGATCGCTCCCATGCGCCGCATCGCGCGACCGGCGAAGCCGAGGTTGTAGAACATGTCCAGGTACTCGAGGAAAGCGGCCTCGATGTCGATGGCGAGGGCCGATACCTGCCCGCCGCCCGGGGCGGAAGCGATCTTCGTCTCGACCGGGGGAAGCGGCGGCACGTCGAACAACTGGGCGATGCCCTGACGCCCCTCTGTCTCTACCAGCAGCACTTTGCGACCTCCGGCGGCGAGCGCCAGGGCGAGGGCTGCGGCCACGGTGGACTTCCCGGTGCCGCCCTTACCGGACACGAAGTGCAGTCGCGCCTGGGCGGCGCAGGCCGGCCACTCGCCGGAATGTGATGTCGGAGATGCCACGATCACGAGCCTATAAGTCGTGGAGCGTGAGTGGTGCCGGATAGGGTCAGGACATGAGTGAAACGACCACATGGGAATACGCGACCGTGCCGCTGCTCACGCACGCGACCAAGCAGATCCTCGACCAGTGGGGTGCCGACGGATGGGAACTCGTCACCGTCCTTCCGGGCCCGACCGGTGAGCAGCACGTCGCGTACCTCAAGCGTCCGAAGGGCTGATCCGTGGCACACAAGACCTGGAGCAACCGCCTGACCGAACTCGGCATCACCTTGCCACCCGTCGCCGCGCCGGTGGCGGCCTACGTGCCCGCCGTCCGCAACGGTGATGTGGTGTACACCTCCGGGCAGCTGCCGCTGGTGGGCGGGACGCTGACCCATACCGGCAAGGTCGGGGCCGAGGTGTCGGCGGAGGAAGCGAAGACCGCTGCTCGTACCGCCGCGCTCAACGCGCTCGCCGCCGTCGACGGCATCGTCGGGCTCGACAACATCGCGAGCATCGTGAAGGTGGTCGGCTATGTCGCTTCCGCCGAGGGATTCACCGGGCAGCCCGGTGTGATCAACGGAGCATCGGAACTGCTCGGCGAGATCTTCGGCGACGTCGGAGCCCATGCGCGATCGGCCGTCGGTGTCGCGGAACTGCCTCTCGGTGCGCCCGTAGAGGTCGAACTGATCGTGGAAGTACGCTGACGCCACCCTCGTGAGTGAGGGCGGATCCCGACGAATTCCGTACGAGAGGCGAGAGAGATGGCGCTGGTTCACCCCGCCTACGCGCAGCTGCGACAGGTCACCGAGAACGCTGCGGTGATCCTGGCGGAGAATCCCTCGATCATGTCTCTCGAGGGGACGAACACGTGGATCCTTCGCGCGCCCGGGAGCGACGAATGCGTGGTCGTCGATCCGGGGCCGCTCGACGAAGGGCATCTCGCACGGGTCGCACAGGTACCGGTGGCGGCGACCCTGATCAGTCACCGGCACTACGACCACACCGAGGGTGCCGAGCGATTCTCCGAACTGGCCGGCTGCCCGGTGCACGCCCGGGCAGCCGAGCATCGGCACGGCGGCGGAGAACAACTGTCCGACGGCGACGTCGTCGAGGCGGCAGGACTGCGCATCCGGGTCGTCGCGACCCCCGGCCACACCGCCGATTCCCTCTCGTTCGTGATCGAGGAGGACCGCAGCGTGCTCACCGCCGACACCATCCTCGGTCGAGGCACGACCGTCCTCGACGATTCGGACGGCGACCTGGGCGACTACCTGACGTCTCTGCGGACGCTCATCTCGCTCGGTGACGGGTACACGGTCCTGCCGGGCCACGGACCCGAGCTGCCCGACCTCGAAACGATCGCGCGGGAGTACCTCGCGCATCGTGAGGGCAGACTCGAGCAGGTTCGCGGTGCGCTGCGGGTTCTCGGGTCCGAAGCCTCGGCGCGCCGAGTCGTCGAGCACGTCTACGCCGACGTCGACCGGTCGCTGTGGGGCGCGGCCGAGAAGTCCGTCAACGTGCAACTGGAGTACCTGCGCAGCCACGGCTGAGAAGCCAGGAGTACACGAAAGGCCGGGACGCGACGAAGCGTCCCGGCCTTTTCGTTCGTCGAGGCGTCAGCGGGCGCGACGCGCGAGCCGCTCCGAATCGGAGATCAGCACGCTCTTGCCTTCGAGGCGCAGCCAGCCGCGGTGCGCGAAGTCGGCGAGCGCCTTGTTGACGGTCTCGCGGGACGCGCCGACGAGCTGCGCGATCTCTTCCTGCGTCAGGTCGTGCGTCACCCGAAGTGCACCGGCCTCCTGCGTGCCGAAGCGCTGGGCGAGCTGCAGCAGTGCCTTGGCGACACGACCCGGGACGTCGGTGAAGATCAGGTCGGCGAGGCTGTTGTTGGTGCGACGCAGACGACGGGCGAGCACGCGGAGAAGCTGCTCGGCGATCTCGGGGCGCTGGTCGATCCACGCCTTGAGTGCGTCGCGGTCCATGCTCACGGCACGCACTTCGGTCACGGTGGTGGCGGTCGACGTGCGCGGACCCGGGTCGAAGATCGACAGCTCACCGAACATGTCGGAGGGGCCCATGATCGTCAGAAGGTTCTCGCGGCCGTCGGGCGAACGACGCCCGAGTTTCACCTTGCCGGAGACGATGATGTACAGCCGGTCGCCGGGCTCACCCTCGTTGAAGATGACATGGCCGCGCGGGAAATCTACAGGCTGAAGCTCTTTGATCAGCGCCGCAACCGCCGAGGGCTCGACTCCTTGGAAGATGCCTGCTCTGGCCAGGACCTCGTCCACGTGCGCTCCTTTTGGGAAAGATTTCGTCATCTACTGCAGGGTCTGCACGTCGACGGATATCCCGGGCAGGTCCATCAGTCAGCCGTACAAGCGTCCAGTCTACTGTGCGCGCTGCAGGCATGAGTGACCGATACCACGGAAACCGTCGACGAACCGGTCGGGGTACTTCCGAGGCTACCTGCAGGTAGCCGGTCAGCTCGCGCGGCGGGCGCGTAGTTCGCGGTCGGAATCGTCCGATCTGCCGGCACCCGATCCGCGGCGCCGACGGCGCTGGAAGCGGGCAAGGGCTCCGGGGAAGCCTTCACGAGCGAGTGCCGCAACGTCGGCCTGATCCGCTTTGTCGAGGAATTCCTCCACTTCCTGTTCGCGGACCGACAGCCGACTCAAGCGCGCTTCGACACGTTCCATGGACAGTGCGAACAACATCAGCAGCACCGGGAAGAGCACCACAGCAAGAGCTTGCATACCGGGAAGTAAACACCTGCAAGGTCTCGGAAGTGACACGGGGCCGGATCCTGGGGAGAGTGTTTACGTAGAGTGGATCAGGTGCATGCGACCCAGTCCGAGAGCCCCGAGACGGCCCCGCGCCGAGTGAACGGAAAGGCTCGCGGATCCGAGTCGCGTCTCGCGCTCGTACGTCGTGCACGCCGGATGAACCGTCGCCTTGCCGAGGCGTTTCCGCACGTCTACTGCGAATTGGACTTCACCACTCCGCTCGAGCTCGCGGTCGCCACGATTCTGTCGGCGCAGTGCACGGATGTGCGGGTCAACCAAGTGACTCCCGCTCTGTTCGCCCGATATCCGGACGCCCGTGCATACGCCGAGGCCGACCGCACCGAGCTCGAGGAGTACATCCGCTCGACGGGCTTCTACCGCAACAAGGCCAACGCGTTGATCGGCCTCGGACAGGCATTGCTCGAGCGCTTCGACGGGGAGGTCCCCGCCCGCCTGGAGGATCTGGTCGCGCTGCCCGGGATCGGACGCAAGACCGCGAACGTCATTCTCGGCAACGCCTTCGATGTGCCGGGGATCACCGTCGACACGCATTTCCAGCGGCTCGTGCGGCGCTGGGCATGGACCGAGGAGACCGATCCGGTCAAGATCGAACACGCCGTGGGTGCGCTCATCGAACGCAAGGAGTGGACGCTGCTGTCCCATCGCGTGATCTTCCACGGCCGGCGGGTGTGCCATGCGCGCAAGCCCGCATGCGGGGTGTGCGTGCTGGCGAAGGACTGTCCGTCCTACGGGACCGGGCCGACCGATCCGCATACCGCGGCCGCGCTGGTGAAGGGACCGGAGACCGAGCACCTGCTCGAGTTGGCCGGGCGGTGACGGAGTGCGCCCTTCCTCGGCAGGCCGTTGGAGCCTGGCAGCACTCGTCGTCGTCATAGCGTTGATCGTGGCGATCTGGCCGCGCGATCGTGGCGATACTCCGTCCCTCAACGCGTCGGGTCCCATGACACCATCGACCGCGCCCATGGACCGGCGTCCTCAGGACCACCCGGAGGCACTCGCCCCACTGAGGGAGATCGCCGCCCTGGATTCGTGTCCGCAGCCGGACACATCGGCGACTCTTCCTGCGGGTCCGCTCGCCGGACTGGTCTTCGAGTGTGTCGGCGACGGATCCTCCGTGGACCTCGCAGCCGCTCTGGCCGGAAAACCCGCCGTGGTCAACCTGTGGGCCTGGTGGTGCGCGCCGTGTGCCGAAGAACTGCCCGTGCTCGAGGACTATGCGGCCCGGGCCGGCGGAGCGGTCGACGTCGTGACCGTCCACACCGACCCCAACGAGGCGAACGCGCTCGGCAAGCTCGCGGACTACGGTGTGCGGCTGCCGGGGGTCCAGGACGGTTCGGGGCGCGTGCAGGCTGCGGTCGGTGCGCCTGCGGTCCTTCCCGTGACGGTGCTGCTCCGCGCGGACGGTTCGGTCGCCGCGGTGCTTCCGATTCCGTTCCGGTCCGCAGACGAGGTCGCCGCAGTCGTCGAAGAACATCTGGGAGTGGTCACGTGATCCCCGAATGGCTCCGGCGTGTCGCCTCGGTGTCCCCGGCCGACCCTCACGGACTCAATCCGATCCTGAACCGCCGTGCCCCCCACGACGCGCGGGTTCGGCAGGCATCGGTCCTGGTGTTGTTCGGCGGGTCGCCGACTGCCGACCCCATGGCTCGCGGCGGACTCCCCGCCGATGCCGACGTGCTGTTGACCCAGCGCGCCGCGACTCTGCGCCAGCACAGCGGGCAGGTGGCGTTCCCCGGAGGTGCCGCCGACCCGGAGGACTACGGAGCTATCCACACCGCTCTGCGCGAGGCGCAGGAGGAGACGGGCCTGGATCCTTCCGGCATCCGGCCGCTGGCGGTGCTTCCCGAACTGTTCATTCCGCCTTCCGGCTTCGACGTGACACCCGTGGTCGCCTATTGGGAGACCCCGAGTCCCATAGGTGTGGTCGATCCGCAGGAGGCGACCCGCGTGGTCCGGGTATCGCTGCACGAGTTGCTCGACCCGGACAACCGCTTCCAGGTGCGGCACCGGCTGGGCTATCAGGGCCCGGCCTTCCAGGTGGACGGGATGTTGGTCTGGGGATTCACTGCGGGCGTGCTCGCGGGTCTGTTCGCGGTGTCCGGGTGGGAGATCGAGTGGAATCATCACGATGTCCGTGATCTCGAAGTCGTGCTTGCCGAACTGGAGACGGGGGTTGTCGAATCATGACCGGATCGAGTTGGATCGATCTGATCATCGTGGTGATCGTCCTGATCGCTGCGTCCTCCGGGCTCCGGCAGGGCGCTGTCGCATCGGCGTTGGCCTTCCTCGGTGTGCTGCTCGGTGCCGTCGCCGGCATCCTCATCGCTCCGCATGTGCTCATCCATGTGGAGGACACGCGCCTGCGCATCCTGGCCGGAATCGCGCTGATCGTGGTGCTCGTCGTGATCGGCGAGGTGGCGGGCATGGTCCTCGGACGTGCCGCGCGCAGCGGCATCCACAGTCCGGGTGCCCGAGCGGCGGACAGCATCGTCGGAGCCGGCCTGCAGGCGGTCGCCGTGCTCGTCGCCGCGTGGTTGCTCGCCATTCCGTTGACCGCCACGACCCAGCCCGCCGTCTCCGCTGCGGTCCGCGGCTCTCAGGTGCTCGGAACAGTCGACGATCTGGCTCCGGACTGGATGCGTGCGATCCCGAACGAGTTCTCTGCGCTGCTCGACACGTCGGGTCTGCCGGAGGTGATCGGGCCGTTCGGTCGGACGCCGATCGCCGAGGTGGAAGCGCCCGATGGTGCGCTCCTCGAAGGATCGGTGCCGGCCCGCCTGCACCCGAGCGTGCTCCGCATCAACGGCATCGCCCCGAGCTGTCAGAAGGCGCTCGAAGGGTCCGGCTTCGTCGTGGCACCCGAACGGGTGATGACGAACGCTCACGTCGTGGCCGGAACCGCAGCGGTGACCGTCGATACGGCTCGGGGCCCTCTCGACGCGACCGTCGTGCTGTTCGACCCTGAAGTGGATGTCGCGATTCTCTCGGTGCCGGGGTTGACGGCTGCGCCGCTGAGCTTCGCGCCGCAGCCCGCCGAGCCGGGTGACGACGCGATCGTCCTCGGTTATCCGGGCGGAGGCCCGTTCACGGCCAGTGCGGCGCGGATTCGTGAGACGCTCGACCTGCAGGGGCCGGACATCTACCGCGGCGGCACTGTCGAACGCGAGGTGTACACGGTGCGCGGCATGATCCGGCAGGGCAACTCGGGAGGTCCGCTGGTCGACCCGTACGGGAACGTTCTCGGGATGGTCTTCGGGGCAGCTGTCGACGACACCGACACCGGCTTCGTGCTCACCGCCGCCGAAGTGAGCCGACAGTTGGCGATGGACGGCGGGAACCTGCCGGTGGCGACCGGCGCCTGCATCGTCTGACCCGCTCGAGCGAGTGTGCGGTTCAGGCGACCTCACGCACGAAGTCGGCGAGCAGTGCCGTTACCGCCTCGGGTTTTTCCTGGTGGGGGTAATGCCCGGCGCCGTCGACGAATTTCAGGATCCGGCCGGGCGCATGGCTGACGCACCGGCGCAGTGTCGCAGCGATCACGTAGGGATCGAGCGCGCCGTGCAACTGCAGGATCGGCAGTGTGAGTTCGACGTCCATGGCTTTCATGAATCGCCGCCCGTCGGGACGCCACTGGCTGCGGAACGCCCACCGCTGGTATTCGAGGGTCAGGTGTGCCGTGCCCGGGATGCGGATCGCGGTGCGCAGCCGTTCGACGACCTCGGCGAACTCGTCGCTCTGCTGCCAGTCGGCCCCGCTCCGGAGTCGCAGCAGTCGTTCGATCTCGCAGCCGTTGTTCCGCGTCAGTCGGCGTTCGGGGCGCCACGGCAGCTGGTAGGCGAGGAAGGTCGGCAGCAGGGCCTTGCGCTGCGCATGGTCTCGCAACGTCGCATCGCGCAGTGAGATCGGATGCGGGGAGTCGACCACTGCGATCGCCCGCACGAGCTTGGGGTGGAGCACCGCGGTCGCCCAGCACACGAGGCCGCCGTCCGCGTGTCCGACGAGGATCGCCTCGGTGTGGCCGAGCGCGCGGATCAGGCCTGCGACATCGTTCGAGAGCGTCCATCCGTCGTAACCGCGCGGTGGCTTGTCGGTGTCGCCGTAACCGCGCAGATCCACCGCGACGGCCCGGTAACCGAGCTCGGCGAAAGCCGTGAGCTGGTGTCGCCACGACCACCACAGGTCGGCGAAGCCGTGCACGAACACCACCAGGGGTGTTCCCGGATCCTGAGGCCCGGCTTCCACGGCGTGGAACCGGATGCCGTTGGCATGGATGTCCAGATGCGTCCACGGGCCGGGATACCGGACCGT
This sequence comes from Rhodococcus sp. NPDC047139, assembly GCF_040643435.1. Classification (NCBI taxonomy): domain Bacteria; kingdom Bacillati; phylum Actinomycetota; class Actinomycetes; order Mycobacteriales; family Nocardiaceae; genus Rhodococcus; species Rhodococcus sp. NPDC047139. The sequence continues at coordinate 67,747 of NZ_JBEYUH010000018.1, forward strand.
GGACGGGTCGGGGAGGGGCACTGACGGTCCGGTGGTCAGCGGTTCGCGTGACGCGGCGCTGCGTGACGCGGTCCGGCCGGATCGGATCCGTCCTGGTTGTTCGGGAGAATCGCCGCGGTCTGCTTGAGCGAGTCGAGCGTCTTGCTCGGTGCGCGCAGCTTGCGGACCCGTAGATAACCGATCAGGGCAAGGATCGCAGTGACGACCAGCATGATCAGGAAGACGATGAGGAAGGCGAGCCAGCGGGCCACCCAGACATCGAGCAGCTCGGCCAGGAAGAAGAAGAAGAAAAACGAACTGAAGGTCAGAACGGCGAGCGCGAGGATGAAGAACAGGCTGCCCTGCACGCCCTTCTTGACCTCACCCGTCACTTCGGCCTTGGCGAGCTGGACTTCGGCACGGAACAGGGTGGACAACTGTGTCGCGGCATCGCGCACGAGTTCGCCCACGCTGGCGTCGCGGGGTGTCGGAGCGTCCACCTTCGTCAACGGAATGCCCGAAATGCTCGACGGGACTCCGTTCTCCGGACGATTCGCGTTCGTCACGCTCACTACTCGACCCCTTCGGTTGGTTCGTTCCGTTGACGGTGGGCACGCCCACGCCGTAACACTAGCGCCGACCCCAGCACGGACGCGATCAATGACGTCACCAGTACGGCGGCCTTGGCGATCTCGGCCGATTCGCCGGTCAACGACAACTCGGTGATGAGCAGGCTCACAGTGAACCCGATCGCGCCGAGCATTGCGAGCGCGAGCACGTCGCCCCACTGCAGGCCGGTCGGTTTCGTCGCGAGCCCGAAGCGGATGGCGATCCAGGTGCTGCCGAAGATTCCGACGGTCTTGCCGACGAGAAGACCGAGCACGATCGAGAGGCCGATGGGGTCGGTGAAGACGTTGCCGAGCATCTCTGCACCGATGGGGACACCCGAGGCGAACAGTGCGAACACCGGGACACACAGGCCGGCCGACCACGGCTGGAGGTGGTGGGCGAGGCGCTCGGCCGGCCCGTAGTCCTCACCGGGGTCGGCGCGAACCCTGGTGAGCAGGCCGAGTAGCACCCCCGCGACGGTCGCGTGGATACCGGCACTGTGCATCGCGTACCAGGTGAACAGTGCGAGCGGTACGTACAACCAGGGCGTGGTGATGCGTCGCTGTTGTGCGAGCCAGTACACCACCGCTGCAGCCACGGTCGCGAGCATCCAGCCGAGCGCAAGGCCCGAGGTGAACAGGATCGCGATCAGAGCGATGCCGATGAGGTCGTCCACCACGGCCAGGCTCAACAAGAAGACACGGGCGCTGGTGGGGATGCGGGAGCCGGTGAGTGCGAGCACGCCGAGCGCAAAAGCGATGTCGGTCGCGACCGGGATCGCCCATGCGCGCTCCATCCCGGGGGTTCCCCAGCCCACCGCAGCGGCGATGACGGCCGGCAGGACGACTCCACCGGCTGCGGCGATCACCGGCAGAATGGCCTTCTTGCGTTCGGCAAGTTCGCCCGTGACCAGTTCTCGCTTGAGTTCGAGGCCGGCGACGAAGAAGAAGACCGCGAGGAGTCCGTCCTTCGCCCACGTCCCGAGCGAGAGATGCAGGTGGAGGGACTCGGGGCCGATCTCGAAATCGCGCAGCGCAATGTAGGACTCCCCGAACGGGGAATTGATCCAGACCAGAGCTATCGCGGCAGCGGCGAGCAGCAGTGAACCACCCACGGTCTCGGCGCGGAGATAGCGGTTGAGGGAACTGGTCCAGGCTGCGGATGAGGGATCGGACACAGACGTCTTTCGGTGGTCGGGGAGGCGGACATGGTCGGACCGTCGCCGACCAGGCTTCCCGGTACACCAGGGACGAGTCTAATGCCGGACGGACGTCTTCCGAGGGGGTGTCCGATTTGCAGCGGACAGAAACGTCGATGTTCACTTTCCTAGCAATTGGGATTTCTTCCCAGGATATGAGTTCTTCAGTGGAGTGGTTCAGTGAGCACATCCGTCGGAGTCGGCAAGGGCGATTCCTCGGCCGTCGCAGGTGTACCGCGTCGGCGCATCGTCGTGGCCAGCATGGTCGGCACGTCCATCGAGTTCTACGACTTCTACATCTATGCGACAGCCGCTGTCTCGGTCTTTCCCCATCTGTTCTTTCCCCAGGGCAACAGCACGACCGCGCTGCTCGCGTCCCTCGCGACCTTCGGCATCGCCTTCGTCGCCCGCCCGGTCGGATCCATCGTCTTCGGGCACTTCGGCGACCGGATCGGTCGCAAGGTCACCCTCGTCGGTTCGCTCCTCACGATGGGTATCGCGACCTTCCTCATCGGTCTGCTGCCCACCTATCACCAGGCCGGACTGATCGCGCCGGCGCTCTTGGCACTCATGCGTTTCTGCCAGGGACTGGGCCTGGGCGGGGAGTGGTCCGGGGCGGCTCTGCTCGCCACCGAGACGGCCGAACCGGGTAAACGTGCCTGGGCGGCGATGTGGCCTCAGCTCGGCGCGCCGATCGGCTTCATCGGAGCCAACGGTCTGTTCCTGATCATCACCCTGCTGCTCGGATACGACAACAGCGATCCCGACCTGTCCAGCGCCTTCCTGGAATGGGGCTGGCGCATTCCGTTCCTGCTCAGCGCCGTCATGGTCATCATCGGTCTGTACGTGCGGCTCAAGCTCGAGGAGACGCCGGTATTCGCCAAGGCGGTCGCCGAGGGCAAGAAGGTGAAGACGCCGCTCGCAGAGGTGTTCAAGACCAGCTGGCGACAGCTGATCATCGGTACGTTCGTCATGCTGGCGACGTACACGCTCTTCTACATCATGACCACCTGGGTCCTCAGCTTCGGAACGGGCAAGACCCCCGCGGAAGGCGGTCACGGCGCCGGTTTCCAGTACTCGGACTTCCTCGTGCTGCAGCTCATCGCAGTGCTGTTCTTCGCCGCTGCAGTGCCGGTCGCCGGATGGCTCGCCGATCGCTACGGTCGCCGCGCGACCCTGCTGGTCGTCACCGGCGTGATCATGGTCTTCGGCCTGTGTTTCCAGCTCCTGCTCTCGGGCGACGGCATGAGCTCCGGCCGGATGCTGTTCTTCCTCGTGATCGGCATGCTGCTCATGGGCCTGACCTTCGGTCCGCAGAGCGCGATCCTGCCCGAGTTGTTCCCCACCAATGTCCGTTACACCGGATCCGGGATCTCCTACAACGTCTCGAGTATCCTCGGGGCCGCGATCGCGCCCTTCATCGCGACTTGGCTGGCCACCACCTACGGCGTCGGCTGGGTGGGTATCTACCTACTGATTGCGGCAGCGACGACCTTCGTCGCGCTGCTCGTCGTCAAGGAGACGCGCGACCGTTCGCTCGACGAGGTGTAGACCTCGCGCACGCACGAACGCCCCTTCCGGAGTCGGGATCCGGAAGGGGCGTTCGCTGCGTCGGGGACTACTTACCGCGGATCGCGTCGAAGACCGCAGGGTCGACGAGCGTCGAGGTGTCGCCGAGTTCGCGACCTTCCGCGACGTCGCGCAGCAGGCGGCGCATGATCTTGCCCGAGCGGGTCTTGGGCAACTCCGGGACCACGGTGATCTGGCGGGGCTTGGCGATCGGGGAGATCTCCACGGACACGTGCTCACGCAACTGCTTGATCAGCTCGTCGCCGGTGTTCTCGACGTGCTCACGCAGGATCACGAAGGCGACGATGCCCTGTCCGGTGGTCTCGTCCGCGGCGCCGACGACCGCGGCCTCGGCGACCGACGGATGGCTCACCAGCGCCGACTCGACCTCCGAGGTGGAGATGCGGTGACCGGAGACGTTCATCACGTCGTCGACCCGGCCGAGCACCCACAGTGCGCCGTCCTCGTCGTAGCGGGCGCCGTCACCGGCGAAGTACCATCCCTGGTCTTCGTAGCGCGACCAGTAGGTCTCGCGGTAGCGCTGATCGTCGCCCCAGATGCCGCGCAGCATCGACGGCCATGGCTGATCGAGCACCAGAAAACCGTTGCCCCCCGGACCGAGCGGTTCGGCCTCGTCGTCGACGATCATCGCCGAGATGCCGGGCAGGGGAGCCATCGCAGAGCCGGGCTTGGTCGCGGTGATGCCGGGCAGCGGCGAAATCATGATCGCGCCCGTCTCGGTCTGCCACCAGGTGTCGACGATCGGTGCGGAATCCGCGCCGATGACCTCGCGGTACCAGCGCCACGCCTCCGGGTTGATCGGCTCGCCCACGCTGCCGAGCAGGCGGATCGACGACAGATCGTGGGCATCGGGGATCTCGCGGCCCCACTTCATGAAGGTGCGGATCAGGGTCGGGGCGGTGTAGTAGATGGATACCCCGTACTTCTCGATGATCTCGAAGTGCCGGTGTTCGTTCGGCGAGTTGGGGGTCCCCTCGTATACGACCTGCGTGACGCCGTTGCTCAGCGGCCCGTACACGATGTAGCTGTGGCCGGTCACCCAGCCGATGTCGGCGGTGCACCAGTACACGTCCTTGCCCGGTTTGTGGTCGAAGACGTAGTGGTGGGTGTACGAGGCCTGCGTCAGATATCCGCCCGAGGTGTGGATGATGCCCTTGGGCTTACCCGTGGTCCCCGAGGTGTACAGGATGAACAGCGGATGCTCGGAGTCGAACGGTTGAGCGGTGTGCTCCGGCGAAGCCTTCTCGACGGTTTCGTGCCACCACAGGTCCCGTCCGGAAGTCCACTCGACGTCGATGCCGGTGCGCGCGACGACGAGCACGTGCTCGATCGACTTCGCGCCGGCCACAGCCTCGTCGGCTGCGGTCTTGAGCGGCGCGGCCTGACCACGGCGCCACTGCCCGTCGACAGTGACGAGGAGCTTCGCCTCGGCGTCGTCGATCCGGGAACGCAGGGCCGACGACGAGAAGCCGCCGAACACCACCGAATGGGTCAGGCCCAGCCGGGCGCACGCGAGCATGGTGATGATCGCCTCGGGGATCATCGGCATGTAGATCGCAACGCGGTCGCCGGCCACCAGACCGAGGTCGGTGAAGGCGTTGGCGGCGCGGGAGACCTCCGCAAGCAGGTCGTTGTAGGTGAGCGATCGGCTGTCGCCGGGCTCGCCCTCGAAGTGGATCGCGACCCGATCGCCGTTACCGGCCTCGACGTGGCGGTCGACGCAGTTGTAGGCGACGTTGAGCTTTCCGCCGACGAACCACTTCGCGAACGGCGCGTCCGACCAGTCGAGTACCTCCGTCCACGGCTCCGCCCAGTCGAGCCTCTTCGCCTGCTCGTCCCAGAATCCGAGCCGATCGGCGTCGGCCGCGGCCTGCAGTTCCGGACCGGCGTTGGCGGTGGCGGTGAACTCCGGGCTCGGCGGGTACGCCTTCGATTCGTGCTCCTGAGCTGCGCTCGTCATGATGCGGGGCCTCTCTCCGGGATGGTTGCATTCGGGCTCTTGTGAGCGTAATCATCTGTGACCGGCGCCGCACCGTTCCATCGACGTGCGCAACCGTCACATTCGACCATCGGTTGCTTTCACGCGACGAACGGCAGCCGGGACCGCCCGGCGAACCTCTCGTCCACAACCCGGGTGCGCGCCGGTACCGTCATCGACGTGAGCGACCCTCTTCAGCCTCTCGTCGATCTTCCGGGCGTCCGTGAGGCCGCCGACCGTGCCCGCGACGCGCTCGCGGAGGTGCACCGTCATCGGACCAACCGGCGTGGATGGGCGAACACCGCTGCGGAGGCATCGGTGCGCGCCGCACGCGCATCGGCCTCGATCGACGGCGGGTCGACAGAATTGCCGCAGCCGGGGGAGAGCGGGGATCCGATTCTGGCCGGCGCTCTACGCGTCGCGCAGGCACTCGACGGCGATGCTCTCGGCAACATGGTGGCGACCTGGCGTCGCGCTCCGTTGCAGGCGCTCGCCCGTCTGCACCTGCTCGCCGCCGCCGATCTCGTGGAGGACGCCGGGGAACTGGGTCGCCCACGGACCGAAGCAGGCGTTGCCGAGCGGCTCGACGCGCTAGCGCAACTCGTGACCGGCGGAACGGATGCGCCGGCACCGGTCCTGGCTGCGGTCGTGCACGGCGAATTGTCCGTCCTGCGACCCTTCGGGGTGGCCGACGGGGTCGTGGCCCGGGCCGCGTCCCGTCTCGTCTGTGTCGCATCCGGACTCGACGTGCGCAATCTCGGCGTGCCGGAGGTTCACTGGATGCGAAGGTTGCAGGCCTATCGCGACGGCCTCTCCGGATTCGGAGCGGGGACCGTGGAGGGTGTCGGGGGGTGGGTGCTCTTCTGCTGCGGATCGCTCGAGGCAGGCGCTCGCGAGGCAACCTCGATCGCCGAAGCATTCGCCGGCTGAGTGCGGCGCCCCGACACGCGAAAGCGGGTGGCATATCGACCGGGATCGATTCCGCCACCCGCAAGCACGGGCTGTCCGAGTTACCAAGCGTGCTGAAATGGGTTGTGGTTCAAGGCCTCGGCGATGATCCGAATATCGTGGATTCGTCCTCGCAACGGGTGCGGGTACTCATCTTCGATGATCCGGAACTCGCAGGCCCACAACACTTGTGCCCTTATAGTGGCATCGGCTTCGCGTGGGTGCTCGGTGTCCGTGCTGGGAAGAACAGTCGGGAGATCGAATCTTCTCTTCCGATTCGGTCTTGGCCTTCCGTCCTTCCGTAACTCCTTTCTACCCCGTCCGAGGGATGTCGGCAAGCCCCCAAAAAGCATCGTTTCTGCCCCCCGCATTCGCAGTGAGCGGTACTGAGTGTCAACGCATCCGGCGCTTCGCCAGGCATCGGGCGGCACCGAGTATCAGCGCTGTCGCACCGAGCGTGGCAGCGAGTGTCACAAGGGCCCGGGCTGAGGGACGAGCGCGGCGACCGAGTGGCACCGGCCGGGCGAAAGTCAGGATAGGCCAACCATTTTCGACCGCTTCTCGACGGAGGGGACGGTCCGGGTTCACGGCTCGGGGAAAACCGACCTCGAGCAACATGGGCAGGTCGGTGGCCGAATCGGAATAGGCGTAGCTGAGGGAGAGGTCGTAACCGTACCGTTCGGCGAGTTCCCGGACGGCGACCGCTTTCGCTTCGCCGAAGCAGTAGAAATCGACTTCGCCGGCATACCTGCCGTCGACGATCCGCATCCGGCTCCCTGTGCTGTGTGCGGCACCGAGTGTCCGCGCAATCGGTGTCACCACTTCCTGACCCGATGCCGACACGATGATCACGTCGTGGCCGCGGGCTCGATGATCGGCGATCAGATCCTTGGCCTCTGCGTAGACGAGCGGTGTCACGACATCCTGCAAGGTCTTCTCGACGATCGACTTGATCTGCTCCACGTCCCAGCCGTTGCACATGTGCGCGATGTGCTCGCGCATCCGGTCGACACGTGCCTGATCGGCTGCGGACAGCAGGTAGAGCAGTTGAGCGTAGGTGCTCTGGAGCACCGCCCGGCGACTGAGGAGGCCCTCTTCGAAGAACGGGCGGGTGAACGCCAGCACGCTCGATTTCGCGATGACGGTCTTGTCGAGGTCGAAGAACGCTGCGATGCGAGTCCGGTCCGGAGCAGCCCCCGTCGACGGGGCCGGTCGGGACGGATTCACGGACAGGTCTGTCACGATCACCACAATAGGTCGCAGAGTCCTTCGTTGGCACCGAGTGATCTGCGCGGCGCGCCACTGTTTGAAGTTGCAAGTAGTCCCACCTAACGGTGTACTATCGCGAATGCCCGGATCGACATCCGGGTTGTGTTCAGCCCGACCCCCGGGGCTGAACATAGACGGCCCTCGCCTCCTCCCCCCTGGCGAGGGCTGTCCCTTTTGTCGGAGACTCTGCCTACCGACCTCCAGACTCTCTCTACACCGCGGACCGCGGCGTATCCGCACCGAGAGGCCGCTCGGTCGCGGTTTGTCCCCAGGCCGCCGATTCATCCACAGGCCGCCTTCCGAAGGCCGTTCTCGCCACCTCGACACCGGCAAAGCGCGGCAGGCTGGCGCTCGTGAACGACATCCTCGGACTGATCGACGACGCCGCGCTGATCGCCGACCTGCGTCGGGTGGTCGCTGCGGCCGACCGCACGCTGCACGAGATGTCCGTGCCGATACCGCGCCGGGCATGGACCGAAGCGTCGATCGTCGTCCTCGATGCGGCGGCTGCGGCAGTGTGCGCGGGTGAGTACCCTCGCCGCCCCGGAGTGATCCTGGTGTGCACGGGGCCGGCCGATCTCCCGGAATGGCAGGCCGCCGCAACCGTGGGTGCCGAACACGTCCTCGCTCTTCCGTCCGAGGAGGTGGAACTGCTCTCGATCATCGCCGCCGCGGGTGAGCCCTCGGCCGGTGCGGGCATCGTCCTCGCGGTCGTGGGCGGCTGTGGTGGAGCGGGTGCGTCCACCTTCGCCGCGGCCCTGGCGTGGGCCGCGGGGCGCGAGGACCGACGCGACACCCTGCTCGTCGATGCCGATCCGTTCGGCGGTGGCCTCGACGTCCTGACCGGTCTCGAAGAGCATCCGGGAGTGCGGTGGTCCGGTCTCACCGTCGACGGCGGCCGAATATCGGCGCGTGCACTGCGCGACGCCGTGCCCGTCTGGGCGCCAGGGGTGGGAATCCTGTCCACCGACCGGGAGAACATCGGCCGGCCCACTGCGACCGCTGCAGGCGCGGTCGTCGAGGCGGTGCGCGCTGCGGGAACGACAGTCGTCTGCGACGTGGGCCGCAACTTCGACCCGGTGGCCGACGCGGTGCTCGCGTTGTCCGATTTCACCGTCCTGATCGTGCCCGCACGCATCGGTGCGGTGCTCGCCGCGACGCGGATCGCCCGGATCCTCTCCACCCGGGGCGAACCGGCCGGCATCGTCCTCCGCGGGCCCGCGCCCGGTGGCCTGCGACCCGCGGACGTGGCGGACGCAGTGGGCCTGGATGTGCTCACGTCGATGCGTCCCGAGCCGGGCCTGGCCGAGATGCTCGAACGCGGCGGTCTCCGGCTGCGAGGGCGATCCCCACTGCTCGGTGCAGCGCACGACGTGTTGACTGCTGCCGGATCCGGCAGCAGTGGTCCGAGGTGGGCGGCATGACAGGAATTCTCCGAGGCGATCTCCTCGGCCGCGTGCGCGACCGGTTGGCGGACGAAGCCGGAGAACTCACCCCCGCCCGCGTCGCCGCTGCGCTGCGAGCGGAATCCGGTGGGGTGCTCGGTGACTCCGACCTCCTGGCGGCATTACGCCATCTGCAGACCGAACTCACCGGCGCAGGTCCGCTCGAGGACCTACTGGCAGATCCGGCAGTGACAGATGTGCTCGTCACCGCCCCCGACCGGGTCTGGGTTGATCGGGGGAGCGGTTTGTGCCTGACTGAGGTCACCTTTCCCGACGAGGCCGCGGTCAGACGACTCGCACAGCGACTGGCGCTGTTCGCGGGACGTCGTCTCGACGACGCGCAGATGTGGGTGGACGGAAGGCTGCCCGGTCACGGAGAGTTCGGCGTCCGGCTGCACGCGGTGCTCTCGCCGGTTGCGCAGGGCGGAACGTGTCTGTCCCTGCGCGTGCTGCGGCCCGCCACCCAGGGGCTCGAAGCGTTGCGGGATCGCGGAGCCATCTCCGAAGTCGCATACCGGCTACTGCAACGTATCGTCCGCGCCCGCCTGGCGTTTCTCGTCGTCGGCGGGACGGGTGCCGGCAAGACGACGCTCCTTGCAGCGTTGCTCGGTGCGGTCGACGGCACCGAGCGCATCGTCTGTGTCGAGGATGCGGCCGAATTGGTTCCGGCGCACCCGCACGTCGTTCGGTTGGTGGCGCGGGCACCCAACGTCGAAGGAGTCGGGGAGGTCACCGTGCGCGACCTCGTACGGCAGGCGCTGCGAATGCGGCCCGACCGCATCGTCATCGGAGAGGTACGGGGAGCCGAGGTCGTCGACCTTCTCACTGCCTTGAACACTGGCCACGACGGTGGTGCCGGAACGGTGCACGCCAATTCCCCCGACGAGGTACCCGCGCGACTCGAGGCTCTCGCCGCGCTCGGTGGACTCGATCGCGCGGCGCTGCACAGTCAACTCGTCGCAGCGGTTCAGGTCATTCTGCACGTGCACCGCGGGGCCGACGGCATGCGGCGACTCGTGGAGATCGGGGTGGTCGAACGCGACCCGGCGGCGGGCGTGATCGTCACGCCCGCATGGACCTACGCAGACGGAAACAAGCCGGGTGCGGACACCCTCGAACGAGTACTGCGTCGGCGGGACGTCCCGTGACGACGACCGTTCTGTGCTTGGCGGCGGCACTGCTCGTCCTGCCGGGGCCATCAGCTCGCCGCCGGCTGCGGGGTGCGGGGCCGACGTCCGGACCGCGTCGGGTGCCGCCTCCTCTCGCCGGTGGGGCCGTGCTCGCAGTGGCCGCCGCGATCGTGGTGTGGGCGGGAATCGCTCCCGCTCTCGCTGCCGCGACCGTCGTGGTGACGGTGGTGTGGCGCCGCCGTTCACGCCGCCGCATGGCGGAACTCGAAGGACATCGTCGAATGCTGTTGTCCGGCCTGGACACCGTGATCGCCGACCTGCGCGTCGGGGCACATCCCGCGGATGCCTGTGAGACTGCTGCACGCGAGACGGCCGGTCCGGTCGCAGGGGCGTTCCGGGTCGCTGCGGCGCGTGCACGGCTCGGTGGATCGGCTGCTCACGGATTGGTCTCGGTCGCAGCAACTTCCGGATCGGACGGTGTCGCCGACAGTCTGGGCCGGGTGGCCGACGCGTGGTCGGTCTCCGATCGTCACGGTCTCGCCCTGGCCGAACTACTCGGTGCCGCGCGCGCCGATCTGGCCGCGCGCATGCGCATTCGTGCTCGTACGGAGTCCGGTCTCGCCGGAGCTCGTGCCACGGCGTCGGTACTTGCGGGATTGCCCGCGCTCGGTGTCGGTCTCGGGCAGCTCATGGGGGCGGCTCCACTGGAGATACTCCTCGCGGGTGGACTCGGCGGCGCGATGCTCGTCGTCGGTGCGGTGCTCGTCTGCGCCGGTCTGCTGTGGACCGATCGGATCGCGGCCCGGGTGGGACGATGAGCGCCGAGTGGGCAGCACTGCTGGGGGTGGCCGCGCTCGTCGTCGCACCCGTACCGCGGCACGCGACGCGCCTCGCACCCACCAGAACCGGTGAGGATCGGCAGAGTGCAGCGGTGACTGCGGTCGATCCGCACGCGGTCCCCGCCGCGTTCGATCTGTTCGCTGCATGCCTGCGCGCGGGGATGCCGGCCGGAACCGCTGCACGCGTCGTCGCGGAGTCTGCTCCGCCGGAACTCGCCGCGGGCTTGCGGCGAGGCGCCGACCGGTTGGCGTTGGGTGCCGACGCGGCGGAGGCGTGGGCAGGCCCGGAAGCCACCGGAGTACTCGATGACTTCGCCCGTGCGGCAAGACGATCTGCGAAATCCGGTGCACCTTTCTCCGAGACCGTGGCCGAACTCGCTGTCCGTCATCGCGCCGAGACCGAGGATCGGGTGATCGCCGAGATCGACCGAGCAGGAGTGCTCGTGAGCGGGCCCCTCGGATTGTGCTTCCTGCCGGCCTTCGTGTGCCTGGGCATCGTCCCGGTCGTGATCGGTCTGGCACGTGACGTGCTCGGCGCAGGGCTGATGTGAACGTCGGCGCGGACCGTCTGCGCCGCAACGAAATGAAAAGGGGGATAAGAATGGCAAAACGGATATCGGTGAAAGGGATCATGCACGGACTGCGCGGCCGCCTCGAGGGTCTCGCACGACAGGATGACGGTATGTCTACGGCGGAGTACGCGATCGGGACCATCGCGGCAGCGGCATTCGGCGCGGTGCTGTACACGGTGGTGACCGGCGACTCGATCGTCTCCGCATTGACCGGCATCGTCGAACGCGCATTGAACACCTCGGTGTGACAACCGCGCATGCGGAGAATGCTCGCCGGAAATTGCTTCCGAGGTTTGCGCGAGAGGACGCCGGGGGCGTCACGGTCGAAGCAGCACTTGCGATCGCGAGCCTTGTCACGGTACTCGTCCTGTGCCTCGGGGCGGTGCTGAGCATCGCGTACCAGGTGCGGTGTCACGACGCCGCGCGCGAAGCGGCCCGTCTCGTCGCGCGGGGCGACCAGGCGCGTGCGCTCGACGTGGCCGCTCGCGTCGCGCCACCGGACGCGCGCGTCGTGGTGCAGGAGGAGGGAGATCTGATCGTGGTGGTCGTGACTGCGGAGAGCCCACTGCTTCCTCTGGTGACGCTGACGGCGGAAGCGGTATCGGTGCGGGAGCCCGAAGGAATGCAATGAAGCCGAGTCGGATTCCTCTCGGGGACGACGGGAGCGCGAGCGTGATCGGCTGTGCGGTGATGGCCGGTCTGATCGCGGTTACCGCCACTTTGCTGCACGTCGGATCGGTCGTCGTGGCACGTCATCGTGCACAGGCGGCGGCCGATCTGGCGGCGGTGGCGGTCGCCGCGGCGCTGGACCGGGGTGTCGTCGAGGCCTGCGAGGTCAGCGAACCGATCACCTCGAGAATGCGGGTGCGGTTGCAGCGCTGCGAGATCGACGGCTGGTATGTGCTACTCGAAGTCGCCGCTCCGGTCTCGTCCTTCTTCGACGGTGCGGAGGCGAAGGCCGTTGCGCGGGCGGGTCCGGCCGCGGAGGTCAAGCCTTCCGGTGGCTGAATCCGGTCGGCTCGCTCCCCGCCCGTCGCCGCGCGAACGATACGTGTCGGTAGTCACAATGCATGGTGGTCACATTACGGTGTGCGGCGCAAGTCCGCTTCCCGGGTGGGCGGTGCCGCGAGCCGGGACGGGCAGGTGTAGTGCTGCGACTGTGGGTCGGGTGCGGCAGCCGAACCGCTCTCATCAGCGAATCCGTGAGTCGAGACACGTTCCTTCTTGATTACGAGGACATTTCGTCCCACCGCCGCGAGCGCCTTATACCCGGCGGTCGTGTGGCCGAGACTCGACGTGGGTACGAGGTGTGTCTAGAGTCAACCCCCGTTCCGGAGTGAACACTCGTTCGCTCCGTGGCTCGTACCGACGCCGCGGACCGTCGCGGCCGACGGGGCAGTCGACGCTGTCCCGTCGGGACTGAGGGAGGATGGATCTTGAGGATCAAGCGCACGATCGCGGTCGTGTCGGCCGGCTTCATAGCCGCCGGCATGCTCGCGGCATGTGGGGGCGGCAGCGGCGGAGATGCCGAAGGTGTCTACAGCATGTACATCATGCAACCCGAGAACCCGTTGGTTCCGGGCAACACCACCGAGAGTGAGGGCAATCAAGTCCTCAAGTCGTTGTTCACCCCGCTGGTGAACTACAACGACGAGACCAGCGAGGTCGAGTACACCGGCGTCGCCGAGTCGGTCGAGTCCGAGGACCAGATCACGTGGACGATCAAGCTGAATCCCGGCTGGACGTTCCACGACGGAACACCCGTGACCGCGAAATCGTATGTCGACGCGTGGAACTACACCGCATTGAGCACCAACGCATACGGCGCGTCGTACTTCTTCGAGAATGTGAAGGGCTACGACGATCTGCAGGCTCCCGAGGGTGGTGAGCCCGCTGCGACCACCATGTCCGGCCTCGAAGCCGTGGACGACACGACCATTTCGGTCGAGTTGAAGGAACCCTTCGCGATCTACCCCGTCACGCTCGGGTACACGGCCTTCATGCCCCTTCCCGAAGCCTTCTTCGCCGACCCCGATGCGTTCGGCCGTCGTCCCATCGGCAACGGACCGTTCAAGGCGGACGAGGACTTCGTCGACGGCCAGGGCTTCACCGTGACCAAGTACGAGGACTACGCCGGTGAGAACGCCGCTCGGTCGCAGGGCGTGCAGTTCAAGGTCTACACCGAGTTGACCACTGCCTACACCGACGTTCAGGCCGGTGGCCTCGACGTGATGCTTGATCTGCCGCCGGACGCGTGGGCCACCGCTCGCGATCAGTTCGGTGATCGTTACGTCGAGCGAGCACGTCCCGACATCACCTCGCTCTCGTTCCCTACCTACGACCCGCGCTTCTCCGACCCCCTTGTCCGGGAAGCATTCTCGATGGCGATCGACCGGCAGGCCATCACCGAGGCGATCTTCAGCAATACGCGCACTCCGGCAGGATCCTTCGGATCGCCCGTCGTCGAGGGCTACCGTGAGGACGCATGTGGCGCCAAGTGCGAGCTGAACGCCGAGCAGGCAAACAAACTGCTCGACGAGGCCGGCTTCGATCGCAGCGTGCCGGTTGATCTCTGGTTCAACGCCGGTGCCTCCCATGACATCTGGATGACCGCGATCGGCAACCAGCTTCGCACCAACCTTGGTGTCGAATACGTGCTGCGCGGCGACCTGCAGTTCGCGCAGTACCTGCCGCTTCAGGACGAGAAGGGTATGACCGGCCCGTTCCGTATGGGCTGGATCATGGATTATCCCTCCCTGTACAACTTCCTGGCGCCCGTGTACAGCACGGCCGCGATGCCGCCCGCGGGTTCGAACATGAGCTTCTACAGCAACCCCGAATTCGATGCGGCGCTGTCCGCCGGCAACAATGCCGACACTCTCGACGCAGCCACGGCCGAATATCAGCGTGCCGAGGACATTCTGTTCCGCGACATGCCCGCCACGCCGCTCTTCTACGGTCTGAACCAGGTCGTGACGAGCGACCGGGTGAGCAACGTGAAGATCGACCCCTTCGGGGACATTGTGACGGCAGAAGTCACGGTCGACTGAGTGACGGACGGTGGGGGTGCCCCGCGGATGCGGGGCACCCCCACCACCGTGTAGGACATTGTTGTTCCGTATAGGAGAACCCAGTGGGTCGCTTCATCACGCGTCGATTGCTGTTGACCGTTCCGGTCCTGATCGGCGCTTCCTTCCTCATCTTCGCGATGGTCTACGCCCTTCCGGGCGACCCCATTCGCGCCCTCGCAGGCGATCGCCCACTGGCCCCCGCGGTCGTGGCGCAGCTTCGCGCCGAGTACAACCTCGACGATCCGTTCTTCGTCCAGTACGTCAAGTACATCGGCGGACTACTGCAGGGAGATTTCGGGTCGGATTTCTCCGGTAGGCCGGTACTGGACACCATTTCGCAGCGGTTGCCGGTGACCATGCAGTTGACGGCGGTGGCCGTCGCCTTCGAAATCCTCATCGGCATCACGGCCGGTGTGCTCGCAGCACTGCGCCGAAACTCCTTCTTCGACAATCTTGTGCTCGTCTCGTCGACGATGCTGGTGTCGATCCCGGTGTTCGTCCTGGGCTTCGTCTCCCAGTACGTTCTGGGATACAAACTCGGCCTGTTCCCGATCGCCGGTATCAACGACGGCTGGTACAGCTACCTGCTTCCGGGGCTGGTGCTGGCGTCGCTGTCCATGGCGTATGTGGCGCGGCTGACCCGTACCGCGGTGTCGGAATCGATGGCCGCCGACTACATTCGCACCGCCCGCGCCAAAGGCGTCGGGTACCGGCGCATTGTTACTCGGCATGCTCTGCGTAACAGCTTGATTCCGGTCGTGACGTTCATCGGTGCCGACATCGGGGCGTTGCTCGGCGGAGCGATCATCACCGAATCGGTTTTCAACATCCCTGGTCTGGGCCGCGCGATCTTCGACGCGGTGCAGAATCAGGAAGGTGCGGTCGTCGTCGGCATCGTCACGCTGATGGTCTTCTTCTACATCTTTTTCAACCTCGTCGTGGATGTGCTCTACGCGCTCCTCGACCCCCGGATCAGATACGAGTAGTGGTATGGATTCCAATTATGCCGAGGCAGCCCGTCAGCACGCCGTGCAGGAAGGCGAGCCTGGCAATGTGGTCACCGGTGAGGCCGTGGAACTCGTCGGCCAGGCGAGCTTGTGGGGCAACGCGTGGAAGAAGTTGCGCCGCAGCGCGTTCTTCTGGTTCGGGGCGGTCATCTCGGTTGTCCTCGTGGCCATGGCGATAGTGCCGCAACTGTTCGCTCGTGGGATCGACCCCCGGGCGTGCGACCTGTCGGACACCCGGCTTCCGCCCAGTGCGGAGCACTGGTTCGGAACGGATCTGCAGGGTTGTGACTATTACGCCAACGTGATCTACGGTGCCCGCGTCTCGCTGACCATCGGCCTACTGGCCGTCGTCGGCGTGCTGATCGTGGGTGTGCTGATCGGCTCGCTGGCAGGCTATTTCGGAGGATTTCTGGACAGTCTGCTGGCCCGGTTCACCGATATCTTCTTCGGCATTCCACTGCTGCTCGGTGCGCTCGTGCTGTTGACCGTGACGAGCGAGAGAACCACGCTGACCGTGGCGATGGCGCTGGTCGCCTTCGGTTGGATGACCGCAATGCGTCTGGTGCGTTCTTCCGTCATCGCTGTCAAGGGAAGCGAGTACGTTCAAGCCGCCCAGGCGCTCGGTGCCTCCACCTTCCGTATCCTGGTCAGGCACATTCTGCCGAATGCGCTGACTCCGGTCCTGGTGTATGCCACCATCGCGGTCGGTACGTTCATCGCTGCGGAAGCGGCGCTGTCGTATCTCGGTATCGGCTTGCAGATGCCGGCAATCTCGTGGGGTCTGCAGATCAACTTGGGCCAGAACTACATTTCGACCTCGCCGCACCTGGTGTTGTTCCCGGCAGCTTTCCTGTCGTTCACCGTGCTGGCCTTCATTCTCATGGGTGATGCGCTGCGCGATGCGCTCGACCCGAAACGGAGCTGACGCAATGAGTCCCGACACGAGTGAGCAGACCACGACCGGCGGGCCGATTCTCGAGGTCTCCGGCCTGACCGTCGATTTCGAGGTCGACAAGACCTGGCGCACGGCCGTACGTGCTGTCTCGTTCGAGGTAGCGCGAGGTGAGATCCTGGCGATCGTCGGCGAATCCGGCTCGGGTAAATCCACGACGGCGATGGCGGTTCCGGGTCTGCTCGCCGACAACAGCCGCGTAAGCGGCAGCATCGCCCTCGACGGTCGCGAACTGGTCGGCCTGACGGAACGAGAGCTGAACTCGGTGCGCGGCAAGGACATCGCCGTGATCTTCCAGGAGCCGATGACGGCCCTCAATCCGGTCTACACCATCGGCTGGCAGATCACCGAGGCGATCCGCTCGCACTCCGACATGACCAAGGCCCGTGCCAAGGAGCGGGTGATCGAGCTACTCCGCCTCGTGGACATGCCGGAACCCGAGAAACGGGTGGATTTCTACCCCCACCAGCTGTCCGGCGGTCAGCGCCAGCGAGCGATGATCGCCCAGGCGCTGGCGTCCGATCCCGCGGTGCTCATCGCCGACGAGCCCACCACCGCGCTCGACGTCACGGTGCAGGCGGAGATCCTGCAGCTCATGCGGGATCTGCGTGAGCGGGTGGACGCGGCGATCCTGCTCATCACGCACGACATGGGTGTCGTCGCAGACATGGCGGATCGCATCGTCGTCATGCGCGACGGCGCCATCGTCGAGCAGGGCACGTCGGCCCAGGTCTTCGGCGCGCCGGAGCACGCCTACACGCGTGAACTGCTCGCGTCGGTGCCTCATCTGGGTTCCCGCAGCGGTGAGCTCGGCTCCGACGACATTCCCGACGTGCGTTACGCACTCGAACTGGTCGACGCGGTGATCGAGTATCCCGGCGCCCGGCGGAACAGCGGTTTCCGTGCCGTCGACGGGGTCGGCCTGAACATCGAGCCCGGCGAGGTCGTCGGGCTCGTCGGAGAGTCCGGCTCGGGCAAGTCCACGATAGGCAAGGCGGCAGTCGGGTTGCTGCGTCTGCAGTCCGGTTCGCTGTCCGTCTCGGGTGTCGACATCACGAAGATGTCGACCCGTGATCTGCGCGCGGTGCGCCGCAAGATCGGCATCGTGTTCCAGGATCCGGGTTCGTCGCTCAACCCGCGGTGGCCGATCGGGCAGTCCATCGGTGAGCCGATGTTGCTGCACACCGAGATGGACCGTAGCCAACGGGACAAGAAGATCGAGGAACTGCTCGATCAGGTGCGCCTTCCCCGCGACATGCGCAACCGTTATCCGCACCAACTCTCGGGTGGGCAGCGTCAGCGAGTGGGTATCGCGAGGGCACTCGCACTCGAGCCGACCTTGCTGATCGCGGACGAGCCCACCTCCGCGCTGGATGTATCGGTCCAGGCGAAGGTGCTCGAACTCTTCCAGGAATTGCAGCGTGAGTACGGTTTCGCCTGCCTGTTCATCAGCCACGACCTTGCTGTCGTCGAGGTGCTCGCCCGCCGTATCGCCGTCATGCGGGCCGGCAAGCTCGTGGAATTCGACCGGACCGATCGCATCCTGCGTTCCCCGTCCGATCCGTACACCAAGCGGTTGCTGGCCGCGGTTCCCGTCCCGGATCCGGTCGAGCAGGCACGCCGCCGTGAGGAGCGTGCGGCGCTGATGGCTGCCGAACGTGCCGATATCGACGATGCGGAGGCCGAGCACGCACGGGTGTCCTGATACGCGCGAGCCGCGACGTCAGCGGTCGGACGGCCCGGACGCCTCGATCGCGGCGAGTACTGCGTCGAGAACCGCGACTGCCCCCGCCTTGTCGAGCGGATCGTTTCCGTTTCCGCACTTGGGGGAGTACACGCACGACGGGCACCCCATGGCGCATTCGCAGGCCGAGACTGCATCGCGAGTCGCAGTGAGCCATTTCGTGATCCGGTGATATCCGCGCTCGGCGAATCCGGCGCCACCGGGCTGCCCGTCGTAGACGAACACGGTGGGCAGGCCGGTGTCCGGGTGCAGATCGACGGACACCCCGCCGATATCACCGCGATCGCACGTCGCCAGGAGGGGGAGCAGTCCGATCGCGGCATGCTCGGCCGCATGGAGAGCTCCCGGGACCCGGTCGGGTGTCACACCGACGGTGTCGAGCAGTTCGGGTTCGATCGTGTACATCACCGCTCGGGTATCGAGCGTGTGTTCCGGCATGTCGAGGGGGATGTGGTCGAGCACTTCCCCGGACGGCAGACGCCGCAGATATCCGACCACGCGGTGCGTCACCTCGACTCCCACGTAAGCGACCGTGACGGGTCCGTATTCGCGTCGTTCGTCCACGGAGACACAGCAGATGTCGGTGATCTCGCGTGCGGTCGTGGACCATTCCGGGTCCTCGGCGTGCACGAGGGCGATGCCGTCGTCGAGATACAACTCGTCGACGACGAAGGTTTCACCCTGATGGATGTGCACGGCACCCGGATGGATCGTCGCAGGGGCGCGGGCGGCGTCGACCGTGCCGAGCATCCGGCCGGTCTCGCCTTCGACGATCGAGATCTGGTGGCCGATCCCGCTGCGGATCTCGACACCGGCATGAGGCTGCGTCCCCGGGGTGACGAACCAGCCGTGTGGACGGCGCCGGATCAGGCCTTGCTCGGCCAGACGCGTGAGCACGTCGTGGGCGCCGAATTCCTCGACCTCGGCGTCGCTGAGGGGCAGTTCGTCTGCGGCACAGAGAAGTTGGGGGCCGAGCACGTACGGATTGCCCGGATCGGTGACCGTCGCCTCGACAGGCCGGTCGAGGAGTGCCTCCGGGTGGTGCACGAGATAGGTGTCGAGCGGATCGTCCCGCGCGACCAGCACGACGAGTGAACCCTGCCCGCGCCGGCCGGCACGTCCGCCCTGCTGGCGGAAGGACGCGACCGTTCCCGGGAAGCCTGCGACGATCACCGCGTCCAAGCCTGCGATGTCCACTCCGAGTTCGAGGGCGTTCGTGCCCGCGACACCGAGGAGTCGACCGTCGGAGAGGGCTGCTTCGAGGTCTCGCCGATCTTCGGCGAGGTAGCCCGCCCGATACGCTGCGACCCGGTCGACCAGCTCGGGTGCCGATTCGGCCAGAAGCCGACGTGCGCCCATGGCCGTGAGTTCGGCGCCGTGACGGGACCGGACGAACGCGAGCGTGCGAGCACCTTCGGCGACGAGGTCCGCGAGAAGACGTGCGGCTTCGGTTCCTGCGGCGCGCCGCACGGGTGCCCCGTGTTCTCCGGTGACGTCCCGCAGCAGGGGCGGCTCCCACATTGCGACGGTGCGAGCCCCTTGGGGTGAACCGTCCTCGGTGACCTCCCGGCAGGGCGCCCCGATGAGCCGGGACGCTGCGGCACCCGGCCCCGCGGTCGTCGCGGAGGCGAGCACGAAGACGGGGTCGGCACCGTACCGGCGGGCAACACGCCGCAGGCGACGAAGGATCAACGCTACGTGAGACCCGAACACGCCCCGATAGGCGTGACACTCGTCGACGACGACGTATTTCAGACGTCTCCACAACCGTGCCCACCGTGCGTGGCCGGGCAGGAGTGCCAGGTGCAGCATGTCGGGATTGGTGAAGATCCAGCGCGAATGCCGACGTGTCCACTGCCGGATCTCGGTGGCGGTGTCGCCGTCGTAGGCGCACGCGGCCACGGTCGAGAGGGCGTCGACGCCGGAGGTCAGTTCGGTGACCGCGCGTAACTGGTCGGCACCCAGGGCCTTGGTGGGTGACAGATACAGGGCGGTGGCCTGCGGGTCCTCGGCGAGGTCGCTGAGTACGGGCAATTGATAGGCGAAGGATTTGCCGGACGCGGTGCCGGTGGAAACGACCACGTGCTCCCCGCCTGCCGCGATCTCGGCGGCGCGCGCCTGGTGGTGCCAGGGACGGGCGACACCGTGTTCCTGGAAGGCACGGACCACGTCTTCGTGCGCCCACTGTGGCCAGTCGCCGTGACGGGCAGGCCGAGCCGGGATCTCTGCGACGTGGGTGAGAGGTGCCTCATCCGAGGGAGTGCCGGCGAGCAGCCGATCGAGGAGGCCTCGACCGTAGGTGGGGGCGGAGGCCTCGCCGGTGTGGAGGAAGGGTGAGCCGGTCACGCAGTACTCCGTTGGGTCGAACGAGATGATCCGTCGGCTACGGACGGGAGCCGGGATCCGGGACGAATGCGACGAACATGGCCTCCCGTAACATGGGAGCAACAGCTACCCGTGGGTAATGCTACCGAGACTCGAACAAGATCAGGGAATTGGCACGTTTGTGCCCATTCCTACTGTTGCGCGTGCCCAGAACGTGGTTGACTACACCCGGTCGCAGCTTCTGTGTTCGTAGACTTGGAAAAGTGCACGCTCGCAGGATCGATGGTTGCGGGCGCGGTGCTTTAGCTCTTCCAACGGGGGACTCGAGAAGTACAGCGGTCGGAACCGGGACCTGGCGGACCGCGTACCCGGCGGTCTGTCGAATCCGGTGTTAGAAAGAGAAGGAAAAGCATGGCACAGGGCACTGTGAAGTGGTTCAACGCGGAGAAGGGCTTCGGCTTCATCGCTCCTGAGGACGGCTCCGCCGACGTGTTCGTTCACTACTCCGAGATCCAGGGTTCCGGCTTCCGTACCCTCGAGGAGAACCAGCGAGTCGAGTTCGAGGTCGGGCAGGGCACCAAGGGCCCGCAGGCCACCGGCGTGCGCGCTCTCTGATCGACCCGCTCGAGCGAGCACACGGGCAAGGTCTGGTACCTCGCCCGATCGTCCCCCATCACCTCAGGTGATGGGGGACGATGCATTTCCGGGGCTCATCCGTGAACGAGCCGACAGTATCGACGAACGGCAGTGGTCGACTCTTCTCGCTCACGGAGTGACGAGAGGAGGATCCGTGAGCCAACTCTCCTTCTTCGGAGCGGACACGATGCCACCCGCTCCGGCCGATCTGAGTGGCCTGCTCGCAGCACACGGACGTGCGGGTCCCACCGACGGCAGCGCAGCGCTGACCGTGGACGTCGATGCCGAATGGCGTGCTCGTGCCATCGCTCGGCTGGTCACCGACGCGGGCATCGAAGCGGACATCGCTGTCGACGGTGATCGCTTCACCGTCACCACGGCCGCCGACAGTGCTCTCGTCCCGCTCACGAACCAGTGGACCGGTGGCGGCGCCAAGACGGTCCCGCCCGGATGGGTTCCTTCCTCACGTGCCCAGCGTGCATGGTTCCTCGCATCCGGCAGTATGGAGGTCGAGGGAACACAATATGTTCTGGGACTGGACCCGGCCGCCCCCGACACACACGCGCAGTTGGCGCAGGCACTCATGCGCGCCGGTATCGCACCGACCCTCATCGGTACGCGCGGAAGCGGACGGCCCGGGCTGAGGATCGCGGGGAAAAGGCGACTGACGAGGCTCATCGAGAACATCGGTGCACCTCCGGACGCCGACGCGGCACGGCGGATCTGGCCACGCCTCGAACCGGGTGATCGTCACTTGTGAAGAGCCGTTCCTGGAGGATGTGCGACCCTGTGTGTGGCCGCGTCGGGGGAACGGGTCGGTATACATGTCATCGAACAAGGCGACATGTCGGTGAAGAGGGAAGGTGCGGGCGGCACGGTGGCAGCACGGGAGAAGAGCACTGCGGGCGGTTCGTCGGGCACGCGTCGGCTCGTGATCGTCGAGTCCCCGACCAAGGCGAGGAAGATCGCCCCCTATCTGGGTCGCGACTACGTCGTGGAGGCATCGGTGGGTCACATCCGCGACCTTCCGCGCGGTGCTGCCGATGTTCCTGCCAAGTACAAGGGGGAGTCGTGGGCGCGTCTCGGCGTCGACGTCGACCGCGACTTCGAACCGCTCTACGTCGTCAGTCCCGACAAGAAGTCCAAGGTATCCGAGCTGAAGAGCCTGCTGAAGGACGCGGACGAGCTGTACCTCGCCACCGACCCCGACCGTGAGGGCGAGGCGATCGCGTGGCACCTGCTCGAGACGCTCAAGCCCAAGGTGCCGGTCCGCCGTATGGTCTTCCACGAGATCACCGAGTCGGCGATCCGTGCTGCCGCCGAGAACACGCGCGATCTCGACAACGATCTCGTCGACGCACAGGAAACCCGGCGAATCCTCGACCGTCTCTACGGCTACGAGGTCAGCCCGGTGCTGTGGAAGAAGGTCATGCCGCGGCTGTCTGCCGGTCGCGTGCAGTCGGTGGCCACCCGCGTGGTCGTGCAGCGCGAGCGCGAACGCATGGCGTTCCGGTCCGCCGAGTACTGGGACATCGCGGCCACCATGGATGCCGGTGCCGACGCGAGTCCCCGCTCGTTCGGTGCCCGCCTGGTCAACATCGACGGCTCCCGAGTGGCAGCGGGTCGCGATTTCGGGTCCGATGGGAATCTGAAGTCGAACGGTGTCGTCGTCCTCGACGAGGAACGCGCGCGCCGGCTCGCGGATGCGCTCGCCGGGGCCGCACTGACGGTGTCGTCGGCCGAGAGCAAGCCGTACACGCGCAAGCCCTATGCGCCGTTCATGACCTCCACACTGCAGCAGGAGGCAGCTCGCAAGCTGCGGTTCTCGTCCGAACGCACGATGCGCACCGCGCAGCGTTTGTACGAGAACGGCTACATCACCTACATGCGTACGGACTCGACCACGCTGTCCGAATCGGCGATCGCAGCGGCCCGCGCGCAGGCCACTCAGTTGTACGGTGCCGAGTTCGTCCATCCGACCCCGCGTCAGTACACCCGTAAGGTCAAGAACGCGCAGGAGGCGCACGAGGCGATCCGTCCTGCCGGGGACGTCTTCGCCACCCCCGGAGAGTTGCACTCGCGTCTCGACGGCGACGAGTTCAAGCTGTACGAGCTCATCTGGCAGCGGACCGTCGCATCCCAGATGGCCGATGCGCGAGGCACCACCCTCACCCTGCGTATCACCGGTACTGCGGGGACGGGCGAGGAGTGCACCTTCTCGTCCTCGGGTCGCACCATCACCTTCGCCGGCTTCCTGAAGGCCTATGTCGAGAGTGTCGACGAAGAGGCCGGCGGACAGTCGGACGACGCGGAGTCGCGCCTTCCGAATCTGTCGGAAGGTGCATCGGTCACGGCCACGAAGCTGGATCCGGACGGTCACTCCACCAACCCGCCCGCCCGGTACACCGAGGCGAGCCTGATCAAGACGCTCGAAGAGCTGGGCATCGGCCGGCCGTCGACCTACGCGTCGATCATCAAGACCATCCTCGACCGCGGCTACGTCTACAAGCGCGGCAGCGCGCTCGTGCCGTCCTGGGTGGCGTTCGCCGTCACCGGCCTGCTCGAGGCGCACTTCGCCCAGTTGGTCGATTACGACTTCACCGCCGGGATGGAGGACGACCTCGACGAGATCGCATCCGGCCACGAACAGCGCTCCGACTGGCTGACGCGGTTCTACTTCGGTGGCAGCCACGGCGACGAGGACTCCGTCGCGCGCAAGGGCGGTCTGAAGAAGCTCGTGGGTGAGAACCTCGAGGGCATCGACGCACGGGAGATCAACTCCATCCGCCTGTTCGACGATGCGGAAGGACGCGAGATCCGTGTTCGGGTCGGACGGTTCGGTCCCTATCTCGAACGAATGGTCGTCGATCCCGACGATCCCGAGGGTGAACCGACCTCGCAGCGGGCCAACCTGCCCGACGACCTGCCGCCCGACGAGCTCACTCTCGAGTTTGCCGAGAAGCTGTTCGCGACGCCGCAGGAAGGGCGTGTGCTGGGCGTCGACCCGGCCACCGGTTACGAGATCGTCGCTCGTGAGGGTCGCTTCGGTCCGTACGTGACCGAACTGATCCCCGACCCGGAGCCCGAACCCGCACTGGAGCCCGAGCCGGACGTCACGCCTATCCCGGTCGACGAGATCGAGGAAGCCGGCGGCACGAAGACGGCCACCAAGAAGGCCGCCGCGAAGAAGACCGCGAAGAAGGCTGCGAAGAAGGCCGGCCCCAAGCCGCGGACGGGCTCGCTGTTCAAGTCGATGGACCTGTCCACCGTCAGCCTCGAAGACGCGTTGAAGCTGCTGTCGCTGCCGCGGGTGGTGGGCGTCGATCCGGAATCGGGTGAAGAGATCACTGCTCAGAACGGCCGTTACGGTCCGTATCTGAAGAAGGGCAGCGACTCGCGGTCGCTGGCGAACGAGGAGCAGATCTTCACTGTCACACTCGACGAAGCGCTGAAGATCTATGCGGAGCCGAAGCGGCGCGGTCGGCAGGCCGCCGCCACACCGCCGCTGCGTGAGCTGGGCACCGACCCGGTGAGCGGTAAGCAGATGGTGATCAAGGACGGGCGTTTCGGTCCCTACGTCACCGACGGCGAAACCAACGCGAGCCTTCGCAAGGGCGACGAGGTCACCTCGATCACCGACGAGCGGGCCTCCGAATTGCTCGCCGACCGTCGAGCGCGCGGTCCGGCCAAGAAGACCGCGAAGAAGACAGCGGCGAAGAAAACCACCGCGAAGAAAACCACAGCGAAGAAGTCGGCAGCGAAGAAGACGACCAAGAAGGCAGCCGCGAAGAAGACGGCCGACTGACGGCTCTCGTCGGAGCACGCCGTTAACCTGACGGTTGTGTATCGCGAACAGCCGTCGGGAGTGTCCGGTGTGGTGCTGTGGCGGTCCTCTCCGTCCGTTGCCCGTCCAAGCGGTACACATGTGCTGCCGGACGGGTGAATGGACCTGATCCTGCACGCCGACGGCTTCCTCGTCGCCGGCCCGGACACGACATCACAGATCTCCGATCTGGCCACGAGGCAGTCGCTGACGGCTCTCAGGTTCGAGCCGGGGGTGGGGCCGCGCTTCTTCGGGATCGACGCGTGCGAACTCGTCGACCGGCGGGTTCCGCTCGACGAGCTGTGGCCCTCACGCCGGGTTCGGGTCCTGGCAGGTCGCGCCGAGCACGATCCTGTCGGCGCGTTGGTGGTTGCCGCGCGAGTGTCGACCGACGAACACGATCCGATGCCGGACCTCGCCCGAGCGTTGGCTACGGGCACGTCCGTCTCGCAACTCGCGTCGGCTCTCGGCTGGAGCGACAGGACGCTTCGCCGTCGATCGATCCGGGCCTACGGATACGGACCGAAGATGTTGTCGCGGGTATTGCGGTTCCGCCGGGCGGTCGCCCGCGCTCGGGCCGGCGAGGCATTCGCCCGTGTCGCTGCGGATTGTGGTTACAGCGACCAGGCGCACCTCGCCCGGGAGGTGCGCATGCTCACGGGCACTTCTCTCGGCGCTCTCGTCCAGGGTCATCCCGGAAGCGCGGCGAACAGATCGACGGCATAGCCGTCCGGGTCGGTTGTCATTGCATAGCGCTGTCCCCAGGCGGCATCCCACGGTGCTTTCGTCGAGGTGCAACCGGCCTCGATCAACGCCGCGTGTGTCTCGTCGACCGTCTCGGGTGACCCGCAGTCGAAGGCAAGACCCGCCCCACCCGTGGAGGGCTCGAACTCAGGGTAGAAGGTGCGCACGGATGCGACGGTGTCCCACATCAGGCGCAGACCACCGGGGAGGGTGGTCTCGAAGTGCGGCACATCGGGGATTTCGGCGGGCAGATCGAGTCCGAGCAGGCGATAGCACGCGAAGGACCGCCCGAGATCGGCGACGACGAGCCCCACGGCGGAGAAGTGAATGGTCATGGCCTGAAACTACGGTTCCGCGACCGTGCCGTCTTGAACGTTTCGGACACGAGCTCGGGGGAGTCGGTGCCGATCGTTAGGCTGAGCGCATGCCCGGGGTATTCGATCGTCTCGTCGGTCAACGCGATGTCGAATCCGAGCTCGTTGCCGCCGCCGTCGCGGCCCGCCGGGGTGACACCGGGTCGGCGATGACGCATTCGTGGCTGTTCACCGGGCCTCCCGGGTCGGGGCGCTCGATCGCTGCACTGTGCTTTGCAGCGGCGCTGCAGTGCACCGACGAGGAGATCCCCGGATGCGGGCGGTGCCATGCGTGCACCACCACGATGGCAGGTACACACGGCGACGTACGACGCGTCGTGCCCGAGGGCCTCACCATCAGCGTCAAGTCGATGCGCGACATCGTGCAGGTCGCGTCAAGGCGGCCGAGCACCGGTCGGTGGCAGGTCGTGGTGATCGAGGACGCCGACCGTCTGACGGAGGGCGCGGCGAACGCACTGCTGAAGGTGGTCGAGGAACCACCCCAGCGAACGGTCTTCCTGTTGTGCGCGCCGTCGGTCGATCCCGAGGACATCTCCGTGACCCTCCGCTCCCGATGCCGTCACGTCGGACTGGTCACCCCCAGTGTCGAGGCGATCGCACGTGTCCTCGAGTCCACCGACGGCATCGATCCGAAGACGGCCCACTGGGCCGCGTCCGTCAGTGCGGGTCACGTCGGTCGCGCTCGGCGCCTGGCCACCGACGAGGGTGCCCGGGACAACCGATCGCGGGCGCTGGCTCTTGCGGGGGCGGTTCTCCGACCTGCCACGACCTACTCCGCCGCCGAAGACCTGGGGCGTAACGCCGAGACCGAGGCGAAGGAGATCAGCGCCGAGCGCGACGAGCGCGAAACGGAAGAGCTGAGGACGGCCCTGGGTGCGGGCGGCACCGGGAAGGGAGCCGCCGGTGCCTTGCGGGGTTCGGCCGGTGTGCTCAAGGAACTCGAGCGCACCCAGAAGTCGCGGAAGACGCGAACCGAACGCGACATCATGGACCGGGCGCTGATCGACCTCGCGGGCCTCTACCGGGATGCACTCGTGCACGCCTTCGGTTCCGGGGTGACCCTCAACCATCCCGACATGTCGGAGCGCGCGGCCGACCTTGCATCGCGTACCCGCCCGGAAGCGCTGCTCGACTGCATCGAAGCGATTCTCGACTGCAGGGAAGCCCTTGCTCAGAACGTCAAACCGCGCTTCGCGCTCGCAGCGCTCGCAGCTCGGCTGAGCGCTGCTTTCCGGTAGTAGAAGTGCCGGTTTGCGTCGGGGTGGGGGTAGTCCGTTAGACTTCGGTCGCCGAAAGGCTCGCTGCCTTAGCTCAGTCGGTAGAGCATTTCACTCGTAATGAAAAGGTCGTCGGTTCGATTCCGACAGGCAGCTCCACGAAGGCCCCTCTCCCCCCGGGTGAGGGGCCTTCGACGTTTCCGTGCCCCGGCCCTCGTGCACGCGGATGATGGAGGCATGTTGATGGAACTGTTCTCTCTGGTCTTGATCATCGGCGCTCTCGCGGTGGTGCTGCCCATGGCGATCCGGGTCTTCCGCGATCGCGATCGCTGACACACAGTGCGAAATCCTCGACAACCCCGCACGCGCCCTACATGCTCGTGTCATGGCTGAGTCGTTGAAGGACCGGGTTCGGGAGAAGATGCTGCGGCAGCGTGCCGAGGACGGGGGCCGGCCGCTCGGCGACGCCGAGGGAGACGATCCCCGCCTGATGGACATCCGCAGCGACCTCGCGATGCTCGAGCAGGCAGAGGAGGACGATCCGATCGTCCAGCATCTTGCAGCCAAGTACTGGGTCCCCTGAACCTTTGTCCGGACCGCTTGCAGACACGAGAAACATGGCCTGAGCTGCCGATTTGGTGTTCTGGGAGATGTGCGCGTAACTTATTCCAGGTCAGAGCGACACGGACACCGACCCGGGCCGGAAGGAACGGGACAACGAGGTTG
>NZ_JBEYUH010000019.1:0-84019 GCF_040643435.1 Rhodococcus sp. NPDC047139
CAAAACGCTCGGCTGGGATACCCCAGCCGAGCGTCTGCGTGATCTAATCACCACCAACTAACAGCGGTGTTGCGTCGACCCCTTGAAACCGCCCGTACGGCACCCGGGCTCTTTCGTGTAGGGATCGGTGGCGGATCAGCGGTTGAGCAGTGCCCGCATCGCTGCTGCCGCACCCTGGACGAGCTTGTCGCGGGGGAAGCCGCTGCGCTTGACCGCAGCCTCGTAGTTGCCGCCGGCGACCCAGACGGGACCGTCCTGGAGGTGTTCTAGACCTTCGCGGGCGACATCTTCCGGCTCGGCGACGAGCATTCCGGGGATGTCGAAGTTCAGACCGGCGCGGACCATCGCCGGCGTACGGGTGACGCCGAGGACGAGTTCGAGCACGTGCACACCGTGCGGCGCGAGTTCGAGCCACAGACTTTCGGCGAAGACGCGGCTGAACGCCTTCGACGCCGCATAGATGCTCTGGTGTTCGGCACCCATGTAGCCGGACAGCGAACCGAGCAGCATGACGCCACCGCGACCGCGTTTCGCCATCGGTCCGCCGAACAGGTGCGACAGTTCGATCTGGCGGTGGACGTTGAGGTCGATGACGCCACGGAAACCGTCGAGATCACCGGTGACGAACTCGTGGCCGTAGCTGTTCGCACCGGCGTTGAAGATGAACAGGCCGACTTCGATGTCCTCCGTCGCCTTGCGGATCTCCTCCACGGCGTCGTCGTCGAGCAGATCCAGCGCGAGCGTGCGCACCTGCACACCATTGCTCCGCGCCTTGTCCGCCGTCTCCTCGAGCGGCCCCGGCTTGCGGGCGATGAGCACGAGATCGAAGCCCGCGCGGCTCAATTCGTCGGCGAACGCCGCACCGACGCCTTCGGATCCGCCGGCGATGACGGCCCACGGGCCGTAGTACGAGCGATCGAGGTCGAGGGGCTCGGTCATAACTGGTCCTTCGAGAAGTAGTCGGAAACGGAAGATCGGAGCGAGGTCACTGCACGATGGGCGCTCGGATCGGGGTGTCGTCGAAGACCTCGATGACACCCGAAGCGGCCGCCCGGGCGATCGCCGCGTCGAGATGCGAGCACGACATCCGCGGCGCACCGGGGCGGCCGTCGCGCCCGCCGTCGTCCTGGACGACAGGACAACGACGGCGGGCGTCGGTGTTCCACTGGATGGACGTATGCTCCCAGCTGTTCTTCTGGACCAGCACCTGCGCGGCACATTCGCCGCACCGCAACGGTTCCATCCGGTTCTGCATGTTTTCCGCTCCTAGCCCGCAGGGGTGGACTGCTCTTCGAGGGCCTTGCGGGCGATATTCTCCTCGACTTCCTTCATCCACGCGGCCACCGGACGCGTGGTGTCCATCTCGAACTCGAATCGGTCGGTCATCTCCGGCTTGACGTCCTCGACGTCGACGTAGAACTGCTCGTACCAGCGCCGCAGCTGGTAGACGGGACCGTCCTCCTCGCACAGGAGCGGGTTCTCGATGCGGGTCTTGTTTCGCCAGATCTCGATGTCCTGCTCGAAGCCCTTCGCGATGAAGTTCCCGAACTGCTGCGCGGTCTGCAGCGCCTTCTCACCTTCGAGGCGATCGGACTTCTTGACGATCATGCCGTACATCAGGACGAACTTGTCCTGGTTGACCGGGTAGTGGCAGTTGATCAGGACCGACTCGACGTCGTAACCCTCGTACTGGTAGACGAGATCGTCGATCATGAAGGACGGGCCGAAATAGCTCGCGTCGGAGCGGCTTCCGAGCATCTTCGGCTGTCCGGTCGCGTGGGGGCGGGCGTCCTCACGGGCCTGGCCACGCATGAACTGGCTGGCGACGTGACCCTCGAAGACGTTCTTGAAGTAGACCGGGAACGAGTAGTGCACGTAGAAGAAGTGCGCCATGTCGACGATGTTGTCGATGATCTCGCGGCAGTTCGTGTCGACCTCGGTGGTGTACCAGACCCAGTCGGTCCACTCGTCGCTCGTCGCGCCCTCGATGCGAGGGATGGTCACGTCTGCCGGCGGCGGGTTCCCCTGGGGGTCGTGCCACACGAAGAGCATGCCGTCCTGGTCGAGGGTGTGCCATGCGCGGGTCTTCGCGATCGGAGGAACGCGCCGCGCGTACGGGATGTTCTTGCAGCGACCGTTGCCGCCCCAACGCCAATCGTGGAACGGGCACGCGATCTCGTCGCCCTTGACGGTTCCCTGGCTGAGATCACCGCCCATGTGACGGCAGTACGCGTCGAGAATCTTGATCTCGTCGTTGCTGTCGGCCCACACCACCAGCTTGGTGCCGAAGGCCTCGACCGAGTGCGGCTTGCCGTCCTTGAAGTCCTTCGACAGGCCGAGGCAGTGCCAGCCCCGCGCGAAGCGGGCGGGAGCCGAGCCGGTGACGATCTCACGGATCTCGGATTGTTCGGAATTGCCGAGGCTCACGGTCATCCGTCCTTTCGGGAGGAAGGGAAGCGTTGAGGAGTTCAGGCGGCGGAGTCCGCTGTGGCATTCCGTCGCGATACAACCGAAACGCTAGGTGATCGGTATCACCCCTGATGAGGACATCTCACTGTTCGAGACCTTCTACCGGCACCGGGGAGCGGGCTCCCCTGGGTCATGCGACCGGAGCGGGTTCGGTGGTCGGCAACAGTGCGGCCCGGCCGTTGGCGACGAACTCCTGCTCGATGCGCGCGCGTTCCGCATCATCGAGCAGGACGTACTCCGGCGTCCGGCCGACACGCACGTAGACCGGATCGCTGGTGTTCCACGCGACCGCCCGAAGCGGCGCCTTGTTCACCTTGTTGCTACCCGTCAGCGGAATCTGAGCGGTGACCCGCACGAATCGCGGCCACCACTTGTCACCCATGTCGGGTTGTTCGGCGAGGAACTGCCCGAACGCCACCGGATCGAACTGAGCGTCGTCCTCGAGTTCGACGACACACATGACCTGATCTCCGGTCGTGGGGTCGGGGACGGCGAAGATCGGTGCGGACAGGATGCCCGGAACCCGCAGGAGGATGCGTTCGACGGGGGTGGCGGAGAAGTTCTCGCTGTCGACGCGCAGCCAGTCGGAGGACCGCCCTGCGAAGTAGAAGAACCCGTTCTCGTCGCGGTAGCCGAGGTCACCGGACCAGAAGTCGTTCCCCTTGATGCGGTCGGCCATCGCTTCGGGGTTCTTGTAATAGCCCTCGAAGGTGTGCGCGGTGTCGCACGCGACGATCTGACCGACGGCGTCGCTGTTGAGAAGACGGCCCGACTCGTCGAAACGCGCACGAGGGCACTCCTCACCCGTGGCTTCGTCGAGGATGCGGACGTCGACCCCGCCGACGGCCACCCCGAGCGATCCGGTGGGGGTGTCGGGGGTGCGGTTGATCCGGAAGACGCCTTCGCTCATTCCGTAGCCCTCGACGACCGTGCAACCGAAGCGTTCGGAGAAGCGGGCCACGTCGGCTTCCGACGCCTCGGTACCGAATGCCAGTTCCAGGGTGCTCGTGCGGTCGCGCGGATCCTCCGGCCGGCTCAAAACGTACGACAGTGCCCGTCCCACATAGTTGACGAAGGTGGCGCCGTAGCGGTGGATGTCGTCGGCGAATCGACTCGCGGAGAACTTCCTGATCAGGCAGACGGTCGCCCCGGCCCGCATGGCCGTGCCGAGGTTGAGCATGAGCGCGTTGCCGTGGAAGAGCGGCATGCACAGATAGGCGACCGAATCCTCCCGCATGCGAACACGTTCGGTGAGCGGGCCGAGAAGACGAGCGAGCCGTCCCTGGCTGACGATCACGGCCTTCGGAGCCCCGGTGGAGCCCGAACTGAAGAGCAGAAGCGCGATGTCGTCGGCAGGCGGAACCGTCTCCGGCAGGTCGGCACCACGGAACGGCTCGAGGAACTTCGAGTACCGCGCGTCGTCGATGTCGTAGATCCGGTCGGCCGGCAGTCCGTGGTCGGCGCCTTCGAGCAGGTGCGCGAGCCGGGATTCGGTGATCACCAGGTCGATGTCGGCGTGGCGAATGTCCCGGGCGATCTCCGCACCGCTGCGGCTGGCGTTGATACCCACCACGGCAGCCCCGGCGAGAGCACCGGCACCGATCCAGAACACGAAGTCCGGGACGTTCTCGAGCAGCACCCCGATGTGGCGCTGCCGATCTGCGGGAGCGGGCACGGTCGCCATGATCGCTGCGGCGCGATCGGCGCTTTCCTGGACCACCTCGCCCCAGGTCCACTGCTCGTCCTCGAAACGCAACCCCACCTTCGGGTCACCGACGCGAGCGCGCACTACTTCTGCGAACGTGTCCAACTCTTTCCTCCAGACAGTTGTGGCAATCAAGCGAAGACGGCGCGACCGCCGGACAGGACGGCTCCGGTCTCCGTGAGGACGTCGAACCGTGCGGCCGCCGCGTCACCCCAGGCGCGTACCTGCGCCGTGTCGCCGGGGAAGACGGGAGCCGCGAACCGGCCGAACAGCGTCTTCAAGTCGGCGGGGTGGGCTCCGAGCATCTCGGCGAGCGGCAACGTCGCGGCCGCCAGCGTGCACAGTCCGTGCAGGATGGGGCGAGGCTGCCCGATCCGTGCCGCGGCCTCCGGATCGATGTGAATGTGGTGCCGGTCGCCGGTCAGGCGGTAGATCGCGGCCTGATCGGCGTGGGTGGCGAGCGTGCCGACCACATCGGCCTCGCCCTCCGGCGCGGCCGGTGCCGACGGTCCGCGCTCACCGCCGAAACCTCCTGCGCCGGGAGCGAACAACGACCAGGTCGCGACGAAGAAGTCGCTTTCCACGACGACCTCGAACACCGCCGCACGGCCCTTGTCCCAGACCTCGCCGACGCGCGCCGACATCGTGATCTCCCCTGATCGCGGCAACGGTGCGAGAACTTCGAGACTCTGGGAGCCGTGGAGCGCGGTGCTCGTATCGAATGCGCCGAGCGCTCCGAGCGCATCCGGCGCCCACTGGGCCAGCGTCAGGGCGAACGTCGGCAGCACCCGCAGGCGGTCCTCGAAGACGAGATCGAGATCGGTCGCACCGGCTCCCACGGCGAGCGCGTACAGGATCGCGTCCCGCTCGTCGTATCCGACCGTGCGGGTGCCCAGGTCGTGGCCGCGCCACTGCGCGGGCGTCGACGCCGTCGTTGCGGTCATGTGGATCGAAGTCCTTTCTCACGTGAGGGCGCCGGGCGGCGGCCTGACGGACACAGGACCTCGCTTCCCACAGACGCCCAGGTCACAGGCTAGGGAGCGCGGTGGTGGCCGTCACCGCCGGTCCCACTCACCGGTACATTCGAAGGCGGGGTGACGGGCCGTGAGATTCTGGCGGTACGCACTCGATGGAAGAGGGGGACGTTCGTGAAGCGTGCAGGGGCACCGGCGGGAGCCAGGCGATGACGATTCCCTCCGATCCGTCCCATTTCGTCGATCAGCTCGTCTCGCGGCTCACAGGGCCGGGTGGCGAGTTCGAGATCGTCGTGCAGGAAGTCCTGGGCACGGAGATGCCCGTCATGCGCAAACGCGACCTCGCGGTGGCCGATCTACTCTCCCAGTCTCTCGTCTGGGGGGACCGCGAGTACCTGGTCACCGCCGATCGGCGGATCACGTTCGCCGAGAACGCGCGCATGGCCTACGCGCTCGCCGCAGCGCTGCACGAGCGGTACGGGGTGCGTCCGGGTGACCGGGTGGCGATCCTGTCCGCGAACAGGCCCGAATGGGTCACCGTCTTCTGGGCCACGCAGGCTCTCGGCGCGATCTCGGTGGGACTCAACGCCTGGTGGGTCCAGCCCGAACTCGAGTTCGGTATCCGCCATTCCCGGCCCCGGGTGGTGTTCGTCGACGGTCCGCGGACCGCAGCTGTGGCCGACATCGATCGTGCGCAGACCGTGGTGTTGTCGATCGAGGAGGATCTGCCCCGGTTGATCGCGGAGTTCGACGGTGCTCAGCCGCCACCTCCGCGAGTCGCCGAGGACGATCCGGCTGTGCTGCTGTACACCTCCGGCACGAGCGGCGACCCGAAGGGCGCGCTGCACTCTCAGCGGAATCTGCTGGCCGTGGTCGACTACAACCGGTACCTCGACGCGATCGCGACGATCTGGACAGGTACTGCATACAACCGTGCTGTGCCCTCGGACTCGCGGTATCTGCTCACCTCCTCCCTCTTCCACATCACGAGCCTGCACAACACGATCGTGCCGCGCCTGGCCACCGGCAGCACCGTGGTGATGAACCAGGGATGGTTCGGAATACGCCCCGTGCTCGAACTCATCGAGGCCGAACAGGTCACCCATTGGATGGCCGTGCCCTCGATGGCGGCACGGATGCTCGAGGACGAGGATCTCGACCGATACGACCTCACCTCCCTGACCCGGTTCACACTGTCCTCGGAACCCTCGACTCCGGAGTTCAAACAGCAACTGCGCGAACGTCTTCCGTTTGGGAAGCACGCGATGGTCGACAGCTACACCATCACCGAGTGCAGCACCTCGATCGCAGTGGCGACCGCTGCGGAACTCGAGGAGTTCCCCGGTACGGTGGGTGCGCCGATCATCACGGTGAGTCTCGAGATCAGGGACACAACGGGAGCGTGGCTTCCCGATGGCCAAGTGGGCGAGGTGTGCGTGCGCAGCCCCTTCGTCATGTTGGGCTACTGGGACGACGAGGCCGCGACGGCCGAAGCGATCACCCCCGACCGGTGGCTGCACACAGGCGACTTCGGCGTCGTGGAGAACGGCAGGCTACGACTGGTGGGCCGGCGGGCGGATCTGATCCATCAGAACGGCGAGAACATCTACCCCTCGGAGGTCGAGCGCGTACTGTCCCAGCATCCCGCGGTACGCGAGTGCATGGTGACCGGGGCGCCGCATCCGGAATGGGGCCAGGAGGTCGTCGCGGTGGTCGTGCTCGTCGAGGGCTCCTCGGTCACCTCCGAGGAACTGACGTCCTTCGCCTCCGAACGTCTCGCCTACTTCAAGGTGCCCACGCACTGGACGTTGACTCGTCACCTTCTGCCCCGCAATCCCACCGGAAAGATCATCCGCAAGCAGTGGCGGGATACCCACGGTCCCTGGTAGCCGCACAGGCACCCCTCCGGCCGTGACCACCGGGTGAGCCGAGCCGAGGCTCGACCCACCCGGAATCAGCCGTCAGCTCAGACGCTCGAGCACCATCGCCATGCCCTGGCCGCCACCGACGCACATCGTCTCGACACCGAACTGCTTGTCGTTGACCTGCAGATTGTTGATGAGCGTCGTGGTGATGCGGGCACCGGTCATACCGAAGGGGTGACCCAGTGCGATCGCGCCACCGGAGACGTTGAGCTTGTCCTCGTCGATACCCAGCTCACGCGCCGAACCGAGCACCTGGACGGCGAAGGCCTCGTTGATCTCGAACAGGTCGATGTCGTCGATGCCCATGTTCGCGTTGGCGAGGGCCTTGCGGGTCGCATCGATGGGACCAAGGCCCATGATCTCCGGCGACAGGCCCGACACTCCGGTGGAGACGATTCGGGCGAGCGGGGTGAGACCGAGTTCCTTCGCCTTGACGTCGGACATGATCACCAGCGCGGCCGCGCCGTCGTTGAGCGGGCATGCATTGCCGGCGGTCACGGTACCGTCCGGGCGGAAGACCGGCTTCAGCTGGCTGACCGCTTCGTAGGTGGTACCCGGACGCGGGCCGTCGTCGGTGGTGACGACCGTGCCGTCTGCGAGGGTCACCGGGGTGATCTCCCGCTCGAAGAAGCCGCTCTTGATCGCTTCCTCGGCGCGGTTGTGCGAACGCACACCCCAGCGGTCCTGATCCTCGCGAGAGATCCCGGTGTAGGACGCCACGTTCTCCGCGGTCTGGCCCATCCCGAGATAGACGTCCGGCAGGAGGCCCTCACTGCGCGGATCGGTCCATTCCACTCCGCCCTCGGCCAGCTTCGCGCTGCGTGCCTGCGCATCGTCGAACAGCGGGTTCTTCGTGTTGGGCAGACCGTCGGCGTTGCCGGTCACGAAGCTCGAAACCGACTCGACGCCCGCGGAGACGAAGACGTCACCCTCGCCGGCCTTGATGGCATGCAGCGCCA
The DNA here is from genome assembly GCF_040643435.1 of Rhodococcus sp. NPDC047139. Classification (NCBI taxonomy): domain Bacteria; kingdom Bacillati; phylum Actinomycetota; class Actinomycetes; order Mycobacteriales; family Nocardiaceae; genus Rhodococcus; species Rhodococcus sp. NPDC047139. The sequence goes on from NZ_JBEYUH010000019.1 coordinate 8,033, forward strand.
TGCGGGTGGTCTGCAGCGACGACGAGCAGTAGCGGTTGACAGTCACGCCCGGCAGGAAGTCGTAACCCAGCTGCACCGCGACCACACGTGCGATGTTGAAACCGGACTGCCCTGCGGGCTGGCCGCAACCGAGCATGAGGTCGTCGATCTCGGCGGGATCGAGTTCGGGAACCTTGGCGAGCGCCGCCGCGACCATCTGGGTCGCCAGGTCGTCCGGACGGATCGACGCGAGCGAGCCCTTACGTGCTCGTCCGATCGGCGACCGTACTGCGGACACGATTACTGCTTCGGGCATCTTCTCTCCTCGATGTTCTGGTCGTACTGCACGACCGGCGACCACAGCGACCCTCTGGGTCCAGCGGCTATCCTGTGCTAACTTACCAAGCAATCGCTTGGTTCGGTACAGACGTTAGGAACATGCCATGGGCATCACCTCGACCTCCGACAGCGCCGGTATCACCACGATCACCGTCGACTTCCCGCCCGTGAACGCCCTGCCTTCGCAGGCCTGGTTCGACCTCGCCGAGGCCATCACCTCGGCCGGGCGCAGCCTCGACACCCATGCGGTGATCCTGCGCGCCGAGGGCAGGGGCTTCAACGCAGGTGTGGACATCAAGGAAATGCAGGCCACCGAAGGGTACGACGCCCTCATCGCCGCCAATCACGGTTGCGCTGCCGCATTCGCCGCCGTCTACGACTGCGAAGTACCGGTGATCGTCGCCGTGAACGGCTTCTGTGTCGGAGGCGGCATCGGCCTGGTCGGCAACGCGGACGTCATCGTCGCGTCCGACGACGCCATTTTCGGCCTCCCCGAGGTCGACCGCGGTGCACTGGGCGCCGCAACACATCTCGCGCGTCTCGTCCCTCAGCACATGATGCGCACCCTGTACTACACGGCGCAGAACGTCACCGCGCAGCAGCTCGAGCACTTCGGTTCGGTGTACAAGGTCGTCCCGCGCAGCGAGCTCGACGCCACCGCACGGGAGATCGCCGAGATGATCGCCGCAAAGGACACGCGCGTCATCCGCCGTGCCAAGGAAGCGATCAACCGCATCGACCCGGTCGACGTGAAGACGAGCTACCGCCTCGAGCAGGGCTTCACCTTCGAGCTGAATCTCGCCGGCATCGCCGACGAGCACCGCGACGAATTCGTCGCGACCGGAAAGCCGCGCAGCAACAGCTGACGCCCATACCACCAGGAGTTCGAAAAACCATGCGTGACAAGAGAATGTCGCTCGACGACGTGGTCGGCGAGCTGCGCAGCGGAATGACCATCGGCCTCGGTGGCTGGGGTTCGCGCCGGAAGCCGATGGCATTCGTCCGCGCCATCCTGCGGTCGGACATCACCGATCTCACCGTCGTGACCTACGGCGGTCCCGACCTCGGCCTGCTCTGCTCGGCCGGCAAGGTCAAGAAGGCGTACTACGGCTTCGTCTCCCTCGACTCGGCGCCGTTCTACGACCCGTGGTTCGCCAAGGCCCGCACCAACGGCGAGATCATCGCCCGTGAGATGGACGAGGGAATGGTCAAGTGCGGTCTCGAGGCAGCCGCCGCGCGACTGCCGTTCCTGCCGATCCGGGCCGGCCTGGGCTCGGCCGTCCCCGACTTCTGGGACGGCGAACTGAAGACCGTCACCTCGCCCTACCCCGGTCCGGACGGCACGGAGACGCTGATCGCCATGCCCGCACTGAACCTCGACGCGTCGTTCGTGCACCTGAACATCGGTGACAAGCACGGCAACGCCGGTTACCAGGGCGTCGACCCCTACTTCGACGATCTCTACTGCATGGCGGCCGAACGTCGCTACGTGTCGGTCGAGAAGATCGTCGAAACCGAGCAGCTCGTGAAAGAAGTTCCGCTGCAGCAGCTCCTGCTCAACCGCATGATGGTCGACGGCGTTGTCGAAGCTCCCAACGGCGCTCACTTCACCCTTGCCGGCGACAGCTACGGCCGCGACGAGAAGTTCCAGCGTCACTACGCCGAGGCCGCCAAGGATCCCGAGACATGGAAGGCGTTCGTCGATCGCTTCCTCTCGGGCAGCGAGGACGACTACCAGGCCGCAGTCCAGAAGTTCGCACAGGAGCAGGCATGACCACCACCGAAACCGTGACCCGCGCCGAGTATTGCGCGATCGCATGCGCCGACATCTTCTCGGGTGCCGGCGAGATCATGGCGAGCCCGATGGCGACGCTTCCGCAGATCGGGGCGCGACTGGCCAAGCTCACCACCGAGCCCGACCTTCTGATCACCGATGGTGAAGCACTCATCCTTGCCGACGTCCCCGCACTCGGAGCGAAGGCGCCGGTCGAAGGATGGATGCCGTTCCGCAAGGTGTTCGACGTCGTCGCCTCGGGTCGTCGCCATGTCGTGATGGGCGCCAACCAGATCGATCGCTACGGCAACCAGAACCTGTCGGCCTTCGGACCGCTCCAGCAGCCGAAGCGCCAGATGTTCGGTGTCCGCGGAGCTCCCGGCAACACCATCAACCATGCGACCAGCTACTGGGTCGGTAAGCACTCCGCACGGGTGTTCGTCGACCAGGTCGACATCGTCTCCGGTGTCGGCTACGACAAGGTCGATCCCGAGAACCCGGCGTTCCGGTTCCTCGACATCGCACGTGTCGTCACCAATCTCGGTGTCTTCGACTTCGGCGGCCCGGACCACAGCTTCCGTGCGCTCACACTGCATCCGGGAGTCGAGGCGGCCACCGTCGCCGAGAACACCTCGTTCGAGGTCGCCGGCCTGGACGAAGCGGGCGTGACCCGCGAGCCCACTGCCGAAGAGCTGCGTCTGATCCGCGACGTCATCGATCCCAAGAGCTTCCGCGACCGTGAGGTCTCGCTGTGAGCGTCCTGCGTACCCCGCTGACGGAACTCGTCGGCATCGAGCACCCCATCGTCCAGACCGGCATGGGGTGGGTCTCCGGTCCTCGCCTGACCGCCGCAACCTCCAATGCCGGCGGCCTCGGCATCCTCGCATCGGCGACGATGACCTACCCGGAACTCGAAGCCGCGGTGGCGAAGACGAAGTCGCTCACCGACAAGCCGTTCGGTGTCAACATGCGCGCCGACGCCTCGGACGCGGGCGAGCGCATCGACCTGCTCATCCGCGAGGGTGTGAAGGTCGCGTCGTTCGCTCTCGCCCCCAAGAAGGAACTGATCGCCAAACTCAAGGATCACGGCGTCGTCGTGGTGCCGTCGATCGGTGCGGCGAAGCACGCCGTGAAGGTCGCCTCGTGGGGCGCCGACGCGGTGATCGTTCAGGGCGGTGAAGGTGGTGGCCACACCGGTCCGGTCGCGACGACCTTGCTTCTGCCCAGCGTGCTCGACGCCGTCGACATCCCTGTGATCGCCGCCGGCGGATTCTTCGACGGACGCGGTCTCGCCGCGGCGCTGTCGTACGGCGCGGCCGGCGTCGCGATGGGTACGCGTTTCCTGCTCACCAGCGACAGCGCGGTCCCCGACTCGGTGAAACAGCAGTACCTCGCTCGCGGCCTGCAGGACACCACGGTGTCGCTCAAGGTCGACGGCATGCCGCATCGAGTGCTCAACACCGAGCTGGTGAACAGCCTCGAGAAGTCGAGCTACGTCAAGGGATTGGTCGCCGCTGCACGCAATGCGACGAAGTTCAAGGCGATGACCGGCATGAAGTGGTCGACGCTCGTCAAGGATGGTCTCGCCATGAAGAAGGCGAGCGACCGCACGTGGCAGCAGATCATCATGGCCGCCAATACGCCGATGCTCCTCAAGGCCGGCCTCGTCGAAGGCAACACCGAAGCCGGTGTCCTCGCCTCCGGCCAGGTCGTCGGCATGCTCGACGACCTGCCGACCTGCCAGGAACTGATCGACCGGATCGTGGCGGAGGCCGTCGAGCGCATCGACGCCCTCTCGGCCCTGCGCCGGACGGAGTCGTCCGCCTAGTCGTCTCCGAATCGAGACCGGTGTCGTTGTCGGATATTCGCGAAGAACCGACAACGACACCGGTCTCGTTCGTTTCCGGCAAGCATTATTCGGCGGTGAGCGCGCTCAGGAGAGCCCTGGTGCGGTGGATCGACGCACGAGGTTCGTCATCGACGGGCACGATCGCCGCCCAGATGTCGGTGGCGCCGGCATCGAGTAATCCCTGCAGTTGCCGGCGAACCGATTCCTCGTCTCCGACGATCGCGATGTCCGCCGGACTGCTCGCGCCCCCTTCCTCCAGGACACGCCGGTAGCTCGGCATCCCGGCATAGGAGGTCGCGGTCGCTGCGACGGCCTCGCGGGCCGCATCCACGTCGTCGTGCACGGCGACGGGCAGGCCGGCCACGATGCGCGGTTCCGGCCGGCCGGAACGCTCGGCGGCCGCGCGGATCGCAGGAGAGATCCGCGACTCGATCACCTTAGGCGACGCCATCCACAGAACCGTCCCGTCTGCGTACCGACCCGCGACTCGCAGCATCCGCGGGGACATGGCGGACAGCAGGACCGGCACCTCGTGTGCGGCGGCAACCATCCGTCCCTCGCTGCGGACGGACCAGGCGCCGCCCCGGAAGTCGACGTCCTCACCATGCAGCAGAGCGGTGACGATCCGGATGTACTCTTCGGTGTTCCGGCCGGGAGTGTCGTACGACAGTCCGTACACCTCCCGGATCACGCTCTCGTGCGACGGGCCGAGACCGAGGGTGAAACCGGGTCGTCCCATCGCTTCCGCCACCGCCGCGGCCCGATTCGCCTGGAGCAGCGGGTGGCACGGGAAGGTCTGGAGCACGGCGGTGCCGAGTTCGATCGAGGCGGTCTCGCGACCGGCCACCGCGAGGGCCGCCAGCGGATCGCCCGCAACCGTGCTCGCGAACCACAACGACGTGAAGCCGTCCGCCTCCGCTTTCCGTGCCTGCCGCACGATTCTGTCCGTGGACGACGCGCCGCCCGTGAGTCCGATCCGCATGATGCACCTCCGCGGCCGCATTCCCATATGACGATGAGAACAGTACTCTCCAAAACCGAGAGTAAGAATTCCGAGCAGCGGACCTGTCCCACCGACGCCCTGCCGGGCGTAGACGAGGGCTGTCCGGTTCACGGATCACAGGAAGGACCCATATGAGTCGACGGAGATCGTTCTGTCCCGCGCTCGTCGCGTTGTGCTCGGCGCTGCTCCTCATCACCGCCTGCGGGGGTTCCGGTGCGGCCTCGGGCTCCGCCGCGGCCGAGTTCGTCGGCGACCCGGTGGTCGGCGGATCCGCGCGGCTCGTCCAGGTTCGCGAGCCCGTCACCCTCGACCCGGCCGTCCTCGCCAACAATTGGGTCGGGCAGGCGATGCTGGGCAACGCGTTGTTCGGAACACTGATGGTCGACGACCCGGCAACACTCGAGGTGGAACACAAACTCGCCACCGGCTTCTCGACCACCGATGGCGGCGCCACGTTCACGTTGACTCTCCGGCCGGATCTCGTCTTCTCGGACGGAACTCCGCTCGACGCGGAGGCGGTGGCATTCAACTGGAATCGACACCGGGACCCGGCCGTCGCGTCGAACGCGCTCGCACAGGCGTCGCAGATCGCATCCACCGAAGTCGTGGACGATACCACCCTGATGATCATCATGCGCTCGCCGAATCCTCATTTCGCACACGCGATCACGTCGAGCTCCCTGAACTGGATCGCTTCCCCCACCGCCCTCGCGAAGGGCCCCGAAGCGTTCAATGCCGAACCGATCGGCGCCGGCCCCTTCGTCCTGACCGAGTGGGCACGCCAGGACCGTATGGAACTCGAACGGAATCCTGACTACTGGGACGCACCGCGACCCTACCTGGACAACATCACGTTGATCACCGTCAGCGACGTCAATCAGCGCACGAACGTGCTCGCCAGTGGCGCAGTGGATCTGGTCGCGGAGTCGAGCTGGTCGGCGTTGACACGCGCTGAGCAGGCCGGGTTCCCGACGCAGATCGTTCCGGAAGGCGGTGGACAGTACATCGCCCTCAACGCCCGCCGGGCACCGTTCGACGACCTCAGAGCACGAAAGGCCGTGGCCGCTGCCGTACAGCTCGACGGCATAAACAGCGCGGTCTTCGAAGGAAACGGCGAAGTGCCGGACACTCTGTTCCAGGAGTCGTCGCCGTTCTTCGCGGACATACCGTTACAGCGCCACGATCCAGAGGAAGCACAGCGCCTCTTCGACGAACTCGCGGCCGAGGGAAAGCCGGTGAAGTTCACCTTCCTGGCCACCTCTCTCGTCGAGATCCGAACGGTCGCCGAGACGGTTCAGGCGCAACTCGCTGCGTACGACAATGTCGAGGTGAATGTCGAGGTACTCGACTACGCGGCCTTCATGCCCCGGTACGCGGCGCGAGACTTCGACGCGACCATCTGGTCGGCCGACGTGCAGGAACCGCACACCACGCTGTGGCACCAGTTCCATTCGGGGTCGTCGGGAAATGTCGCAGGTATCGCAGACCCCGAACTGGACGCCGCCCTCGAAGCAGGCCGACTGGCGACCTCACCGGACGAGCGGGTCGAGGCCTACACCACGGTCCAGCAGCGACTCGCCGACCTCGACGTCGGCATCTGGTACGTGCGGGCGGCCCCCTCGGTGATCCACAGTTCCGAAATCCACGGAGTCCGGATGTATGCCTTGGGTTCGCCCCTGCCGGAGGAACTCTGGACGGCCGGCTCCGGATAGTTCCCGCGATCGAAACCGGCGTTGTCGTCGTTCATCCCGGAAGGGATCGACAACAACGCCGGTTCGACCCGACGGACTCCGGTCGTTGACGGATCCGTCGCCCGCACGTTAACGTGCGCAGAACTGTTTACCGCAGGCATGGGGGCCCGGTGAGACCACGCACGGTCGCATTCGTCGTGGCGGCAATGGCCGCCTGCACCATCACATCCGCAGGACCGGCGACCGCCGATCCCACCGGTGGTGCCTCCGGCGTCTCCTGGCAGAGCGTCGTCGACGCTCCCGACGCCTACCCGAACACCGCCGTCGAGTGGGACGTCCCCATCACCGTCAGCGACGGTACGGTTCTCCGAGCCAACGTCTTCCGCCCCGCGCATGCCGACGGCAGCCCGATCGACGAGCCCACCCCCGTCGTACTCGGCCTCACCCCGTACACCAAGCTGCTGTCCACACTGGCATCCGTGGCGATGGAGGACCCGCAGTTCGCCCCGCTCCTGGACGAACTCGGATCCATCCTGAACTTCGGTGCCCCCTTCGACGGAATCACCGAACTCGCCGCTCCGGCATCGCAACTCGGACGCGTATTCGGTCTCAACCGGGATCTCGTGCAGAACGGCTACACGCAGGTCATCGTCGACGTGCGAGGCACCGGCTTCTCCCACGGGCAGTGGGATGTACTCGGTCCGCGCGAGCAACAGGACACCGTCGAGGTCATCGACTGGGCCGCAAAACAACCGTGGTCGAACGGACGTGTCGGGACGACCGGCGTCTCGTACTCTGCGATCAATCAGATCCAGGCCGCCGGACTCCGGCCCGAAGCCCTCGACGCGGTCTTCGCCGTCGAACCCGGCAACGACCTCCTGCGCGACATCGTCGGCACCGGTGGAGCGGTCGGAGTCGGGTTCATGCCGGCCTGGCTCGCCCTCGTCAACGGCCTCAAGTGGATTCCCGACATGGAGGCTCTGCTCCAGGGCCGGTTCGACGATCGATGGCTGCAGGACCGGCTTGCCGATCCTGCCACCAAGCTCCCCGAGCTCTTCGAGGTCCTCACCGCTCCGAGCGTGGACGGCGTCTCCCCCGGAGCTCTCGAGGTCGCGCAGGACGGGCCGTTCTACCAGGATCGACAGGCGCGGCTCGAGTCGATCGACGTACCCACCTTCGTGTTCGGCAACTGGCACGACATCTTCGCCAACAGCGAGCCCGACATCTACAACCGGATCCCCGTCGAACCCGGCCGCAAACAACTGGTGATGGGAGACGGATACCACGCAGTTCTCGGTTCAGGTTTCGGCACACCGGGACACCCGCCCACCACAGCGGCCCTGCAGCGTGCCTGGTTCGACCGCTGGCTCCAGGACGTCGACAACGGCATCGACGAGTACGGCCCGGTCACCCTTCTGCAGCAGGGCGGTGGCTGGATCACCACCGGCGAATTCCCGCGCAGCGCCGTCCACCACGACAAGCTTTTCCTGTCTCCTGCGCCGAGCGGAACCGCAGGACATGCGCTCCACGACGGAACGCTTTCGACGTCGGCACCCGAGGCCGCGCAACGGCTCACCGTCGCTCCGGGACTGCGCGGATTCTGCTCCCGTGAAGCTGCGCAGGGCACCGCCGGCATCGCAGTTCTGCTGGGTGCAGGGTGCACGCAGGACGCGCGTTTCAACGAAGCCGAAGGACTCACCTTCACGAGCGAGCCGGTCACCGAACCGACCGTGCTCTCGGGACCGGTCAACATCCACCTCGAGACCGTCCTCGACGCCACCGACGGGTTCTGGTCGGTCTCGGTCAACGACGTCTCCCCGGACGGGCGTTCGACCGTGCTCACGACAGGCTCACTGGTGTCGTCCCTGCGTGCGATCGACGATTCGAAGAGTACGTTCACCGCAGAGGGCGACTATGCACAGGCACAGCCGGTGCTCACCCTCGAGACACGGCAGCCGATCGTCCCGGGGCAGCCGACCGGCCTCGACATCAGCACCCTTCCCACCGAGGCAGTCCTGCAGCCGGGGCATCGGATCCGGGTGGACGTGTACGCCTCGAGCGTCCCGCGCTCGCTACCGCTCGGTCCGATGCTGCACGAGAGCGGTCTGAGGCCGCAGCATCTCGAGTTGAACGCCGCCTCGCCGAGTTACGTGACGATCCCTGTCGTGCGTTAGGACGGTCGCGCTAGCCGGCGTGGCTCCGCTCGAGAGAATTCCGGTCCCAGCCGCCCAGCTCGGCAGCGGCCTCGTAGGTGCTGCGGAGGAACTGCAGCACTTCGGCATCCGGGTCGGCCGCAGTGCGGACGGCCTCGTACGGCAACAGAAATTCTCCGAGATCGGCGGAATAGTACGCCGCGTCCGGACGCACCGGATGCTCGGAGAAACCGTCGGGTGCAGGATAAGCGTAGGAATAGAACGCCCCTTCGTCTGCACCGCCGGGCCAGAATCCACAACTGCTCAGTTCGTGCGAGTAGGCCTCGGTCATCACCCGGTCGGGGCAGTTGGGGATACCTCCCGGGTGGGGCGGCGCAGGACGTCCGGAGAATCGGGTGCAGGCAAGGTCCATCGCTCCCCAGAAGAAGTGCACCGGGCTGACCTTGCCGAGAAAGTCACCTCGGAACTGCTGCAGTACGCGGTCGGCTTCCACCAGTTGCCGCCAGAACAGGTGCGCCGCCTCGGCGTCGTACGTGTTGTGCTCGTGATCCCGTGCGAACGGGATCGCCGGATCGACCTCGTTGGGTGCACCCTGAATCCGGGTTCGGATACCCAGTTCTTCCAGAGCCCCCAGCGTCCGGGAGTAGAACTCCGCCACCGTTTGTGCGACGAGCGGGACCGAGCGGCTCCGACCGTCGCTCGAGCGGATGCGCAGGATGTGCTCGAAGAAGTCGAACTCCGCGTCGAAGACGGAATGCCGGTAAGGGATCGAAGAGGTGCCCAGCCCTCGCGGAGTGACATAGAGAGTGGTCTGCCACCAGTGGTTGATCATCGGCGCGTGGGCCAGTCGGACTTTTCCGACGATCTGGAGCCACATGTGCAGGGTGTCCCGCGTCGCGCTCCAGTCGCTCGCCCGCAAACTCGGCCAGGCCCTACCGGGAACAGATTCTGGTTCGTTCACGATGCCTCCCGCGGTTCCGGGAGCGACGCTACTCCGCGCAAATATCGGACGCGGCATTGTGAGCGAAATTGTCGTCTGCCGGCCGATCACCGGTACACACGGTCGCCTGCGCCCCGCCCTGTCACCCTGTCGAGGAGTGACGCCGGGACACCGGCGCTTCGAGAAGTTCTTGCACAGCAGCGAGGTCGTCGACGGTCGGTGCGTGTCCGGTCAATGCGTGCACGACCGCTTCGAAGTCCTTCGAGGTGACCGTGTGCGCGGCCGGACCGGCGGCGCGGGAGGTGGGGAAAGCAGCCATGACAACTCCTCGGAACGATCAGGCCGGCGCGGCACGTGAATCGGTACCCCGAGCGGCCAGACACCGGGATCGAGACGGAGCAGAGACCCGCCGCGCCACACCGGGGCTGCACCGGCCCGGAGTGGCGACGAGGTACCGCTGCCGCCGAAGACACCTGTACCCCATGCGATCGCTGTCTACTCCTCCACCACGACAACGGTGGTGAGCGAACAAGGCGGCGAGAAATCGATCAGGAGAACGAGCCGTGCCGGCCCTCACCCGAAGCGAACCGTGCAGCGCCTCCGACGGCGTCACCGGCAAGGGATTCCATGCCGACGGCGTACTCGAAGGCGAGGGCCTCTGCTTCGGTGCGACCGAACTGTTCGTAGACCGATCGGCGGTCGTTGCGCATACAGGTCTGCGGGAACGCGGTGATCTCTGCCGCCAGACGTTCGGCGGCCTCACGGGTGGTCCCGGGTGGGACCACGCGGTTGGCCAATCCGAAGTCGAGGGCTTCGGCCGCCTCCACCGGCCGGCCGGTCAGGATCATGTCCATGGCCCGGCCCGTGCCGATCAGGCGGGGAAGCCGGACGGTGCCACCGTCGATCAGCGGCACCCCCCACCGTCGGCAGAAGACACCGAACACCGCATCGGCGGAGACGACTCGCAAGTCGCACCAGATCGCCAGTTCCAGTCCGCCCGCAACCGCGTAGCCTTCCACCGCCGCGATCACGGGCTTGGAGAGCGCCAGTCGTGTCGGCCCCATCGGCCCGTGACCGTCCTCGCTCAGCAGGTTCTGCCGATCGGTTCCGATCGCCTTGAGATCTGCTCCCGCACAGAATGTTCCGCCCTCACCATGAAGTACGGCGACATCGGCGTCGACATCGGCGTCGAATGCCTCGAAGGCGTTGGCGAGTTCGGCAGCCATCGGGCCGTCGACCGAGTTGCGACGTTCGGGACGGGCCATGATCACGGTCGTCACCCGATTCCGTTTCTCGACGCGAATCGACCGGTACTGCGGCATGGCTTCGCCCTCCCCGCTCAACAGCACCGACTCCCCGGATTCGCATCCGCCGCAGCATGCCGTTCCCGCCAGTAGTCGCGTTCACTCATCGGCGGCCGATCGGGATGCAGTCGTCGATGCAGTTCGACGTATCTCGCATAGTCGTGATCGCCCATGAAAGCACCGATCCACCACCATGCACGTCGCAGTGCAGTGATCACGAGCGTCCTCCGTCCGCGTGGGCGGTACGAGCAGCACCGGGTGCACGGACCTTGCCGGACGCGATCAACTCGTCCCATTCCTTCTGCAGTTCACGCTCGACAGGGGTCGGCACGAATCCCGCCGGTGCGAATATCTTCGACGGCACGTCGGGTGTCTCGGTGGTAGGCATACCGCCCGCCCGGATCGACCTGATGCACACCACCACTCCGGCCGCGACCACGATGAGGACGAGCACCGCGAACACGATCGACAAGGTGCCCTGGATGAACGTGTTGCGGATGACCGCGTCCATCTCGTCCACGGTCTTCGCGGAACCGAAACTCGTCGCGCCGCTGTTCTTCGCGTCGACGAATGCCCGGTGCTGCGCCCAGTAGCCGACGGCACGGTCACCGGAGAAAATCTTCTGCCACGAGGCTGTCATCGTCACGACGAGATCCCACGCCAGCGGCACGCCGGGTATCCAAGCCCACTTCACCAGCCCCTTCTTCACGACGATCGTCAGCACGACCGTCAATGCGATCGCCGCGAGCAACTGGTTGGCGATGCCGAACAGGGGGAAGAGGGTGTTGATGCCACCCAGGGGGTCGGTGACACCCATCAGGAGGATGGCGCCCCATGCGGCGACCACCACGAACGAGCAAAACCAGGCACCGGGACGCCACGAGGGATCCTTGAACCTGCGCGCCGCGCCTCCGAAGTTACCGAGCGAATCCGACAGCATGAACCGCGCGACGCGCGTTCCGGCGTCCACCGTGGTGAGGATGAACAGCGCCTCGAACATGATCGCGAAGTGATACCAGAACGACTTCAGGCTGTCGCCGCCGAACAGGTCGCTCAGTACCTGCGACATGCCGAAGGCGAGCGTCGGCGCACCACCCGTGCGGGAGATGATCGACTCCTCCCCCACAGCGGTAGCCGCCCCGGTGATCTGCTCGGGCGTGATGTCGGGCGAACCCAGCCCGAGACCGTTGACGTATTCCGCGGCGGTCTCCGGTGTGCCGCCGGTGAGAGCGGTCGGTGCGTTGAGAACGAAATAGAGGTGCTGGTCGATGATGCACGCGGTGACCAGTGCCATGATCGCGACGAACGACTCGGTGAGCATGCCGCCGTAGCCGATCAGTCGTGTCTGCTTCTCCTTCTCGAGCAGTTTCGGGGTGGTGCCCGAGGAGATCAGCGCGTGGAATCCCGAAAGGGCTCCGCACGCGATGGTGATGAACAGGAACGGGAACAACGATCCCGCGAAGGCCGGACCGTCGCCGTCGATCGCGAACGACGTGATGTCGGGCATCTCCAGAGTCGGCCGCGCTACGAGGATTCCGACGGCGAGCAGGGCGATCGTACCGACCTTCATGAAGGTCGAGAGGTAGTCGCGAGGGGCGAGCAGCAGCCACACCGGCAATACCGACGCGGCGAAGCCGTAGGCGATCATCAACCACGAGATCGTCACCGGGGACAGCGTGAACCAGTTGGCCCCCCAGTCGGTCTCGGCCACCCACCCGCCCGCGACGATCGCGAGGACCAGCAGCACGACTCCGATGCCCGAGACCTCGGCAACCTTGCCCGGCCGCAGATAACGGAGATAGACGCCCATGAACAGGGCGATGGGGATCGTCATCGCGATGGAGAACATCCCCCACGGGCTCTCCGCCAGGGCGTTGACGACCACGAGGGCCAGCACGGCGATGAGGATGATCATGATGACGAGAACGGCGATGATCGCCGCGACACCACCGACAGGACCGAGTTCCTCGCGCGCCATCTGACCGAGGCTGCGTCCGCGGCGGCGCGACGAGATCCACAGAACCAGGAAATCCTGTACCGCTCCGGCGAATACGACGCCGACGATGATCCAGATCGTGCCCGGCAGGTACCCCATCTGGGCGGCGAGGACCGGTCCGACGAGGGGGCCGGCACCGGCGATGGCGGCGAAATGGTGACCGAACAGGACCCGGCGGTCCGTCGGCATGTAGTCCTTGCCGTTCTCGAGTTCTTCGGCGGGAGTCGCACGGTCGTCGCGCGGTTGCACGATCTTGCGTTCGATGAACTTCGCATAGAACCGGTACGCCACCAGGTAGGTGCACACGGCGGCAATGACGAACCAGACCGCGTTGATCTCCTCGCCACGCACCAACGCGATCATCGACCACGCGAACGCACCCAGGATTGCGAGAACGAGGAAGACGATGCGTGCGGTCGGCGAGATGGGAGTGCGGTCGACGACACCGACGGGCGGCAGATCGGGATCGGTCCGAAGGTATTCGACTTCCGGACGCTCCTCCGCGTGGGAATGCGACGTGGTGTCCGACACCGGTTCCGGGGGCATGACTGCTCCTCACCAGGACCGCCGCGCATCCGCGGAGTGTCGCGACGGACCTCGACAACGTGCACGCTGCTGACTTGCGTGACGCTACCCGACCGGCCCCTCTCTGCGGCGGCAGTTCGGTCGCCTGTTGCGGAACGATCCCGGCCACCTGTTGCCCCATCCGACCGACGACACTGGAGTGGAAGCACCATCGACAGGAGCACGAATGACTCACGCAGACCTCGACATACCGATTCGTCGCGGTGACCGACCGACGACGACTCCCACCAATCCCCACACACAGCTCGATCAGAACGCTCCGATCGAATGGCAGGACAGGTTGCGCGACCACGCACTGGCACTGCCAGGTGTCACGCGCGGCACCAGTCGGGTGTCTGTTCCCGGCACCGTTGCGTTCTTCCTCCACACACCGCCGGAACCAGCGTCGATTCCCGATATCCTCGGCGGCGAGTGGGGACACATCCATCCACACTCCGACGGCAGCCTTCATGTCAACGTTCCGACGGATCTCGCAGAGAAACTCATCGACGCGGGCTGGGCCGAGTACCACAGCCTGGTGGGCCGCGGCGTCCTCCCACCTATCGTCGTCATGGTCTACGGCCCACGCGACGAGGACGAGTTCGCCATCTGCTCGGCGATCGTCGAAGAGGCGTATCTCGCTGCGGGCGGGCAGCGCGTGGATGCGAGTGGTCGGGCCCTCGGACTCGGGGCGATCTGATACCGGCCCGGGCGACCGCGTCAGCCCTGCGCCGCGATCCTCGCGCGCACCTCGGGCCGGCGCAGCGGCGGAACCGTCGGCGGTGGCTGCCGACGATCGGGAAGAGCTTCGAGTAGACGCGTGGTCGTCGCGGTAACCTCGGCGACCGCCTGCTCGAAGGGTTCGCGCGTGGCGTCGGAGAGTTTGTGGATTCCGCTGACCTTACGGACGTACTGCCGGGCGGCCGCTTCGATCTCCTCGGCGGTCGCGGCCGGTTCGAGTCCGCGCAACTCCGTGATGTTCCGGCACATATATCGAGGGTAGAACGATCGAGGAGGTCCACAACCCGAAAACGGTGTTCCCGACCCGCATGGTCGACCATGCGGGTCGTAGGGTTCACCTCCGGGTCGTGGACCTCCGGTGCCTCTCGGTCAGAGGCGTTCGATGATCGTTGCGTTGGCGGTGCCACCGCCCTCGCAGATCGTCAGCAGACCGTAGCGACCGCCGGTGCGCTCGAGCTCGTTGAGCAGCGTCGCCATGAGCTTGGTGCCGGTCGCACCGAGGGGATGGCCGAGGGCGATCGCGCCGCCGTTGACGTTGACCTTGGCCGGGTCGGCTCCGATCTCCTTGATCCAGGCGAGAACGACGGGCGCGAAGGCCTCGTTGATCTCGATCAGGTCGATGTCGTCGATCGTCAGCCCGGCCTTCTCCAGGGCGTACTGCGTCGCCGGGATGGGCGCGGTGAGCATGAAGATCGGGTCGTCACCGCGAGCGCTGAGGTGGTGGATGCGAGCACGCGGCTTCAGGCCGTACTTCTTCACCGCCTCGTCGGAGGCCAGCAGCACCGCGGACGCACCGTCGGAGATCTGGCTCGCGACGGCGGCGGTCAGTCGACCACCCTCGACGAGAGTCTGGAGCGAGGCCATCTTCTCGAGGCTGGTCTCGCGCGGGCCCTCGTCGACGGTCGCGTCACCGAGCGGGACGATCTCGTTCTCGAAGCGTCCCTCTGCGATGGCGGCCTTGGCACGCTCGTGGCTCTGCAGCGCCCACTTCTCGAGTTCCTCGCGGCTGATGTCCCACTTCTCGGCGATCATCTCGGCGCCCTTGAACTGCGAGACCTCGTCACTGCCGTACCGCTCGGTCCAGCCGGTCGACCCGCCGAAGGGTGTGTCGAAGCCGTACTGCTGCCCGACGATCATGGCTGCGGAGATCGGGATCTGGGACATGTTCTGCACGCCACCGGCGATGATGAGATCGGCGGTGTTGCTCAGGATCGCCTGGGCACCGAAGTGCAGCGCCTGCTGGCTCGACCCGCACTGACGGTCGACGGTCACACCCGGCACGTGCTGCGGGTAGCCGGCGGCGAGCCAGGACGTGCGGGCGATGTTGCCGGCCTGTCCTCCGATGGCGTCCACGCAGCCGAAGACCACGTCGTCGACGTCGGCCGGGTCGATTCCCGTGCGCTCGACGACCGCCTTGATGACATGAGCGCCGAGATCGGCGGGATGCACGCCGGACAGGCCGCCGTTCTTCTTGCCGATGGGGGTGCGGACCGCATCGACGATGTAGGCCTCGGTCATTACTGCTCCTTAGGTGGAATCTGGTTCGACAGTCCGTCGAGAACGATGGAGAGATATTGCTGTGCAACCTGTTCGATGCTGAGCGAACCCCCCGGCCGGTACCAGCGGACTGCCACCCACACGGTATCGCGCAGGAACCGGAAGACGAGTTCGACGTCGACGTCCGGGCGGAACGAGCCGTCGGCGACGCCTCGTTCGATCACCCCGACCCACAGGTCACGGAACTCGATGTTGAGTTCGGCGATGTACGCGAAGCGTTCCCCTTCGAGGTGCTTGGCCTCGCCCTGGTAGATGGCGACTGCCGCGTGCGACCTGTCGATGGCTTCGTAGGAGGTCGTCACGAGCGCTGCGAGGGTGTCACGGGACGGAAGGCCGGCCCCGACGATCTTGCGGTAGCGGTCGAAGAGGTCGTCGAGGAAGGCGCGCAGGATCTCGTCGACCATCGACTCCTTCGAGTCGAAGTGGTGGTAGAGACTGCCCGAGAGGATCCCGGCCGCATCGGCGATGTCGCGCACGGTGGTCGCCCGGACACCGCGCGATGCGAACAGGTCGGCTGCGATGTCGAGCAGTTCCGCGCGGCGCCCGGACTTGCCGTTGGCTTCGTCGCGAGCTGGAGTCATGGAGACATCCTTTCAAGCTGCCGTGTGCTTTTCCGGTTGCCGGCGCCACCGGATCCGCACACGGGCGCGGTCAGGCGCGCTGCGAGGAGACCGACACGACCTCGCCGGTCAGGTAGGTGGTGTAGTCGCTCGCGAGCATCGCAATCGTCGCCGCGACCTCCCAGACCTCCGCAGCCCGCCCGAACGCCTCGTCGGAGGCAAGCCGATCGAGCAGTTCCTCACTGGTGACCTTCGCGAGGAAGGCGTGGCGTGCGATGGAGGGGGCGACGGCATTGATCCGCACCCCGTATTCGGCAGCCTCGATCGCGGAGCAGCGGGTCAGTGCCATGACACCGGCCTTCGCGGCAGCGTAGTGCGCCTGCGAATGCTGCGCGCGCCAGCCGAGGACCGACGCGTTGTTGACGAGCACGCCGCCGTGGTCGACCGAGCGGAAGTACCGCAGCGCCGCGCGGGTGGCGCGGAAGGTGCTGGTGAGGGTGATATCGAGGACGCGATCCCACTGCTCGTCGGTCATGTCCACGACCGGGGTCTCGCCCCCGAGACCGGCGTTGTTGATCAGGACGTCGATCCGCCCGAGCTGCTCGGCCGCTCCGGTGATGAGCGCGTCGACCTGTTCGGTGGACGAGACGTCGCACACGATCGCCGCGACCTGCTGCTCCGGGAACTCCGCAGCGAGCTTGTCCGCCGCCTCACCGAGCCGGCGCTCGTGGAAATCGGAGATCAGCACGTCGGCGCCCTCGAGCAGTGCCCGCCGCGCGGACGAGAACCCGATCCCGGTCCCGGCCGCAGCGGTGACGACGACCTTCTTACCGGCGAGGAGGCCGTGGCCGGGGGTCTCGACAGGCGGAGTCGCGAGGGGCGAGGTGGTCTGGGTTGAAGCGGTCACGGACGTGCCTCCCGGGGAAGGCCGAGCACTCGCTCGGCGATGATGTTGCGCTGGACCTCGTTGGATCCGCCGTAAATGGTGTCGGCGCGGGTGAACAGGAACAGACGCTGCCACTCCGCGAGTTCGAGATGCTCTGGATCGGTGATGTCGGACGGCTTCCCGGCATGATCTCGACCGGGCCCGACGAGCGAGACCGCGCCCTGCACGTCCATCGCGAGTTCACCGAGATCACGGTGCCAGTTCGCCCACAGCAGCTTCGCGACCGAAGCCTGGCCCGGATCTGCGTCCCCGAGGGTACGCAGGGCGTGAGAACGCATGACACGCAATCCGATTCTCGCCCGAGCGATGCGTTCGCGGATGTGCGGGTCGTCGAATGCCCCGTTGCTCCGTGCGATGTCGACGATGCCGTCGAGTTCGCGGGCGAAGCCGATCTGCTGACCGAGTGTGGAGACCCCTCGCTCGAAGGTCAGCAGTCCCATCGCGACCTTCCAGCCGTCGCCGGGGGCACCGACGACGAGGTCGGCGTCGGTGACGGCGTCGTCGAAGAAGACCTCGTTGAACTCGGAGGTACCGGTCAGCTGCTGGATGGGCCGCACGGTCACGCCGGGTTGATCGAGCGGGACGAGCAGGAAGCTCAGTCCGTGGTGACGCGTCGAACCCGGTTCCGTGCGGGCGACGACGAAAGCCCACTGCGCGACGTGCGCCAGTGAGGTCCACACCTTCTGACCGTTGATGACCCATTTGTCACCCACGAGCCGCGCGGTGGTGGAGACATTGGCGAGGTCGGAACCGGCGCCCGGCTCCGAGTAACCCTGCGCCCACAGCTCGGTGACATCACGGATGCCGGGGAGGAAGCGCTTCTTCTGCTCCTCGGTTCCGAAGGCGATCAGCGTGGGACCGAGCAGTTCTTCACCGAGGTGATTGACGCGCGCAGGCGCGTTCGCCTTCGCGTACTCCTCGTGGAAGATCACGCGCTGATCCATCGTCGCGCCGCGTCCGCCGTACTCGGTGGGCCACCCGATGCAGGTCCATCCGGCAGCCGCAAGATGACGGTCCCAGGCGAGCCGCTGTTCGAAGAATTCGTGTTCGCTGCCGGGTCCGCCACTACCTCTGATCTCGGCGAATTCGCCGGTCAGATTGTCTTCGAGCCACTGGCGTACGGTGGCTGCGAACTCCGCATTGTCCTGGCTCTCGCTCTCGTGCACGTCTGTACGATAACCTACCAAGCAATTGCTAGGTAGGGAGCTACGTGAACACAACACCCGGAACCACGCCGGCCGCCCTCATCCGTGCCGCCCGCGACCACGCCGACCGGTACGCCCTCGTCGACGGCGACACCCGGTTGACCTTCGCCCAACTGCACGAACGCGTCCGGGTTTTCGCTGCCGCGCTCGTGGCGCGCGGCCTGCAACCCGGCGAGCGCGTCGCCATCTGGTCGCCCAACACATTCCATTGGGAGATCGCAGCACTGGGCGTGCACTGGGCGGGCGGAGTCATCGTCCCGGTCAACACCCGGTACACCGGCAGCGAGGCCGCCGACATAGTCGAACGGGTGCGGGCCGCCGCCCTCGTCGTGGCCGGCGACTTCCTCGGAACCGACCGGTACGCAGCCCTGCGTGAGGCCGCACCCGATCTCACCATCCCGACGGTGGTACGAATTCCGCTGGGCGGCAACGACACCCCGAACGAAGACGTCATCGAGTGGGACGACTTCCTCGGGCTCGCCACGGATCCACTGCTCGAACAGGCAGACGAGCGCGCGCACTCGGTACAACCCGACGACGTCTGCGACATCCTGTTCACGTCGGGCACGACCGGGCGCAGCAAGGGTGTGCTCAGCGCACACCGCCAGCTCATCGGTGTGGCACAGGCCTGGGCCGACTGCGCTGCGCTCACCCCCGAC
The DNA here is from genome assembly GCF_040643435.1 of Rhodococcus sp. NPDC047139. Classification (NCBI taxonomy): domain Bacteria; kingdom Bacillati; phylum Actinomycetota; class Actinomycetes; order Mycobacteriales; family Nocardiaceae; genus Rhodococcus; species Rhodococcus sp. NPDC047139. The sequence goes on from NZ_JBEYUH010000019.1 coordinate 27,293, forward strand.
GACAACTATCTGATCATCAACCCGTTCTTCCACAGTTTCGGGTACAAGGCCGGTTTCGTCGCGGCTCTGCTCGCGGGGGCCACCGTCGTGCCGATGGCCGTCTTCGACACCGAGAAGGTCATGGCAATCGTGGCGCGCGAGAACATCAGCGTGCTGCCGGGCGCACCGACGATCTACCAGAGCATTCTCGACCACCCTCGTCGCGGCGACTACGACCTGTCCAACCTGCGCGTGGCCGTCACCGGCGCCGCGCCGGTTCCCGTCTCCCTCGTCGAACGCATGCAGAACGAACTGAGCTTCGACGCCGTGCTCACCGCTTACGGACAGACCGAAGCTGTGGTCGCGACGATGTGCCGAATCGACGACGACCCCGTGACCGTCTCCAACTCGTCCGGCCGCGCTACGGCCGACTTCGAGGTACGTATCGGTGACAAGGACGAGATCCTCCTGCGCGGACCCAACGTGATGCTCGGATATCTCGACGATCCGGAGGCCACCGCGAACACGATCGACGAAGACGGCTGGCTGCACACCGGCGACGTGGGTGTGCTGGACGAGCGTGGCTATCTCGACATCACCGACCGCCTCAAGGACATGTACATCAGTGGCGGATTCAACGTGTATCCCGCCGAGGTCGAGGCGGTGCTGCTGCGCCTGCCGGGTGTCCACGAGGTCGCAGTGATCGGCGTTCCGGACGGGCGCATGGGCGAGGTCGGGAGGGCTTTCGTCGTCCCGCTGGACGGACATTCCCTCACCGAGGACGACGTGATCGCGTATGCCAGAGAGAAACTCGCCAACTTCAAGGCGCCGCGCTCGGTCCGGTTCGTCGACGCGCTGCCACGAAACCCGTCCGGCAAGGTACTGAAGAACGTTCTGCGTGAGGAGAAGTCATGACCGTCCCGTTCGAACCCGACGTCGTCACCTATGAGGTGCGCGACGGTGTCGCGATCGTCACCCTGAACCGCCCCGACTACCGCAACGCTCAGAACTCGGTCATGACCTACGCACTCGATGCGGCCTTCGAGAAGGCGGTCGAGGACGACGAAGTGAAGGTGATCGTGCTGGCCGGCAACGGCAAGCACTTCTCGGCCGGACACGATCTGGGTACCCCGGGCCGCGATCACCACGTGCACTACGACAACAAGGCCGTCATGTGGTGGGACCACGTCGACAAGGAAGGCGGCGACCAGCGCTACGCCCGCGAGATGGAGGTGTACCTGGGGATGTGCCGCCGTTGGCGTGAGATCCCCAAGCCCACCATCGCCTCGGTGCAGGGCGCCTGCATCGCAGGTGGGCTGATGCTCGCGTGGGTGTGCGACCTCATCGTCGCCTCCGAAGATGCGTTCTTCTCCGATCCCGTCGTGCGCATGGGCATCCCCGGCGTCGAGTACTTCGCACACCCGTGGGTTCTCGGCACTCGGTTCGCGAAGGAGATCCTCTACACCGGCGACCGTTTCTCCGCGCAGCGTGCCTACGAGGTGGGCATGGTCAACCGTGTGGTCCCGCGCGAGGAGCTCGAGTCCGAGACCCTCGCCCTCGCCGCCCGCATCGCGGAGATGCCGCGCTTCGGCCTGGCGCTGACCAAGCGCGCGGTCAATCAGTGCGAGGACCAGATGGGCATGCGTAACGGCATGGACTCGGTCTTCGGTCTGCACCATTTTGCTCACTCCTACAACGCCGAGGTCGGCACCGACTCCCTCGGCGGCATGAACGCCAAGTCGATGGCCGCGAGCGCGCGACCGGTCCAGGAAGGGTCCAAGTAGTGAATCTCGAACTCGACGACGCCACTGTCGCATTCCGCGACGAAGTGCGCGCCTTCCTCGAGGCGAACATTCCGAGCACACCGCTGAAGTCGATGGACACCGCGGAAGGCTTCGAACAGCACCGCGAGTGGGAGCGGCGACTGGCCGACGCACGACTGTCCGTCGTCTCGTGGCCCGAGGAACTCGGAGGTCGCGACGCGACGCTCGAGCAGTGGGTGGTGTTCGAGGAGGAGTACTACCGTGCCGGCGCACCGGGACGCGTGAGCCAGAACGGGATCTTCCTGCTCGCCCCCACGCTCTTCGAGCACGCGCACCCCGAGCAGCTCGCACGCATCATGCCCCGCATGGCACGCGCCGACGACATCTGGGCGCAGGCGTGGTCGGAACCCGAAGCCGGTTCGGACCTCGCTTCGTTGCGCTCGACCGCCACGAAGGTGGACGGTGGCTGGTTGCTCAACGGCCAGAAGACGTGGAGCTCACGCGCGTCCTACGCCGATATGGGCTTCGGATTGTTCCGATCCGATCCGGAGGCCCAGCGCCACAAGGGAATCACGTACTTCATGTTCGACCTGCGTGCCGAGGGGGTCACTGTCCGCCCCATCCCGCAGCTCGACGGCGAACCCGGTTTCGCGGAGATCTTCCTCGAGGACGTCTTTGTTCCCGACGACCCCGACAAGCCCGGCGAGTCCGGCGTCATCGGCGGTGTGAACGAGGGGTGGCGCGTCGCGATGAGCACCGCGTCCAACGAGCGGGGCCTGTCGCTGCGCGCGCCGGGTCGCTTCCTCGCGACCACCGATCGGCTGCTGAGCGCATACCGCGACTCCGCACTCCACGGCGACACCACCCTCCGCAACCGCGTCGCGGATGCCTGGATCGGTGCCCGTGCCTACGAACTGTCGACCTGGGCGACCGTGACGCGTCTGCGCAACGGCGGGCAGCTGGGCGCCGAGTCGTCCATCAACAAGGTGTTCTGGTCCGACTGGGACATCGCCGCCCACGAGACGGCACTCGACCTTCAAGGCCCCGACGCCGAGATCGTCGACCGCTGGACGGACGGCTACCTGTTCTCATTGTCGGGACCGATCTACGCCGGCACCAACGAAATCCAGAAGAACGTCATCGCCGAGCGCCTGCTCGGCCTCCCGAGGGGTGACCGATGAGATTCGCACTCGACGAGTCCCATGAGGACTTTGCGTCCAGTATCGACGCCCTGCTGACCAAGTCGGACATGCCTTTCGTGATCCGCGCCTGGAACAGCGGCGACACGGCTCCGGGCCTCCAGGTGTGGCAGCGGCTCGCCGAGACCGGTGTCAACGGCCTGCTCGTGGCCGAGGAGCACGACGGCCTCGGCGCCGATGCGGTCGACCTCGTCGTCGCCGTCGAACAGCTCGGCCGCCACGCCGTACCCGGCCCGGTCGTCGAGACCGTCGCTGTGGTTCCGGCTCTGCTCGCCGCCGTTGCTCCGGAGCGGCTCGCACCGCTCGCTGCCGGTTCCCTCGCCACGGTCGCGCTGCTCCCCCACGTTCCCTACGCCACGGACGCACACGTCGCCGATCTCGTCCTGCACGTCGCGGACGGAAACGTGTCGACGGGCGCGACGGGTGAGGCGCGCGAATCGGTCGACCGGTCACGTCGGCTCTTCCCGCTCTCGGCAGACGAGCATCTCGGCTCTGCCGACACCGCGGCGGCATTCGACATCGGCGTGCTCGCCGCTGCCGCCCAGCTGCAGGGTCTCGGCCGGACGTTGCTCGACACCACGGTCGAGTACGCGCAGCAGCGGAAGCAGTTCGGACGGGCGATCGGCTCCTTCCAGGCCGTGAAGCACCACTGCGCGGAGGTCGCGGTCGCTCTCGAGATGGCTCGGCCGTTGCTGCACGCCGCTGCCCTCGCAGTGCGCGATGGACTCCCCACCGCGTCGCGGGACATCTCGGCTGCCAAGGTCGCGTGCGGTGACGCCGCGTACCTTGCCGCCCGCACCGCACTGCAGGTGCACGGTGCCATCGGATATACCCAGGAGTACGACCTGTCGCTGTGGATCACGAAGGTTCGCGCGCTGGTGACCGCGTGGGGCACGCCCGACGCACACCGCGCGCGGGTCGTCGAGGCTCTCGAAGCGGCGGAGAACGAGAAGGCCGGAGCAACATCATGACCTTCGAGACCGAGGAACGCGCCGCCCTGCGGGAGTCGGTGCGCACCCTTCTCGCCAAGCACGCAGATTCGTCGGCGGTTCGCGGTGCGATCGCGTCCGAGAACGGATACGACGCCGACCTGTGGACGATGCTCGTCGAACAGATCGGCGTTGCGGCCCTGGCCATTCCGGAGGAGTACGACGGCATCGGTGCGTCTGCAGCCGAGACCCACGTCGTCCTCGAGGAGCTCGGCCGGACCCTGGCACCCACGCCGTTCCTCGGTTCGGCTGTGCTGGCGGCCCAGACGCTGTTGCTGTCCGGGAACACCGATGCTGCCGCGCGCCTGTTGCCGGGTATCGCCGCAGGCGAGATCGTCGCGGTCTGCTGGGCATCCGAATTCGGCTGGGACAAGCCTGGAGTCGTCGCCGATGGGGACGTCCTCACGGGTACTGCCCACTATGTGCTCGGCGGCGACGTGGCCTCGACACTGCTCGTACTGGCGCGCGACGGCGACGATGTCGCACTGTTCGAGGTCGATCCGGCCGCGGACGGGATAACGCGACGCCGGGTTCCGACGATGGATCCGACGCGCACACTCGCCGAGGTGACGTTCTCGGCGGTGACCGCCACCCGCATCCCGTCCTCCCCTGATCTTCTCGAGCGGCTCCGCGTCGCCGCAATCGTCGCGGTGTCGGCCGAGCAGGTCGGTGCGGCACAGGCTGCCCTCGACCTGACAGTCGAGTATGCGAAGAACCGCAAGCAGTTCGGGCGTGCGATCGGCTCGTTCCAGGCGCTCAAGCATCGAATGGCCGACATGTACGCACAGGTGGAGACGGCCCGTTCGATGTCGTATGCGGCGGTGCTGTCACAGGATCCGCAGGATGCATACGCCGCGAAGATCTACTGTTCCGAGGCGCTGCGCCACGTCGCGTCGGAGGCCGTCCAATTGCACGGCGGTATCGCGATCACGTGGGAGCACGACGCGCAGTTGTTCTTCAAGCGAGCGCACGGCAGCGCCCAGTTGTTCGGACAACCTCGCGAATACCTGGCGGCCGTGACGGCCTGAGCAATGGTCGATGCCGTCGATACGGCCTTCCGCACCGCGGGAAGCAGCGACCGCGTCACCGACCGCACTCTCCGCTAGGTGCCGCTTCCCGGCCCCTCGGCTCAGCTCTCTCTACGTCCCCGCCGCATCGTCGTGGCGGGGACGTAGAGCATTCACGCCACGGTCCCGGTGGGTGACCGAGCCGCAGTACAGCGCGGTGCGACGGTCGCGCGCTTCCGTGTGCCGGGCCGATGCCGCGGTTAGCCTGGACGGATGACAACTCCCGATATCACGCTGAACTCCGGAACGACGATCCCGCAGCTGGGCCTGGGAGTCTGGCAGGCCACCAACGACGAGACCGAACGCGCCGTCCGGTATGCCATCGACGAGGCCGGCTATCGGCATATCGACACGGCCGCGGCCTACGGCAACGAGGAAGGCGTCGGTCGTGCTCTCGCCGCGTCGTCGGTGCCGCGCGAGAACATCTTCGTCACCACCAAGCTGTGGAACTCCGACCAGGGGTACGAGCCCGCACTGAAGGCGTTCGATGCGAGCCTGAAGAAGCTGGGCACCGACTATGTCGACCTGTACCTGATCCACTGGCCGTTGCAGGACCGCGAACGGATCCTGCGTACCTGGGACGCGCTCGAGAAGATCGCCGAGTCGGGCCGCGCGAAGGCCATCGGAGTATGCAACTTCGAACCGCACCATCTGCAATTGCTCATCGATCGCGGCGGGATGCTACCGGCCGTCGACCAGGTGGAACTGCATCCGCACCTTCCCCAGACCGAGATCCGCCGATTTGCATCCGAGCACGGCATCGCGGTCGAGTCGTGGAGCCCGCTCGGCGGCACGAGCAACTCCGGTTGGGGCCCGAACTCCAAGCCGAACACTTTGCTCGTCGACCCGATCGTCACGCGCATCGCCGACCGGCACAGCAAGTCGGCCGCGCAGGTACTGATCCGCTGGCACCTGCAGAACGGCCTCGTCGTGATCCCGAAATCCGTGCACGAGGAACGCATCGGCCAGAACATCGACGTCTTCGATTTCGAGCTCGACGAACTCGACCTCAGCGAACTCGACACGCTCGACGACGGGACCCGCGTGGGGATGCATCCCGACGAGATGAATATGGGTGCCCCCGACTGATCATCCACACGAAGCGGGGGCGCCGGCTCCTTCCCTTCCGGATTGGAACGTGTTCTCATTACTCGGGTACGCGCGTTCCATCCGGAAGGGCAGCAATGAGCGAGTCGAGCACGCATCTGGTTCTCGGACAGCAGGTCACAATGCCCGTACAGGTGCGGACCGCGACGGCGTTCATGGCGATGTTCTCCGTCCCCGCGCACTCCGCACAGGAGTTGATCGCCCCCACCGGGCTCGAGGTTCTGCAGTTCCGGCCGGGGCGCGGGATCTGCACTCTCGTGTTCGTCGACTACATCGACGGCGACCTCGGACCGTACAACGAGTTCGGTGTGTGCTTCCTCGTTCGCGACCACGAGCGACCCGGCGGTTCGGTACTGCAGGACCTGCGCAGCCTGGCCACGGGTGGGGCCGGTGCCCTCATCCACCGCCTGCCGGTCGACGGGGAGTTCACTCTCGCTGCGGGACGGGGCATCTGGGGTTTCCCCAAGACACTGGCCCATTTCGACACCGACCACCACAGCGCCGCACGACGAGGGTCCGTGTCCGCCGATGGCGAGCTGATCGCCGAATTGACCGTAGCGTCGGGTGTTCCGTTATGCGGCAAGGGAATCGCAGCATCGTTTGCGGCGTACTCGCATCTCGACGGCGCGACCCGGCGCACGACCTGGGAGATGAATCCCAGTGGTGTCCGCGCCCGCATCGGAGGGGCCGGACTGCGCCTGGGGCACCACCCGATCGCGGAGGAACTTCGAGAACTGGGGCTCCCGAGGCGCGCCCTCGCGACATCGGTGATCTCGGAGTTGAGGATGACCTTCGGCGACGCGACGGTCGTCTGACGAGGCTCCTGCAGTCAGGAAAGCGTGCCTACTGCCACCAGAACGATGACCGCGATGCCAAGCAGAGTGTCGAGCACCCCACAGAACTCTGCGAGCGAACGAGCTACCACGGTGTTACGCCGGAAGTGGGCACAGTCCCACGCGGCGTGCCCCAGGAGCCCGAGCCCGACGACGATTCCCGCCGGAACAGGGGTGGCAAGCACCGCAGCCGCCGCGACGGCACCGAAACCGAGCATGGCCACGGCTGAAGGACCGACGATCATCGCGCGACCGGCCGCGGTACGCGCAAGTCCGTAGACGGCGCCGGCGACGCCGAGAGCGACCATGAGCAGGGTGATCTCGATCGGCAGGTCGAAGGCGGTCACGGCGAACTTGCCCAGTCCGATCATCACGACGGTGCCCAGGAACAGTGGCCAGGCCATTCCTCGACGTCCGAGCACAGCCGCGCCGAGGTAGACGAGTGCCGCGCCTGTGAGGATCGCCGGAAAATCGGTGCCTCCGTCGGCGAGGACGAAGGCAGCGAGGGCCGCGGCGACGAGGCTCGGCCAACGGCGCAGCACCTTCCTCACCGGGCCGTAACCGGCCGCAGATCGATCCTCGGGCATTACGGAGGCAGTGGGATCCAGGCTCGTCATGGCATTCCGCCTAAGTTGAACAGTAGTGTTCGAGTTATTCGGTCAGCGTAACCTGAACACCACTGTTCGACAAGAGAGGGAGCCGGTGACCACTCACGAGACATCCCCGCGACTCAAGCGGCGCGCGGATGCCGAACGGAACATCGAGGCCGTCCTCGACGCCGCGCGCATCTCCTTGAGCCGCGACCCCGACGCGAGCATCGGGGAGATCGCAAAGGCCGCCGGCATCGGCCGCGTCACGCTCTACGGCCACTTTCCTACGCGCGCAGATCTTGTCTCCGAGGTGATGCGACGTGCACTTGCCCAAGCCGAACAGGCCCTTGAGCAGATCGACCTGGCCGGCGACCCCAGGGAAGCCCTGCGACGGCTGGTCGCGGGTTCGTGGTCGCTCACCGCAGACGCCGGAGCGCTCCTCACCGCGGCCGAACAAGCGCTCCCCGCCGAAGACGTCCATGCCGCCCACGACGGCCTGTTCGCTCACGTGACCACCCTCATCACCCGCGGATGTTCCGAAGGCGTCTTCCGCACCGACCTCCCGCCGAGCTGGCTGGTCTCGGTCCTGCACAGCATCGTCCATTGTGCTGCAAGCGAAGTCGCTGCAGGCCGGGTGAGGAAGGAGGACGCGGCGAACTACATTGCAACGACGGCCCTGTCCGCGTTCACTCCACCCGCTGCGATCTCACGCGCGTGATCGAGAAGTGATCACTCCGTCGGCGTCCTGACGCTCACGGAGACGACTCACCGTGTCGTGCAGGTGTTCGGCGAGCAGGCGCCGCACATCGTCGGCTTCGCCGGAGCGGATCGCATCCCGGAGGACGACGTGCTCGTCGACCTGCCGGTGGAGATCCGGATAGGTGGTCTGCAACGCGCCGAGGCACATCCTCGTCTCGACGAGCAGCGTGCGTGCGGCCCGCACGAGCCGTGGACTTCCGGCACTTTCCACGAGAATCTCGTGGAACCGCTGGTCGCCGTCCGAAACTCCGGCGGCGTCTCCACGATGCGCGGCGTCGCGCATCGCCTCGATCGCAGTTCCGAGTTCTCTCCAGGTGTGCTCACGGCGTCCGTCGAGCAGAAGTTCGAGCGCGCCGCCCTCGATGACCCGGCGACTGCGATAGATGTCGACCACGTCGTCGAAGGTGAGTTCGGCGACGAAGATCCCGCGGTTGCGAATGCTGTAGAGCAGGCCTTCGGACAACAACCGCTGCATGGCTTCTCGCAGTGGCCCCCGGGAGACCTCGAAGTGCGCGGCGAGCTCCGCTTCGCCCAGCTGCGCCCCGGGGACGAGTGTCCCTCGGACGATGGCCGACCTGATCTGCTCGGCGATGAGCTCGGCCGTGGACGGCCGGGTCACCGGACGTAGATCCCGCAGATCACCGAGCACCATGATCGGCCTCCTCCTCGAACAGCGAGCCCAGATCCGGGCAATCCACTCTATATCCGGCGAGCGTCAGCCCGTGCCAGACGGTGACCTGGTTGGCGGTGAGCACCGGCTTGCCGATCCGCTTCTCGAGTTCGGGGAGGATGCGCAGGGTGTGCATCGCGGTGTCGGGCACCACGACGGCCTGGGCCTCGGGCCGATCGTTGCCTTCTACGAACTCGATCACAGCGTCCTCCGACAGCGTTCCCACCTCGGCAGCCGTGTCGATCCCGGCGTCGGCCAGCGACACCACACCGATTCCGGCCGCGGCGAGAAAGTCGACGAACAACTCTGCGACGTCGCGCGGATAGCTCGCAGCCACTGCGACCTGTGACGCTCCGAGAGCGTGGAGGGCCGCGGTGAAGGCGAAACTGGTGCTGGTGGTGGGTACGTCTCCCGATGCGCGAGCGAGACGGTCGACCTGCTCACGCGCCCCCTCCGGTCCGTACACGAAGCTTCCCGACGTGCAGGCCCAGACGAGGGCGTCGAGATGCTCATCCGCGAGCTCGGCCGCCCCGCTCGCCAGGCGTTCCGGATTGCCGAGATCGAGGAGTTCGGGCACCGCGTGCAGATCGGTGCCGTAGATGTGAACGACGGGCAGCGCCACACCGAGCAGATCTGCGGCGTACGGATAATCGTCTTCCGCGGCGTGATCCGGGTAGATGATTCCCACTGTCGCCGTTCGCTGCTCGTGAATCATCAGAAGACTCCTCTCAGCCATTTCCCAGGCCCACTCATCGGAAGTTTCATCCGCCCCAGGCACGCCCAGATCGTCAACTGGTTGGCCGTGAGCACCGGTTTGCCCAGCTCTCGCTCGAGAGGCGCGATCACGTCGTAGGTCGGTAGATTGGTACAGCTGACGAAAATCGCCTCCGCCTCGTCGGTATCGGCAGCCATGATGTGCTCGACGATGGTTCGGTAGTTGACCTTCCAGATGCCCCCACCCAGACCGAGATGCGTGGAACGAGCGACCTCGACACCTGCCTCGTACAGGAAGTCGTGCAGCAGGGCGGTCAGTTCGGCGTCGTAGGGTGTGATGACCGAGAGCCTGGTGATCTCCAGGTGGCGAAGCGCCTCGAGGAGGGCGCCCGAGCTGGTCACTGCGCACGGTGCGCCTGCCTCGCAGATGGCGTCACACAGCGTGCGTTCGTAGGTGACCCCCTTGATGAAGCTCCCCGAAGTACACAGATAAGCAACGACTTCGGGTTCGACGTGCAGCACGTCGCGAGTCGCGGTCATGAGGTGGCGTCGCTCGGACACCAGTTCCGCCATCGCCCTGCTGACGGGCACCGGTTCGTAGGGCGTGCGCGCGAGATGCAGACTCACCTCGAGCGGCGCCCATCGCCACAGTTCGCGTTCGAGCGCAAGATCGAACGGTGCGATCACACCGATCCCCCGCTGTGCCAGGGGACCTTCGAATTCGGGGATGTTCAGTTCCATATGGTCCCTCGGCTTCGTTGCAGGTTTCCCCAGCCTTGAAGATTGTTGACAATAATACGAGGCGCTCATACGGTGTCAACGTGAACGCGAAACCGGTCGTGACAGTGCTTCATGCCGAAGCAGTGCCCGATCGTGGGCGGATGGCTCCGGTGTCCGAGCTCGCCACCGTGCGCTACACCGACCGAGCCGGACTGGCCGACGCACTCGACGGCGCCGAGGTTCTGTTCGCCTACGATTTCTTCACCGACGCCCTGCCCGAGGCGTGGCATGCCGCCAAGTCCCTCCGATGGATCCATGTCGCAGCAGCGGGGGTCGATGCCCTGATGTTCCCGGAACTTCGCGACAGCGATGTGGTCGTCACCAACTCTCGCGGCGTATTCGACGAGGCGATCGCCGAATACGTTCTCGCGCAGATACTCGCGTTCGCCAAGGACATCTCCGAATCGCTCCGCCTCCAGCACGAGCGCATCTGGAAGCACCGGGAATCCGAACGTATCGCCGGTCGTTCCGTGCTCGTCGTGGGCACGGGCCCGATCGGCCGTGCGATCGCGCGGTTGCTCACCGCCGTGGGCATGAAGGTACGCGGATCGGGCAGGCGGCCACGCGACGACGACCCCGATTTCGGCATTGTCACCGCGACCCGCGACCTTCCGAGCGTCGTCGGCGAGGCCGATTTCGTCGTCGTAGCTGCACCCCTCACCGATCAGACCCGGTACCTGTTCGACGCTCGACTGTTCGCCGCGATGAAGCCCGGAGCACGGTTCGTCAACGTCGGGCGGGGCGAACTGGTGCGCACGGACGACCTGGTCGCGGCGCTGCGGTCGGGAACGATCGCCGGCGCCGCCCTCGATGTGCTCGACATCGAACCGCCACCCGACGATCACCCCCTCTGGGACATGCCGAACGTGGCGATCACCCCACACAATTCGGGAGACTTCCTCGGTTGGCGCGATGCACTGGTGGACGTCTTCGTCGACAATTTCCTTCGTCGGAGCAGCGGCGAACCTCTTCGGAACGTGGTTGACAAGAAACTCGGTTACGTACCCGGCGCGTGAGGATCGGCAGCGTCCGAGACAAGGAGGCACGATGGAGCCCACAGACATGACCGCCGTCGAACTCGTGTCGGCATTCTCCACAGGCGAACTGTCTCCCGTCGAGGCGACGAAGGCCGTACTGGAACGGATCGCGCAATACGATCCCGAGATCAACTCCTTCTGCCTCGTCGACGAGGAAAGAGCACTCGAGCAAGCACGCAAGTCGGAAGATCGCTGGCGTACAGGATATTCGAAAGGACTTCTCGACGGGGTCCCGATCTCGATCAAGGACGTCTTCCTCACTGACGGATGGCCGACGCTGCGTGGTTCGCAGGCGATCGACGAGTGCCAGGATTGGAATGTGGACAGTCCGGCCGCTGCCCGTCTGCGCGAGGACGGAATGGTGTTGGTGGGCAAGACGACCACCCCCGAGATTGCCTGGAAGGCGGTAACCGACTCGGCGCTGTGCGGGGTCACCGTCAATCCTGTGGATCGGACGAAGACCGCCGGCGGTTCGTCCGGCGGCAGTGCAGCAGCGGTCGCGGCAGGTTTCGGCCCGTGCTCGGTGGGCACGGACGGCGGCGGAAGCATCCGCATTCCGGCATCGTTCTGCGGGGTCGTCGGCTTCAAACCCACCCACGGGCGCATCCCCCTCTTTCCCGCGAGCCCGTTCGGCCCGCTCGCGCATGCCGGACCCATCACGCGGACCGTCGAGGACGCGGCATTACTCACCGACATCCTCGCTCTGCCCGACCCTCGCGACCCCACAGCGTTGGCACCACCCCTTGCGACCTTCCGCGGCGGCCTCAACCGCGAGGTGGCGGGAATGGATGTCGCCTACTCGAAGAATCTCGGATATGTCCGCGTGGATCCCGAGGTCGGCGAGATCGTCGACCGGGCCGTGCGCGTCCTCGACGAGGCCGGATTACGGGTGACTGCGGCCGATCCCGGTTTCGATGATCCTCTGGAGGCGTTCGAGAACCTTTGGGCGGCAGGCGCAGCCACCATGCTCGGACACTTCCCCGAGGGCGCACGCGACAAGGTGGATCCCGGGCTCGGGCGTGTGTGGAGCCACGGCGAGAATCTCGGAGCAGTCGACTACCTCGAAGCGCGCGCGGTCGCCGCGTCGATCGGAATCACGATGGGAATCTTCCATCAGAAGTACAACGTGCTGATCACACCGACGATGCCGATTCCCGCCTTCGAAGCAGGCCACGACGTACCGCCGGGTTCGTCTGCGACCTCGTGGCCACAGTGGACCCCGTTCACCTACCCCTTCAATCTCACACAGCAACCTGCCATCAGCCTCCCGGTGGGGACCACCTCGGCGGGTCTGCCGGTAGGTCTGCAGATCATCGGGCCGCGGCACTCGGACGACCTGCTGCTCGCCGTCGCGAGATTCGCCGAGCATGCACTGAGCTGAACGGAGCAGGCACGGAAGTCGCGCGACGCTCGCGCGACTTCCCTGCCGTCCGAAGAGGATTGCGCTACGCGCGAGCGAAGCTCAGGGTCTCCCCCACGACGCCCTGGATCCACAGGTCGTTGCACGCGACGGCGAGTTCGGGCAGCCCTTCCTCGATGGTCGCGAATACGTTGCCGGGCACCCAGCCCACGTCGCCGTTGAGCAGCAGGTTGTTCCTCCCGTAGAACAGAGCGAGGTCGGTGGCGCCCTGCGCCGCGTGCGCTTCCGAGCCGGGCTCGTAACCGTAGGCGGGATTACCGATCTCCCAGGGTTCGAAGTCGAACAGGCATATGTCACCGGGAATCGGAGTCACAGTGGGGTTCTCTCGACGTGGTGCCGCCTCGATCCGCGGTACGAGGGTGTAGAGCTCGTTACGGGCGTACTTGGCGTGGAAGGCGGCACCACTCTGAGGCAACGCGTTCCATACGGCTGCACAGGTCAGGGGCGCTTTGCCATCGAGAAGCCTTGCCTTGCAAACAATGTCACGCTTGTCGAGAGTGATGGTGATGTATCGGGTCACGCGGGCTCCTCGTTCGACGGATCATCCTATCTCGGCGAGAACCTCGGACCAGATCCCGAGCGCATCCTCGACCTGCTGTGCGGTGACGACCAGGGGCGGGATCATACGGACCACGTTCATGTGGGCACCGCAGGTCAACAGCAGCACCCCTTTCCGTGACGCCAATTGCTGCGCCGCACTCGCGCGATCCCGGTCGGGCGTCCCGCCGGTGGTGAACTCCACGCCCACCATGAGGCCGAGTCCGCGCACATCACCGATGGCCTCGGTTGCGCTTTCACGTGCACCGGAAAGCAGTTCGCGCCCGCGCACGGCGGCATTCTCGACGAGTCCTTCCTTCTCTATCACCTCCAGCGTCGCGACCGCCGCCGCACACGAGACGGCGTTGGCTCCGTATGTTCCGCCCTGCGACCCCGGCCAGGCACGCGCCATGAGTTCTTCGGAAGCGGCGATCCCCGACAGCGGGAAACCGCTCGCGAGCCCCTTGGCTATGGTGATGACATCAGGCCGTACGTCGAAGTGCTGGTGGCCGAAGAACTTTCCGGTTCTTCCGAAACCCGTCTGGATCTCGTCGAAGACGAGCAGGATGCCGTGCTCGTCGGCTCGCTGTCGCAATCCCTGGAAGAAGCGCGCGTTTCCGGGAACGTATCCCCCTTCACCGAGTACGGGTTCGACGACGAAGGCCGCGGTCTCGCCGGGTGCCGAAACGGTCGCGAACAGATAATCCAGTTCTCGCAGTGCGAAATCGGTGGCCTCCTCCTCCGACCAGCCGTACCGATAGGCCGTGGGGAAGGGAGCGATGTGCACGCCGCCCATGAGTGGTGAGAAGCCTGCGGAGAAGCGTGTTCCCGAGGTCGTCATCGTGGCAGCCGCGACGGTCCGGCCGTGAAAACCCCCGTGGAAGACGATGATATTGGGGCGGCCTGTGGCCTGCCGGGCCAGCCGTAACGCCGCTTCGACGGCTTCGCTGCCCGAATTCGCGAAGAACAACGAGTCGAGCGTCTCGGGCAGTACCGCGCCGAGGCGTTCGGTGAGTTCGAGCAGGGGCCGGTGCATCACCGTCGTGTACTGCCCGTGGATGAGCGACCCGGCCTGGCGCCGGACGGCCTCGACGACGTGCGGATGACAGTGGCCGGTGCTCGTGACACCGATACCTGCGGTGAAGTCGAGATATCGACGTCCGTCCGTGCCGTGGACGTAACACCCTTCGGCGTGGTCGACGGTGACGGGAGTGGCCTGAAGCAGACGTGGTGAAAGGCGGGTCATGAGAGTCCCTCCGAACGGCCGGGGTACGGACCCGTAGCCTGTTGTCGGATTGTTGACAATATGGATAACACGCGGGCAGGTGCGGCGCAATGCCAGGCGATGTAACAGGGGCGTTTCGTCCGACCTACCGGAGGGCATTCGCACTTCAGGAAGCGGCATCTCCCCACGGATGAGGACATCATGATCAGCAACGACGACATCGACACCCTCGCTCGCGCCACCGCATACGGTCCCGACGGTGACAAACTCGGACGCGTCGGAGAGGTGTATCTGGACAACGACTCGGGCCGGCCCGCATGGATCACCGTCGTCACGGGCCTGTTCGGGACACGCCGGCACTTCGCCCCCATCGACGAGGCTGTGCTCGACAGCACGGGAGTGCGCCTGCCCTACGACAAGGACACCATCACCGGTGCGCCGAACGTCGACGAGAACGGCGAACTGACTCCGCTCGAGGAAGACGAACTGTATCGCTACTACCGCCGGGCCGGGGGTGATCCTGCGGGAGACGTCCCGGTCGGTTCCGCCGATGAAAGCGGAATCACCGGCACCGGAGACCGAGGCGTCTCCGAAGCCGGAGCCTCCCACGATCGCGCCGGCGCCGGAGGTGGCGGACTCGTCAGTGGTATACCGGGTGCCGATCGTCCCGGTGGTGAGACGGGAGCACCACACGCGTCCGAGCAGCACGCCACGGCGACTCCACCCACGAATACGCCCACGCCGGGGCAGTCGCACGCGCCCAGTCCCGACTTCGCCCGAGAGGGGATCGCCGGCGACTACCGGCCGAGCGAAGGGCAACGGGACGAATCACTCGAGCACTCCATGCCCGGGCATACCGGGTCGACACCGTCCGCGCCGTCTGCGCCGTCTGCGCCGTCTGCGCCGACCGGGGCAGCACACCCCGGCGCGGACAGCGCTCGGCACGCTGCCCCCGGCTCGGGCGCAGATCAGGAGATCGTGGGTCCGGGACCGACCGGCCCCGCGCACTTCACACCTCCGGCACGCAACGACGCCGAGACGGAGAGCCCGACGCCCCGGAGTGAGCACGACCCCGAGCGGCCGCGTAAACCACGCCTGGTCCGTCGCGTCGTGACCACGGAGTACTACGAGGAGGTTCCGGACGACGACGCCGGCCGTTCCTGAGTTCCGCCCACACGACGACGAAGCCGGGGTGGCCACCGCTCGGTGTGCCGCCCCGGCTTCGTCGTGCCGGTCTACAACCAGGTGTCCTCCGTGACGGAGGTGAGAAACGCTTCGAGATCGTCGCGCCACGGTGCCGGAGTCGTCTTCTCCGGTTCGATCCCGGTGTACTGTCCGCGGTAGAAGAGCAGTGGCCGCTCCTGCTCGTCGCGCACCTCGCTCAGCGAGGACACACGCCCGAACACCACCCAGTGGTCTCCCCCGTCGTGCACGGTCTCGACCGTGCAGTCGATGTGCGCGAGCGATCCGGTGAGGATCGGTGAGCCCAGCGGCGACCGCGTCCATGCGATGTCCGCAAACTTGTCGGGTTCGCGGGAGCCGAAACGGGCACAGGTCTGCTGCTGCTCCTCGGCGAGCACGTTGACGCAGAACCTGCCCGACCGCTCGATTGCGGACCACGACCGCGACTGCTTGGTCGGACAGAACAGCACGAGCGGCGGATCGAGGGACAATGCCGCGAACGACTGGCACGCGAAGCCCACGGGAGCGCCGGTCTCGTCGACCGTCGTGATGACGGTGACGCCCGTGCAGAACTGTCCGAGCACGGTGCGGAAGGCCTTCGGGTCGATCTCGGTGCCGTCGGTCCGGGCACCGTCACCGCTCGGGGCGGTCATTACTGCATTCCCACCGAAAAATCGTGACCCCACAGACTCACAGCCGTGGATTCACGGGCGATCCAGTCCTGGTCTTCGACCTGCAGCCCCTCGCACCCGAATTCGACGTCGAACCCGCCGGGGGTCTTCATGTAGAAGGACAGCATCTTGTCGTTGACGTGCCGCCCCAACGTCGCCGACATCTTGACCTTCTTGCGCAGCGCCCGGTCGAGAGCGAGACCGACGTCGTCGGAGTTCTCCACCTCGATCATGAGGTGCACGATGCCCGTGGGGGTGGGCATGGGCATGAACGCGAGGCTGTGATGGCGCGGATTGCATCCGAAGAACCGGAGCCAGGCCGGCTTCCCGTCGGCAGGACGGCCGACGAGTTGCGGAGGCAGCCTCATCGAGTCGCGCAGACGGAAGCCGAGCACATCGCGGTAGAAGCGGAGCGATTCCTCGTCGTCGTGCGTGGAGAGCACCACGTGTCCGAGTCCCTGTTCGCCGGTGACGAACCGGTGTCCGTACGGGCTCACCACACGGCGATGCTCGAGTGCGGCACCGTGGAAAGCCTCGAGGGTGTTACCGGACGGATCCTGGAAGACGATCATCTCGTCGACGCGGCGGTCGGCCAACTGTTCGGCGGTGCCCTCCTTGAACGGGACACCCGCAGCCGAGAGATTGTCGCGGACCTGCTGGAGGTCCGCCGAGTTGGCGGTCTCCCAGCCCGAGACGAGCAGCTTGTCGGTCTCGTGCGGCTCGATCACCAGCCGGGCGGGGAAGTCGTCCATCCGGAGGTACAACGCCTCGGGATCGGTGCCCTTGCCCTCGATCATGCCGAGCACCTTGAGGCCGTACTCGCGCCACGCGGGGACGTCGGTGGCCCCGATCCGGAGATATGCCAGTGATCGGATACTCATCTATTCGACTCCGTCCGTGAGGAAATCCACTGTCAGTCGGTTGAATTCGTCGAACTTCTCGAGTTGCGCCCAGTGCCCGCAGCCGCCGAAGACGTGCAATTGCGCCCGCGGGATCATCTTCAGGGCGACGAGTGCACCGTCGAGCGGATTCACGCGGTCCTCACGCCCCCAGATGAGCAGTACCCGCTGACGAAGCTTGTAGGCGTCGCGCCAGAGCATCCCCTTCTCGAATTCGGCGCTGGAGAACGACTTGCCCATCGCCTTCGCCGCTGCCAGCGACTCGGGCGAACTCGCCGACGCGAAGCGCTCGTCGACCAGTTCGGGAGTGATGAGCGACTGGTCGAAGACCATGATCCGCAGGAATGCCTCGAGGTTCTCTCGGGTGGGCTCGTAGGCGAACTTGCCCAGATTCTTCACTCCCTCGGTGGGGTCGGGCGCGAAGAGATTGACACTCAGACCACCCGGGCCCATCAGGACCAGCCGGCCCGCCCGGTCGGAATGATCGAGCGCGAACCTCACGGCGGCACCACCACCGAGGGAATTACCGAGCAGGTGGACACGGTCGGTGATACCGATGGTGTCGAGCAGGTCCTTCAGGGCGGACGCACTGTGCACGAAGTACTGCGGATGCTCGGTCGGCTTGTCGGATTTGCCGTAGCCGGGCTGGTCGACGGCGAGCACGTGGAACCGCTGGGCGAGAACCGGAATGTTCTTGGCGAAGTTCGACCACGACGATGCGCCCGGACCGCCACCGTGCAGCAGCACAATCGTGGTGTCGTTTCCGACTCCTGCTTCGTGGTAGTGCAGGCGGAGGTCGTCGCGGACCTGCGCGAAACGCGAGGTCGATTCGTAGGTGATCTCGTCGATTGCGGTCACGTCCCCTCCTAGACCATCGTGTCCGTGAGCGGCAGCCCGAACTCGGCTGCACCGAACATCACGTAGGCCCGCTCGGCGTCGTTGGCGGCGTGCACGCGACCTGCATGGGCGTCGCGCCAGAAACGCTGGATCGGCGTACCGTCGGCGAGCGCGGTGGCACCCGAGTTCTCGAAGAGACGGTCGATCGACGTGATGGCACGACCGGTCGCACGGACCTGATCGCGGCGGGCGCGCAGGCGCAGTTCCATCGGAACTTCCTCGCCGGCGACGAGGTGGGCGTATTCGTCGGCGACATTGCCCGCCAGTTGACGCCAGGCAGCATCGATGTCGCTGGAGGCTTCGGCGATGCGCACCTTCGCGAACGGATCGTCCTTGGCCTTCTCGCCCGCGTAGGCCGCGCGAACCCGCTTGCCCTGGTGTTCGACGTGCGCGGCGTACGCACCGTAGGCCATACCGACGATCGGCGCGGAGATCGTAGTGGGATGGATCGTGCCCCAAGGCATCTTGTAGACCGGTGCGGTGTTGCGCTCGAGCCCGGGAGAGGCGAGGTCGTTCATGGTCTTGAAGCTCAGGAAGCGGTGAGTGGGGACGAACACGTCCTTCACCTTCACCGTGTTGGAACCGGTACCGCGGAGACCGACGACGTGCCACACGTCGTCGATCTCGTATTCCGAACGCGGGATCAGGAAGCTGCCGAAGTCGACGGGCCTGCCGTCCTTGATGACCGGACCGCCGACCACGACCCATGTCGCGTGGTCGCATCCGGACGACCAGGCCCACGCGCCGTTGACCTTGTATCCGCCCTCGACGACCTCGCCGGCGCCCATCGGCGCGTAGGACGACGAGATCCGGACGTCGGTGTCCTCACCCCAGACCTCTTCCTGCGCCTGCTGACCGAAGAGCGCGAGGTGCCAGTTGTGGACGCCGATGATGCCGGACACCCAGCCGGTCGACCCGCACGCACTCGCGATGTTGCGTACAGCGGTGTAGAAGGTGACCGGATCGGCCTCGTATCCGCCCCACTGCGCCGGTTGCAGAAGTTTGAAGAATCCGGCCTCCTGGAGCTCCTTGATGGAGTCGTCGGGTACCCGGCGCAGATTCTCCGCTTCCTGCGCACGTTCGCGCAGCGTGGGCAGCAGTGCGTCGATCCGCTGCAGTACGTCGTGGCTGTCGTGGTCCCCCACTGGACGCTCCCGTCTGTTCAGGAATTGATCGCTTCTCCCGAGACTAGAACATGTTCTTATTCGTGTCGAGAGATGGCAGTTGCGCTGGTAAACGATCTCGAGCAAGGGACCAAAGTCATCGAATGCTTTCGCTCGTCCGACAAATTCTATAACGTGTTCTAGAGAGAATTCCGGAAGGAAGTGAGCGGACATGGCACAGATTCGCGAGATCGACGTCGGAGAAACCCGGACCCGGTTCGCGCGAGGCTGGCATTGCCTCGGACTCAGTCGCACATTCAAGGACGGCAAGCCCCATGCCGTGGAAGCCTTCGGCACCAAACTCGTCGTGTGGGTCGACAGCACAGGCGAGTTGAAGGTGCTGGACGCCTACTGCCGCCATATGGGCGGCGACCTCTCCCAGGGGGAGATCAAGGGCGATTCGGTGGCGTGCCCGTTCCACGACTGGAGGTGGGGCGGCAACGGCAAGTGCACCGACATCCCCTACGCCCGACGCGTCCCGCCGCTCGCACGCACACGGGCATGGACGACGATGGAGCGCCACGGCCAACTGTTCGTGTGGAACGACCCGGAGGGCAACCCACCTCCGGAGAACGTCACGATTCCCGAGATCGAGCAGTACGGCAGCGACGAATGGACGGACTGGACCTGGCACCAGATCCTCATCGAAGGCTCCAACTGCCGAGAGATCATCGACAACGTCGTCGACATGGCGCACTTCTTCTACATCCACTACGCGTTCCCGACGTTCTTCAAGAACGTCTTCGACGGGCACATCGCGGAGCAGTACCTCAACACTCGCGGCCGCCCCGACAAGGGCATGGCGACGCAGTACGGAATGGAGTCGACCCTCGAGTCCTACGCGGCCTACTACGGGCCGTCCTACATGATCAATCCGCTGACCAACAGCTACGGCGGATACAAGACCGAATCGGTGCTGATCAACTGCCACTACCCCATCACCCACGATTCGTTCATGCTGCAGTACGGCATCATCGTCAAGCGGCCGACCGGCATGTCCGCCGAGCAGTCCGACGTCCTCGCAGCCAAGTTGACCGAAGGTGTCGGCGAGGGCTTCCTGCAGGACGTCGAGATCTGGAAGAACAAGACCAAGATCGAGAATCCCCTGCTCTGCGAGGAGGACGGTCCGGTCTATCAACTCCGACGCTGGTACGAGCAGTTCTACGTCGACGTTGCGGACGTGACCGACAAGATGACGGGCCGGTTCGAGTTCGAGGTCGACACCGCCAAGGCGAACGAGGCCTGGCAGAAGGAAGTCGCCGAGAACCTCGAACGCAAGAAGCGCGAGGAAGAACAGGGCAAGCAGGAAGCGGAGGTGTGACGATGAGCGCCTCGACCCGTCGGAGCAGATGGGCGAAGTCCCCGGACTTCGCCGAATGGCCCGGTCGAGCCGAGGCCATCGCAGCCCAGACAGCGATCGACAAGATCAACTATCTCGACTCCGGGCAGCACGAGATCCGGTGCCGTGAATGCGGCACCTGCGTCCTCGTGCGGAAGAGCAGCCTGTCGCATACGAGCGTGCAATGGCAGGACGATCCCGACATCGTCTGTCCCACCTTCCGCGAGACGGCTGCGGTCAGGGGTTCGTCCGTCCTGCCGCGCCGGGGCTGCCCGGAACTCGGCGCGAGTATCGACCAGGCCGTGCTCGACGGAGCTCTTCCCGTGGCCGACAAGCCCGAGCCGTAAGCGGCCCGAGAACGCGATCTTCCGCGCGACGGCACCGTCCCATCGACGGTGCCGTCGCGTTTTCTCTTCCCGTCGAGGACGGTTCGTTTCGGGGATGGACTCCGCAACACCATTTCTATAACGTGTTCTACATGACGAAGCAGGAGTACGACATCGTTGTCGTCGGCAGCGGTGCCGGCGGAATGACCGCCGCCATCACCGCTGCCCGCAAGGGCGCCGACGTGGTCCTGATCGAGAAGGCGTCACGATACGGCGGTTCGAGCGCACGTTCGGGCGGCGGTGTGTGGATTCCGAACAACGAGGCTCTGAAGGCGGCGGGGGTCGACGACACTCCGGAGGACGCCCGGAAATACCTCCACAGCATCATCGGCGACGACGTGCCCGCCGAGAAGATCGACACCTACATCGACCGCGGGCCGGAGATGCTCTCCTTCGTCCTGAAGAACAGCGCACTCGAACTGCAATGGGTACCGGGCTATTCCGACTACTACCCCGAGGCGCCCGGAGGCAGGCCGGGCGGCCGGTCGGTCGAACCCACACCTTTCGACGGGCGGCGACTCGGCGAGGATCTCGCACTGCTCGAACCGGACTATGCCCGCGCTCCGAAGAACTTCGTCATCACCCAGGCCGACTACAAGTGGCTGAATCTCCTCATGCGCAATCCCCGCGGGCCGCTACGCGCGGCGCGGGTCGGCGCCCGATTCGTCTGGGCCAATCTCACCAGAAAGCACCTGCTCGTTCGTGGCCAGGCGCTCATGGCCGGCCTGCGAATCGGCCTGCGGGACGCCGGAGTCCCCCTCCTCCTGGACACCGCGTTGACCGACCTCGTCATCGAGGACGGCACGGTCCGCGGTGTCGAGGTCGTCGCCGACGGGGAGAAGCGGACCATCCGAGCCAGGAAGGGCGTGATCCTCGCGAGCGGCGGTTTCGAGCACAACGCCGAGATGCGCGCGGAGTACCAGCGTCAGCCGATCGGCACCGAATGGACCGTGGGCGCGAAGGCCAACACCGGCGACGGCATCCGCGCCGGCCAGAAGCTGGGTGCTGCAGTCGATTTCATGGACGATGCCTGGTGGGGACCGTCCTTCACCCTCACCGGCGGCCCGTGGTTCGCATTGTCGGAACGCAGCCTCCCCGGATGCCTCATGGTCAATGCCTCGGGCAAACGCTTCGTCAACGAGTCGGCTCCGTACGTGGAGGCGACCCACGCGATGTACGGCGGCGAGCACGGACGTGGTGAGGGGCCGGGCGAGAACATTCCCAGCTGGCTGATCCTCGACCAGCGATATCGCGACCGCTACACCTTCGCCGGCATCACACCCCGCACCCCCTTCCCCCGCCGGTGGATCGAGGCCGGGATACTCGTCAAGGCCGGGTCCGTCGCCGAACTCGCCGAGAGGATCGGGGTACCCGCCGACGCCCTCAGCGAGACTGTGCAGCGGTTCAACGGATTCGCGCGCGCCGGAAAGGACGACGACTTCGGTCGCGGCGAATCCCACTACGACCACTACTACGGGGATCCGCGCAACAAGCCGAATCCGAGCCTCGGTGTCGTCGACAAGGCTCCGTTCTACGCATTCAAGGTGGTACCGGGCGATCTCGGCACCAAGGGCGGCCTCGTCACCGACGTCCACGGACGGGTCGTGCGCGAGGACGGCAGCGTGATCGACGGCCTCTACGCGACCGGCAACGTCAGCTCGCCGGTCATGGGTCACACCTACGCCGGACCCGGCGCCACCATCGGACCGGCCATGACCTTCGGCTATCTCGCCGCGCTCGACATCCTCGACCGCACCCGTGAGGACTCGACCGAGGTACAGCGAGAATCCGCCGACACCGTGTGATCCACCCTCCCCAGTTCGAGCCGAAGAAAGGAAGCGCCCCGTGCCCATCGACCCCTCGGTCGCCGTCGGAGCCGAACTGCCCGCCCTCGAATTCGAGTGGAGCAGCACCGATGTCCAGCTCTACAACCTCGGCATCGGCGCCGGAGCCCGGCCCACCGACCAGGGGGAGCTTCGGTATCTGCGGGACAAGGACCCCCAGGTGCTCCCCTCCTTCGCAACCGTCGCCGCGACCTTCCACCAGGTAGAGCCGCCGCGCGTGTCGTTCCCCGGGATCGAGATCGATCTCGCCAAGGTCGTACACGGGAGCCAGGAGGTGACCGTGCATGCACCCATCCCGTCTTCGGGCAAAGGCCGCACCGTCACCCGGATCGCCGAGGTGTGGGACAAGGGCAAAGCCGCAGTCGTCGTTCAGGAGTCGGTGACCGAGGACCTCGAGGGTAACCCCCTGTGGACCGCCCGGTCGTCCATCTTCGCGCGCGGTGAGGGTGGATTCGGCGGCGAACGCGGACCGTCGGACGCGGTGGCGATCCCCGACCGTGCACCGGATGCCGAGTTCGACGTGCCGACGCTCCCGCAACAGGCGTTGCTGTACCGGCTGTGCGGCGATCGGAACCCGCTCCATTCCGACCCCGCATTCGCCTCCGCAGCAGGTTTTCCCGCGCCCATCCTGCACGGGCTGTGCACCTACGGCATCGTGTGCAAGGCGGTCACCGACGGACTGCTGGACGCGGATGCGTCCCGCGTACAAAGCTTCCGGGCCCGTTTCGCCGGCGTGGTCTTCCCCGGCGAAACACTTCGGGTCCGCGTGTGGAACGACGGAGAACGCAAACTCGTCACCGCAGCCGTGATCGAGCGCGACCTCGCTCCTGCCCTCGCCGACGTCGTCCTCACCGTGGCGTGAACGTCTCCCTTCCGAAAGAGCAACATAAACAATGACACTTCGTGATTCGTCGCCGCGTCTGTCGCGGCGCGGCTTCCTCGCGGCCGGCGCCGGCGCACTCGCAGTCTCCGCCTTCGGTGGCTGGACACCGGTCTACGCCGTCCCCTCCGGGTCTTCGGCGGCGACCCTTCCCACCCCTCCGGCCTTCCCCGGCGGCATCGAGCTCTACCAGCAGGCGTACCAGAACTGGTCGAAAGAGATCATGCTGGACGCGATCTGGACCTGCGCTCCCCGAACTCCCGACGATGTGGTGCGCCTGGTGAACTGGGCCCACGCGAACGGCTACACCATTCGCCCTCGTGGAGCCATGCACGGCTGGACTCCCCTGACGATCGTCAACGGCGCTCCCGTCGACCGGGTGATCCTCGCCGACACCATGCTTCATCTCAACTGGGTGCAGGTCGACCCCGGTGGCTCACCTGCGACCGTCACGGCAGGCCCCGGCGCAACACTCGACGCCATCACCACCGCACTGCAGGATCACGGCCTCGGCTTCGCGAACCTGCCCGCTCCCGGTGTGTTGTCGATCGCGGGAGCATTGGCCGTCAACGCGCACGGGGCGGCGCTGCCCGCCGACGGTGAATCCACACTCCCCGGTCATACCTTCGGGTCACTGAGCAATCTGATCACCGAACTGACCGCCGTCGTATGGGACGGAAATGCCTACGCGCTGCGTACCTTCGATCGCTCCGACCCCGAGATAACGCCGCTGCTCACTCACCTCGGCCGCACCTTCATCACCTCCGTCACCCTGCAGGCCGGGCCGAACTACCGCATGCGGTGCCAGTCTTTCACCGACATCACCTGGCAGGAACTGTTTTCTCCGGCCGGCGCGCCGGGACGAACCTTCGAATCGTTCGTCGCTTCCGCGGGTCGCGCCGAGGCGATCTGGTATCCGTTCACGGAGCGCCCGTGGACGAAAGTGTGGTCCCTCGCGCCGGAGAAGCCACCGGCCTCACGCGAGGTTACCGGCCCGTACAACTACCCGTTCTCCGACAATGTCCCCGAACCGATCACCGACCTTCTGGGACAGATCACGGCCGGGAACACCTCCATCGCGCCGGCCTTCGGACAGACCTATTACGGCGTGACCGTGGCCGGTCTCGCAGCGACCGGGTCGTCCGACATCTGGGGCTGGTCGAAGGATCTGCAGTTCTACATCAAGGCGACGACGCTGCGCCTCACCGAGGGCGGCGGCGCTGTACTCACCAACCGCGCCAATGTCGCGAACGTCATCCACGACTTCGCCCACTGGTTCGCCGAGCGCATCGAGCACTATCGCAGCCTGGGCCAGTTCCCCCTCAACGGTCCGGTCGAAATCCGTTGCTGCGGACTGGACCGACCGGACGAGGTCCTCGTACCGTCGGCCGGTCCGCCGACGATCTCCTCGACGCGTCCCCGCCCCGACCATCCGGAATGGGACACGGCCATCTGGCTCAACGTTCTCGGTGTCCCGGGAACTCCCGGTATGTTCGCCTTCTATCGCGAGATGGAACAGTGGATGCGGCAGCGGTACAACGGCAGTGACTCCACCTTCCGTCCCGAATGGTCCAAGGGCTGGGCGTTCGGACCCGATCTGCCGTACACCGACGAGCGGATCCTGACCCGGGACCTTCCGGACACCTACCGGGAAGGCGTTCCGTCGGAAGAGAACTGGGATTCGGCTCGCGCGGTCTACAACCGCCTCGATCCGCATCGGGTCTTCAGCAACACCTTCATCGACACGTTGCTTCCCTGATCGCAGAACACGGGCACGGCGCAGCCCTTTGCTAGGGTCCACCTCATGCGGAATGCGCGAAGGTGGATCGGGGCTGCTGCTGTGCCCGTGCTGGTTCTCTCCGGTGAGGCGACCTTCGCCGGAACTGCGGCGGCCCTTCCCGACACGGGTTCGGTCGCCACAGCGAACGGAAGCGACGTCCCGGCGACCTTCGCGTCCGACGGCACGATCTTCCACGGTAGTGTGCGCGTCCCGGACGATGCGACTGTCGGTGCTGCGCTGTTGCTTCCGGGCAGCGGTCCCACCGATCGCAACGGCAATCAACCCGGTTTCGCCTCGGACACCCTGGTGCGCACGGCCGACGCATTCGCCGCCCACGGCATCGCAAGTCTGCGGTTCGACAAGATCGGAGCCGGCGAGACGGGACTCGGTAGCTACACACCGGAGACCGTCGGCGAGTACGGCTTCACCGAGCAGGTCGATCATGCCGAGGCTGCAGCGCGTCTGCTCGTCGAGCGCACAGGTGTCGCCGCCGAGGACATCCTCGTGCTCGGACACAGTGAGGGCGCGTTGACCGCCCTCGCCCTCGCCGATCGCGGCATCGGGAGCGGCTTCGCCTTGCTCGCGCCCCTGCCGATGCGCTATCTGGATCTACTGACCGCTCAGTTCACCGCACTCGCCGATTCCGGACAGCTCGGCGCCGATGCCGAGGTGGTCCGGGCCGAGTTGCCACGCACCGTCGACGCGCTGCGGACCACGGGCGCCGTGCCGGCCGACGTACATCCGATGATCGCGCAGCTCGGTCTGAACGCCGCGAACGCCAAGTTCCTCTCCGAGGCGGACAGGCTCGATCCGGTCGAACTCGCCGCAGAGCTGACCGCCGACAGCCCGGTGCTGCTCACCTGCTCCGACAAGGATCCGAACGTCAGTTGCGCACAGGTCGAGCCGCTGCGGGCCGCACTTGCACACACCGACCTGCGGTTCGAGCATTTCACCACGGCGAATCACGGGCTCGAGGAACTCGGGCCGCTGCAGCCGGGACCGGCAGATCTGGTGGCACTTCTGCCCACCTCGTTCGAATTCTCGGCGGCGATCGACGGCTGGGCAGCCGAACAGGCACGCTGACGACCCGATACGCACGTTCGTGGGATTGTCCCCTCGGCGCGCGGGTACCCACGACTCATGACTGCACTCCATGCCGTGGCCTTGAACTGCACTCTCAAGCCGTCGCCGACCGAGTCGAGCACCGACAAGATGGTGGCGCACGTCCTCGACGCTCTGTCCGAGCACGACGTCAGCGTCGAGACGGTGAGAGTCGTCGACTTCGACGTGCGGCCCGGCGTGGAAGCCGATATGGGAGACGGGGACCAGTGGCCGGAGATCGTCGAGCGCATCGCCTCGGCAGATATCCTGGTCGTGGCGACACCGACCTGGGTGGGGCACATGTCGAGCGTCGCCCAGCGTGTTCTCGAGCGACTCGACGCCGAGTTGTCGAATACCGACGACGAGAACAGACCCCGCATGGTGGGCAAGGTCGGCATCGCTGCGGTCGTCGGCAACGAGGACGGAGCCCACAAGATCGTCGCCGATCTGTTCCAGAGCCTCAACGACATCGGTTTCACGATCCCTGCCCAGGGCTCGACCTACTGGAACGGCGAAGCGATGTCGGGTACCGACTTCAAGGATCTCGACAAGGTACCCGAGGCGGTTCGTTCGACGACCGAGTCCGTCGCCCGCAACGCCACCCATCTGGCGAAGCTCCTGCGTCAGCGGCAGTATGCACCGTATCGGGGATGAATATCCGCCTCAGCGGCTGACGGCTTTCTGATATCTGTGAATCGCGAAGGGCACGAACACGATCAGCATCAGTGCCGTCCACAGCAGCGACGCGAGGACTGCATTCTGCAGAGGCCAGACATCGGGTGGCGGCACCATGGGATTGGTGTTGCCGAACAACTCCCGCACCGCCTGTGTCAGCGCCGAGATGGGATTCCATTCGGCGATGGTGCGCAGAACCGGGGGCATCGTCGAAGGGTCGACGAAGGTGTTCGCGATGAACGACAGCGGGAAGATCACCATGAAACTCGCGTTGTTGAAGACCTCCGGGGTACGAATCCACATGCCGATCACGGCCATGACCCACGACAGGGCGTAGGCGAACAGCAACAGCAGGATGTAGCCGGCGAGCGCCTCCCCCAGCGACGTGTGGATACGCCAACCCACGACGAGACCGGTCAACGACATCACCACGAGGCTGACCACATTGATCAGTACGTCGGTGGTCGTGCGTCCGATCAGCACCGCGGACGGCGCCATCGGCAACGACCGGAACCGGTCGATGATACCCTTCTGAAGGTCCTCGACCATGCCCAGGCCCGTCCAGGTGGATCCGAAGATGACCGTCTGGGTGAAGATGCCTGCGATGAGGAACTCCCGGTACGACAGACCGGGTACTTCGATCGCACTCCCGAACACGTAGGCGAAGAGCAACACGAACATGATCGGGGACAGGGTGGTGAACACGAGGAGATCGGGCACGCGCTTGATCTTGATCATGTTGCGCTTGGCAATGGTCAGCCCGTCGGAGGCCACCATCTCGAGGGTGTTCACGACACTGCCTCCTCGATCTTCTCGTCCGTCCCGTGACCGGTCAGAGTAAGGAACACGTCGTCGAGCGTCGGTTTCCTCAGGGCCACGTCGGAGACCCGGATACCCGCGGCCGACAACTTGCCCAAAGTGGTTACGAGACTGTCGGTTCCCCCGTTGGAATCCGCCTTGACCGGCACGGTGAAACGGCCGGTACTGCGTTCCACCCTGATCTCCCCGGACGCGACCGCTTCGAGTTCACGGAGCGCTCGGTCGCGCTGGTCGGCCGCGGCCACGGCGAGTTCGATGCGTTCGCCACCGACGCGGCTCTTGAGTTCGTCGGCGGTGCCGCGGGCGATGACCGTGCCACGATCGATTACCGCGATGTCGTCGGCGAGACGTTCGGCTTCGTCCATGTACTGGGTCGTCAGCAGCAGTGTCGTGCCGCGTTGCACCAGCGTGTCGATGACATCCCACAAGCCGAGCCGGGCACGCGGATCGAGGCCGGTGGTGGGCTCGTCGAGGAAGAGCACGGGAGGATCGGCCACGAGCGCGCCCGCGAGGTCGAGACGCCGGCGCATACCACCGGAATAGCCTTTGACCGGGCGATCGCCCGCTTCGTCGAGATCGAACTGCTCGAGCAGTTCCCGGGCCCGGACCCGGCTTCGTTTGGTGCCGAGGTGGTACAGGCGGCCGACCATCTCGAGGTTCTCGAACCCCGTGAGATATTCGTCGACCGCTGCGTATTGACCCGACGCCCCGATCCGGGAACGGAGCGCCCGTCCCTCGGTAAGGATGTCGTATCCCGCCACCTGCGCGTGACCGGCATCGGGAACGAGCAGCGTCGTCAGGACCCGCACCATGGTGGTCTTGCCCGCCCCGTTGGGTCCGAGCAGCGCGGTGACAGTTCCTTCCGGCACTCGCAGATCGACACCGTCGAGTGCTTTGACCTGCCCGTACTTCTTTACGAGTCCTTCTGCAACTATGGCGTCGGCCATGAGTTTCTCCCTGACTGTGGTCGCTAACACAGTGTGCACGAAGAGACCGACACGATTCGACCGCTTTTTTCATCGCCACGACCCGGCGGGGGCGAACAAGCCCCCTATCCAGCGTCCGTTCCGGCTGCTCAGCCCGTCACGCGAGCAGCATTACCTGCATCGATCGGCAACACGGTGCCCGAGATATGAGCAGAAGCCTCGTCGGCGAAGAAGAGCACGGCACGAGTGATCTCCGCGGGTTCGAGCCACGGGACCGGCTGCGCGTGCAGTGACGAGAAGACCGGCGCGACGTCCTCGGCGGTCGGATGTTCGAGATCGGGCCTGAGCATCCCGTAAAGCGTGTCGTTGTGGATCATCGGCGTGGAGATGTTGCCCGGAGCGACAGCGTTGACGGTGATGCCGTTCTGCGCGAGGTCCAGGGCCGCGCTCTTCGTCAGGCCGATGACGCCCCACTTCGACGCCCCATATGCGGCCATGTTCGTGTTGCCGGCCCGGCCGAGCATGGACGACACCGTGACGATACGTCCGTAACCACGCTCGATCATCCCGGGTGCCACGGCAGCGATGGTGTTGAACACCCCGGTGAGATTGGACGAGATCGCCTCGTTCCACATCTCCTGGGGCATGCGCTGCACAGGCGCCGCCACCGACACTCCCGCGTTCGCGACCGCGATGTCGATTCGACCCAGTTCGTCGTGGGCGCGGGCGACGAGCGCATCCATCGCCGTGCGGTCGGCGGTGTCGAGCGTCGCCGAGACGACCCGGCGACCGGTCTCCTCGACGAGGCGCACCGTCTCCGCAAGGTCGGCCTCGGTTGCGAGCGGGTATCCCACCACCGGTGAGTCGGCGCATCGATCACAGAGCACCAGGTCCGCCCCCGCCTCGGCGAAGGCGACTGCATGCGAACGACCCTGCCCCCGCGCTGCCCCCGTGACGAATGCGACCCTGCCCTCGAAGCCCATCATGACGTCCTTCCATCGACGTGGTGTACGTCACTTGTACCGTGCGGTGCCGAGAGCACCTGTCGGCTGTCCCGCACAGCGGAATCTCCTCCGAGGGGCACTGGCGACGGGGCGTCACCGTGCCCGATCACGGAAGAACTCGAGCACATGCGGCCTCGCGGTCACAGCCCCGACCTGGCCTTCACCCGACCCCGGTCCACCGCGTCGTGCAGCGCCTGCAGATCTCGCTCCGTCCGGTCCGCGTACGCCACGGCGAACGTCGAGAGCGCATCGTCGAACTCCTCGTCCGTTCCGAGATAGGCCGCGAGCGCGATCCGGTCCCCCGCCCGGGCGTGCGCGAAGGCGAGAACCCGGGCGCACAACCGCCCGTAGAGCTTCATCCCCTTGGGCACCATGTCCTCGATCACGGCCGAGCCCTTTCCGTCGCGAAGTTGGCGCATGTAGAAATCCCGGCTCACCCCGTCCGCTCCCGGGCCCTGTTGCCAGCCGAGGAAGATGTCGCTCGCGGACTGCATCAGCCGCTGACCGTTCACGACCCGTTCGCCCTCGTTCCGGAACGAAGGACCGTCGATGTAGTTCGACAACACCGAAGGCTGGGCTTCCTTCGCCTGCAGAAACAGCGGGTCCTCGTCGTCCACGCCCCGCAGCAGGAGAATCCACGCCCGCGTTCCGACGCTCCCCACTCCCACTACTTTCCGCGCCGCCTGGACCAGTTCGAACTGCTCGAGGAGCACCCGGCGATCCCACTGCAAGGTCGCCCGGTACGAACGCAGGCGGTGGCGCAGATCGCCGTAGATCGCTTCGGCGTCGAGATCGGCGAAGACCTCCTCCACAGGCACGATCAGTGGCGGCTCGCTGACGATCCGGCGTCGACCGTCGACGAGTACGGTCAACTTGTCCAGTGCCTGGAGGTTGTCGCGTCGCGAGGCTTTGTCCAGCGCTTTCCGGGTACGTTTCTCGATCCCGGCATCCCATCGGTCGCCCGAGTCCGCCAGCTCCACCGTGGGGTCCAGGTGGGAGTAACGCACCGCGAGATTTCCGCGTTGCGCCTGCCTGCACATGGTCTCTCGATATTCGGCGACACACGCACGCACGATCCGCCGGCGTTCCTTCGCTGTGAACCCGTTGTCCCGCCCCGCGATCTCGAGACTCGCGGTGAGGCGCTTGACGTCCCATTCGAACGGTCCCGGATAAGTCTCGTCGAAGTCGTTGACATCGAAGGCCATTCGGCGTTCCGGGGTTGCGAAGAGTCCGAAATTGCTCGCATGCGCGTCGCCGCACAATTGCGTGTGCAGACCGCTGTGCGGCGTGCGTGCAAGATCGTCGGCCATCACCAGCGCGGCACCGCGGAAGAACGCGAACGCCGACGTCGTCATGCGTCCGTAGCGGACCGGAACCAGCTGAGGGACGCGGGACCGCGCTTGTCTCTCGAGCAACGCGATCGGATCTCGGGAGGATGCTCCGAGCTCGGCGAGCGAAGCGACCGGGGTGACACGACGTGCGGCGAGACCGTTCCGCACCCGCTGTTCGCGGGTCGGATGTACGACATGACCGTCCGTGTCCGACACGGGCCCTCCACGTGGATCTCGCCGGGGCGTGACTACATCGTATGCAGCCTCACGGCGACGCGGGCGGGAATACGGTCAGGGCCGAGAGAGCACGAGTCCGGAGGTCGGAACTCCCGTTCCTGCCGTGACCAGGGCGTGTTCGACCTTGTCGACCTGATTCACTGCAGTGCCGCGGATCTGACGGACGCCTTCGGCGATTCCGTTCATCCCGTGGATATAGGCCTCGCCGAGCTGACCGCCGTGGGTGTTGATCGGTAGCCGCCCACCGAGCGTGATGCCGTCGGAGACGAAGTCCTTCGCCTCTCCCCGACCGCAGAATCCGAGCTCTTCGAGCTGCATCAGTACATACGGGGTGAAATGGTCGTAGAGCACCGCCGTCGCGACGTCCTGCGGTCCGATTCCCGCCTGTTTCCACAGCTGATCACCGACGATGCCCATCTCGGGCAGTCCGGTGAGCCCGTCCCGGTAGTAGCTGGTCATGATGTACTGATCGGGCCCGCTCCCCTGCGCCGCCGCGGCGATCACCGCCGGGGTCTGCTTCAGATCCTTCGCCCGCTCCACGCTCGTGACGACGATCGCGACACCGCCGTCCGATTCCTGGCAGCAGTCGAGAAGATGCAGGGGTTCGGCGATCCACCGTGAGTTCTGATGATCCTCCAGGGTGATGGGCTTGCCGTGGAAGAACGCTTTGGGGTTGGTCGCGGCATGGGCCCGATCCGCCACCGCCACGGCACCGAAGTCGGCGCTCGTCGCACCGGAGACGTGCATATAGCGCTGCGCGACCATCGCGACGAACGACGCCGGGGTACTCAGACCGTGCGGATAGGAGAAGGCATTGTCTGTGCCGGACGAATTCACCTGTGCAGCCAGTGAAGTGTTCACCTGGCCGAAGCGCGCTCCGGACCGTTCGTTGAATGCGCGATATGCGACCACCACGTCGGCGACACCGGTGGCGACAGCCATCGCTGCCTGTTGCACGGTCGCGCACGCCGCCCCGCCCCCGTAGTGGATTCGGGAGAAGAACTTCAGTTCCGGAATCCCCACCGAACGAGCTACGGCCACTTCGGTATTGGTGTCCATGGTGAACGAAACCAGACCGTCGACGTCGGCCGGCGTCAGCCCTGCATCGTCGAGTGCGTCGTGCACCGCCTCGGCCGCGAGACGGAGTTCGCTGCGCCCCGAGTCCTTCGAGAAGTCCGTAGCACCGATGCCGACGATCGCCGCTGCTCCCGACAGGCCGCTCATGCGGCGCCTCCGATCACGAAAGTGGCTACGGCCGTGATGTGTTTTCCCAGGCTGTTGGTACCGGTGACGTCGACGGTGACCAGGCCGTCCTGCACCGACGAAACGGTGCCGGTGAGAGTCAGGTCGTCGTATGCGTACCAGGGCACACCCAGCCTCAGCGAGATCGACTTCACCACCGCCCGCGGGCCCGCCCAATCGGTGACGTACCGCTGCACCAACCCGGTGTCGGTGAGGATGTTGACGAAGATGTCCTTCGATCCGCGTTGCTGCGCCTTGTCGCGGTCGTGGTGCACGTCCTGGAAGTCGCGTGTGGCCAGGGCCGTCGACACGATGAAGGTCGGGTCGGCGTGGATCGTCAGGGAGGGCAGGTTCTCGCCCGTCGCGACGGTCGGGGTGCTCACACGTCCTCCTCGAGGGGCTTCCATGCATACAACGTCCACGCTTGCCCGCCGGTCTCGTCATCGCCGGGGAAGTCGAGATAGGTTGCTTCTACGGGCATTCCGATGCGCACACGATCCGGGGCGACGTCTCGGAGTTCACCGAGCATCCGCACGCCTTCGTCGAGTTCGACAAGTGCGACGACGAAAGGCACCTGGCGTCCGGGCACCTTCGGAGCATGGTGGACGACGAAACTGAAGACCGTTCCGCGGCCGGAGGACACGACGTAGTCCGTGGATGCGGACTTGTCGAGCCAGACGGCCGGAACGGGCGGGTGCTGCAGCGTGCCGTCGGGACGTCGCTGGATGCGCAGTTCGTGCGCTTCGATGCCCTCCCAGAAGAACCGGGTGTCGTGCGAGACGGACGGGCGGAGCATCCGCGTCGGATCCAGATCATCGGGAACCGTCGGTGCGGGTGCACTTTCCGATTTCACCGGAGGAGCGAATTTCAGTATCCGGAACAGCATTTCGGCGACGACTTCGTCGCCGACCTTCCACAGATTGCGGGTGGTGAAGAACCACCCCTCGCCGAGGCCGGTCTTCTTGGGGCCGACGACGTCCTCGAGAGTGGATTCGATCGTGACCTGTTCGCCGTGGCGCAGGTAGCGATGATAGATCTGGTCGCAGTTCGTGGCGACGACCGAGGTGTATCCCGCATCGTCGAGGATCTGCGTCATCCGGCCGAGCGGATCGTCCTTCTCGCGTTCGGCGCCGAGACCGCGCATCGTCCAGACCTGCGCCATCGCGGGCGGGGCCACGAGTCCGTCGTGGCCGGCGGCAATCGCCGCGGATTCGTCCGTGTAGATCGGGTTGTCGTCGCCGATCGCCTCGAGCCAGTTGCGGATCATCGGCAGGTTCACGGGATCACGGCCGGGCCTGGGCGCGGACGAACCGTCGCTCCGGACCTGTTCGGCCGCCCGGAGGATCTCCTCGGGGGTGCTCATCGAATTCTCCTGTGTCACCGCGGTACCCGTGGCATCCCGAGACCTGCCGTCGCGATCAGTTCACGCATCACCTCGTTGACTCCGCCGCCGAAGGTGATGACGACATTGCGTTTGGCCATCATGTCGAGCCAGCGGAGCAGTTCGGCGGTGTCGTCGTCGGCCGGATCGCCGAAGGCACCGACGATTTCCTCGGCGATACGCCCCACCCGCTGGATCCGCTCGGTGGCGAAGACCTTGGTCGCCGACGCGTCGGCGATGTCGACCGCGTCGTTGCTGCTGGCAGCGACCTGCCAGTTGAGCAGTTCGTTGAGCCGCCAGGTCGCGTGGATCTCACCGAGCGCGCGTCGCACTTCGGGACGGTCGTGCAGGTCGTGGGCGCGCACCCAGTCGACGAGACGATCGTAGATACCCGCGACCCGGCCGGCCGGTCCGAGCATGACGCGTTCG
This sequence comes from Rhodococcus sp. NPDC047139, assembly GCF_040643435.1. Lineage (NCBI taxonomy): Bacteria > Bacillati > Actinomycetota > Actinomycetes > Mycobacteriales > Nocardiaceae > Rhodococcus > Rhodococcus sp. NPDC047139. Next base: position 62,148 of record NZ_JBEYUH010000019.1, read on the forward strand.
TGGTTGAGCTGGGTGGTGATGAGCTTCCAGCCTCTGTTCTCCTCACCGACCAGCATCTCCACCGGAACACGCACATCGCTGTAATAGGTGGCGTTGACGTGGTGGGCACCATCACACGTGATGATCGGCGTCCAGCTGAAGCCCGGATCCTTCGTGTCGACGATGAGCACGGAGATTCCTCGGTGCCGCGAGTCGGCGGGGCCGGTGCGGACGGCGAGCCAGATGTAGTCGGCGTCGTGACCACCCGTGGTGAAGATCTTCTGGCCGTTGACGACGTAGTGGTCGCCGTCTCGGACCGCCGTGGTGCGCAGCGCGGCGAGGTCGGTGCCCGCCTCCGGCTCGGAATACCCGATCGCGAAGTGCACCTCACCGGCGAGGATCGCCGGCAGGAACTTCCGTTTCTGTTCGTCGGTGCCGTAGACCTGCAATGTCGGGCCGACCGTCTGCAGCGTGACACTCGGCAGCGGGACATCGGCGCGAACGGCCTCGTTGGCGAAGATCTGCTGTTCGACGTCGCCGAATCCCCGGCCGCCGAATTCCACAGGCCACCCGACGCCGAGCCATCCGTCCTTGCCCATGCGGCGCACGACCTCACGATAGGTGGGGCCGTGGCGCTCGGTGCGCATGATCGCAGCTTCCTCGTCGGTGACGAGGTCGGCAAAATAGTGGCGTAGTTCGGCTTGCAGTGCGCGCTGGTCGTCGGTCAGATCGATGAACACCGGGCCCCCACGAGGTCGAGTCGGTACGAGGCGCCGCCGAGCCACCGGGCAAGGTCCTTGGCGGCCGACGAATACTTGTGCAGCGGATAGGTTTCGTCCACGCCGATGCCGCCGTGCAGATGGTGCAGCACACGCATCGCCGGAGGCAGTTCTGCCGCGATCCAGTACGCGGTGACATCGAGATCGTCTGCGGCGTCGAGGCCTTCGGACAGGCGCCAGACGGACGACAGTGCCGCGACGTGCAGTGTGCGGGCGGTGACGTAGACGTCGGCGATCTGCTGGGCGACGGCCTGGAACGTCGCGAGCGGCTTACCGAACTGATGTCGCTCACTGACATGCTGAGCGGTGAGTTCTGTTGCACCCGAGAGCAGCCCGTCAGAGAAGGCCGCTATGGCTGCGAGCGCGATGCGGTAGAATACCGCGACGGCGTCGGGGCCGGATTCTGCGAGGAGGACGCCCACGGCCCCGTCGGCGCGCAACGAGAACTCCGGAGTACCGGCCGAGGTGGGATTCGGGCGCAGGGTCACGCCGGCGGCATCCGGCGACAGTGCGATCACCCCGGCGTCGGTGGGCAGCAGCACCGTGCGCGCTCGGTCGGCATACGGCACGGCGACGAACGAACCCGTGACCGCGTGGCCTCCGCCGGCTTCGACCGCGGTAGCGGCGGGCCGCTCGGGGAAGGCACGGCCGGGTTCTCCGAGCGCGGCCGTCAGGACGCCCCCCTCGGAGACCCCGGCGAGCAAGTCGCCCTGCTGCGGCTCGGAGGCGAGCGCGAGAATGGGCAGCACACCGAGACCCAGGGTCGCCAGAGCAGGTGTCTGCGCTGCTCCGCGCCCGATCTCCGTGAGAACCGTGGCCACTTCGCCCATTCCCAGGCCGGAGCCGCCGAGACGTTCGGGCACGGCGAGCGAGAGCAAGTCGGCGTCGGCGAGCGCGGCCCACAGGGCCTCGTCCGCAAGGCCGCGTTTCAGGAGGCCGGCCGCTATACCGGCGACCTCCTCCTGTGTCTCGTCACGTGCGAAGTCCACCGTCACCCACCTTTGATATAGAACGTGTTCCAGTTGTAGCACTCCCCGGGCATCCGGCGAAAGGACTCCTCAGTCGCGCGGCAGGCCCAGGAGTCGCTCGGCGGCCACGGTGAGAAGGATCTGCTCGGTACCACCGGCGATGGTCAGACACCGGGTGTTGAGGAACTCGCGGGTGAGCGGACCTTCCACCCAGCCGGCCTCGCCCGCGAGATCCATCGCCAATTCTGCGGTCTCCTGTCGCTGCCGTACACCGATGAGCTTGCGCACACTCGATGCCGCGCCCGGATCCTGACCCTCCAGCTGCGCGAGGACGGCGCGCAGATCGAGCAACGATCCGACCGTGGCCTCACCGATCTGAACCGCGATGCGGTCCTCGGCCACGGGATCTCCCGGAGTCGAGAGCGCGAGGAGCTCCTCGATCCGCGGCCCGAGCGACGACTTGCCGCCCATGGCGACGCGTTCGTTGGCAAGGGTGGTGCGCGCGAGTTTCCATCCTCCGCCGAGCTGACCGACCACGCAGTCGTCCGGCACGAAGACCGAATCGAGGAAGACCTCGTTGAACAACGCGTCGCCGGTGATCTCCCGCAAGGGCGACACCGTGATACCCGCCGACTTCATGTCGACGAGGAAATACGTGATGCCCTTGTGTTTGGGGGCCTCGCGATCGGTGCGCGCGAGGCAGATCGCCCAGTCCGCCTCGTGCGCGAGGGAGGTCCACACCTTCTGCCCGCGCAGCAGCCATCCTCCGTCGACCTTCTCGGCGATCGTGCGCAGCGCCGCGAGATCCGACCCGGCCCCGGGTTCGGAGAACAGCTGGCACCACACCACGTCTCCGCGCAGCGTGGGCATCACGAAGCGCTCGATCTGTTCGGGCGTGCCGTGTTCGAGGATGGTGGGGACCGCCCACCATCCGATCACCAGATCGGGTCGTTCGATTCCGGCGGCGGCCAGCTCTTCCTGGACGATCAGCTGCTCGGCGGCGCCGGCACCTCGTCCGTAGGGCGGCGGCCAGTGCGGTGCGAGACAACCCGATTCGGCGAGCGCGACGCGCTGTTCGGATTCGGATTTCGCGGCGATCTTCTCGACCTCCGCGCGGATGCGGGCCCGCTCGTCGTCGTGATCCGACAGATCGACGCCCAGATGACGACGTGCACCGCTGCGGACGAGCTCCGTCAGCCGCGCGCGCCACCGGGTGGAGCCCCCGAGAAGCTGACGGGTGGCGACCGCTCGGCGGAGATAGAAGTGCGCATCGTGTTCCCATGTGAACCCGATGCCGCCGAGTACCTGGATCGCATCCTTGGCCGTCTGTACCGCGGCGTCGAGGGCGACCGCGGCGGCTACCGCAGCCGAGACGGGCAACTCGTCCGGCTGCGCATCGACGGTGGCCGCAGCATCCCAGGCCACAGCACGGATCTTCTCCGTTCGGCAGAGCATTTCCGCACAGATGTGCTTGACGGCCTGGAACGACCCGATCGGCTTGCCGAACTGCTCGCGGATCTTCGCGTATTCGACCGCGGTGGTCAGTGCCCAGCCGGCGAGGCCGGCCAATTCCGCGGCAGCGAGACCGGCGGTGAGGTCGCGTACGAATCCTGCCGGTGCGGTCGCGACACGATCGGCGTCGACAGTCGCGCCCTCGAGTCGCACGCGGGCCAGTGCGCGGGACGCATCGATGGTGTCGAGCGGTTCGACGTGCAGCCCGGGGTCGTCGGCTTCGACGAGCGCCCAGCGTTCGACCTCGGGATCGCTCTCCACACGCACCACCACCGCGATGCCGGCTTCCGCGGCCACCGCCGGTCCTGCATCACCCCGTAGCACGAACCCGTCACCGGCAGGTTCTGCGGCCACGCACGAGTCGAGGGCGAGTGCTGTGGGCACCGCTCCTTCCGCGAGGCGGGCCGCCGTCTTGGCGACGGAGTCACCGGCACGGCCGAACACGAGAGCCGCCACCGCGGTGGTCAGAACCGGGCCGGGCGCGAGTTCGCGGGCAGCGCCTTCGAGCATGACGGCCAGATCGACGGCGGTCGCCCCGAACCCGCCCACCTCTTCGGGAACGGCGACACCGAAGATCCCGAGTTCCGCGAGCGACGACCAGCCGTCCCGCCAAGTCGCGTCGCCTCCACGACGTATCGTCGAGATGGGGTCTACGGCGCGTGACCAGGCCTGGACAGATGCCTGAACAGCCCGCTGCTCCTCGGTCGTGGCGATACTCACAGCGGTTTCCGCCCTTTCGAATGACATCATTGCTAGAACGTGTTCTAATATGACACCGATTCAGAGTCAAGGCGTGAGGAACAGAATCTATGGCCACCCCGTCCCGCTCACGTGCCAACGGACACGGAACTCTGACCGCCCTCACCGAGGACGATCTCAGTTCCAATGCCCAGAAAGAACGGCGCAAGCGGATCCTCGATGCCACCCTGGCGCTTGCGTCCAAGGGCGGGTACGAGGCCGTGCAGATGCGGGCGGTCGCCGAGCGCGCAGACGTTGCTGTCGGAACGCTCTATCGCTATTTCCCTTCCAAGGTGCATCTGCTGGTCTCGGCGCTCGGTCGTGAGTTCGCCCGCATCGAGGGCAAGGGCCGGATCCCACCCGGTCACAGCCCGCTCGAGCGCATGCACCTCATCCTGAGCCTGATCACCAAGGCCATGCAGCGCGACCCCCTGCTGACCGAAGCCATGACGCGGGCGTTCATGTTCGCCGACGCCTCGGCGGCCGCCGAGGTCGACCAGGTCGGCACTCTCATGGACCGGCTGTTCGCGAGGGCCATGAACGACGGAGAACCCACCGAAGAGGAACTCGCCATCGCGCGTGTCATCAGCGACGTATGGCTGTCGAATCTCGTTGCGTGGCTCACACGCCGGTCGTCGGCCACCGATGTCGCCCGTCGCCTCGAACTGACCGTCGATCTTCTGCTCGGCGACGGCTCGCGTGCCCCGCAGACGGTCGCGGCAGAGACCTGACCTGCCGCGACCCGATTCTGTAACGGGAAACACGTAGTCGGAAGGTCCGCGCGGCCCGACTCGCGCTCGACTCTGACCTAACGTGGATCAGGTGAGTGCCCACGACCTTCCGATCGACCTCCGACGTGCTCTCGTGGCCGTCGCACGGACGCCTCGTCTCCTCGTGGCGACCGACTACGACGGCACCATCTCGCCCATCGTGGCCGACCCCGAGAAGGCATATCCGCACCACGACGCAGTCCGGGCACTGCGGGGGCTCGCCACTCTTCCGTCCACCTCCGCCGCGGTCATCTCGGGCCGCGCTCTCAAGGACCTCGCCGCCCTGTCGCGGCTTCCGGTCGAGGTCAGCCTCGTCGGCAGCCACGGTTCCGAGTTCGACATCGGATTCGTGCACGAGATCGACACCGCTGCCAAGGAGTTGCTCGAAACGGTCGTCGAAGGTCTGCGCGCGGTGGCGTCCCGGTTCGAAGGGGTGCGGGTCGAGGTCAAACCCGCGAGCGCGACTCTCCATGTGCGCGGCGCTACCGACGACGATGCCGAGAAGGCCCTCGATCTCGTCCGGAACGATCTCGCCCTGCGGCCGGGCGTCCAGGTCACCGAGGGCAAGTCGGTGATCGAACTGTCCGTGGTGCCCACCGACAAGGGCAAGGCCCTCGACATCATCCGGCACCAGGAGGCGGCGACCGCGGCGGTGTTCTTCGGTGACGACGTGACCGACGAGAAGGCCTTCCGTTCACTGCAGGGGCCGGACGTCGGAGTGAAGATCGGTGACGGCGATACGTCGGCCGAGTACCGCGTGCGTACCAGCGAAGAGGTCATTGCCGCACTCGTGTTCCTGCTCGAGGAACGACGCACGTGGTTGTCGGGCCCGCATGTCGCTCCGATCGAACGTCTGACGATGCTCGCGAGCCCGCGCTCGAAGGCGCTCGTGACTCCCGACGGCACGATCACCTGGATGTGCCACCCCGAACCCGACTCGGCCGCCGTGTTCGCACACCTGCTCGGCGGGGAGGCTGCCGGCCACTTCACCGTCGGCCCGACCCGCCAGTCGCTTCCGCTCAGCCAGCGGTACGTCGATTCGACGATGACGGTGGTGACCCGATGGGCATCACTCACGGTGATCGACTACCTCCCGCACGACGTCGAAGCCGGCCGCACGGACCTGACCCGCGTGATCACCGGGCGCGCGAGCGCAGCGATCACCTTCGCGCCGCGACCCGAATTCGGACAGGGGCAGGTCACCCTCGAGGTCGAGGACGAGGGAATCCGGGTAATGGGCTTCAACGAGCCCTATGTCCTGCGCTCGCCCGGTGTGCGGTGGAACATCACGACCGACGGGGTGCACCAGTCGGCGCACGCAGTGGTCGATCCGTCCGAGAACGACGTCATCCTGGAATTGCGTTGTGGAACTGATGATCTCGACGAACATCCGGTGCCCGAGAACGAACGTAGAGCACAGTCCGAGTCCTATTGGCACACGTGGGCGTCCCGTCTCGAGCTACCGCCGCTCAAGCCCGACCTCGTCAAGCGCTCGGCGCTGACCCTGCGCGGGCTGGTCCACGAGCCGACGGGCTCGATCCTCGCCGCCGCGACCACCTCGCTTCCCGAGGAGATCGGCGGAGTCCGCAACTGGGACTACCGCTACTGCTGGCTGCGTGACGCCGCACTCACCGCGCAAGCGCTCGTCCGGGTCGGGTCGCCCGCAGAGGCCGAGAACTATCTCGACTGGGTCCATCGCGTCCTCGAGACCGTCCCCGGCCCCGAACGCCTGCACCCGCTGTACTCGCTCGCCGGCGGAGCCCTTCCGCCCGAAGCGGTACTCGACACACTTCCCGGCTATGCCGGTTCGCGGCCCGTGCGGGTCGGCAACGCCGCGAACCAGCAGGTGCAACTCGATGTCTTCGGTCCGATCGTCGACCTGATCGCCGACCTCGCGCACAGCCGCGAGGAACGCGGCGTACCGCACGAGCAGGCTCTCACCGACCGCGACTGGGAATTGGTCTGCTCGATGGTCACCGCGGTCGAGCGGCGCTGGTTCGAGCCGGATCACGGCATCTGGGAGATCCGCCACGCGCCCCGGCACCACGTCTACTCGAAGGTCATGGGGTGGCTGACCGTGGAGCGGGCACTGACGCTCGCCGGTAAGTTCGGGCGGACCGCCGGCGAGAACTGGGCCGCGCTACGCGACGAGATCGCCGAGGAGGTCACGGAGAAGGGATGGAACGACGACGTCCAGTCCTTCACCGCAGCCTACGACGGCACCGATCTCGACGCGGCGACACTGTTCATCGGCCTCGCCGGACTCGTCGACCCGAACGACGAGCGCTTCCGGGCGACCGTGCACGCCACCGAGCGGGAGCTGCGCAGCGGTTCGACCGTCTACCGATATCGCAGCGACGACGGCCTGCCGGGTACCGAAGGTGGCTTCCACCTGTGCGCGGCATGGCTCGTGGAGGCCTACCTGCTGATCGGGCAGCGCAACGACGCCGAAGCGCTGTTCGCGCAGCTCGTCGCTGCAGCCGGGCCGACCGGCCTGCTCAGCGAGGAGTACGACCCGGTCGCGGAGCGTTCGCTGGGCAATCATCCGCAGGCTTACAGCCATATCGGTCTGCTGCGCTGCGCTCAACTGCTGTCCGGGGGAAGGTCCTCGAGCACCCGGTCACGCTGACGGCCCGCTCTACTCCGCGTACCACTCGCTCTCGACCCGGCCCGAGGTGGTACCGAACCACAGCTGGGTCCCGAGGGTCTCGAGCGCGGGCACACCGGAGTGCGAAGGGGCGGCGAGGAGCAGCTCGCCGGCGCGTCTGCCCTTGTCCTTCTGCGGCTGGCGCACAGTCGTGAGACCTTCGCGGACGGCTTCGTCGATCCCGTCGAAACCGGTGATGGACAAGTGCCCGGGCACATCGAGACCCATCTGGTTGGCCCAGGCGAGCGCGCCGAGCGCGAGGACGTCGGTCGTGCACACCAGCGCGGTGATACGCGGATTCACCCGCATGATCTGCGCCGCGGCAGACAATCCGTCCTCCGCTGTGTGGGTGTAGCGCTCGACGACCGTGAGCGAGTCCGCCGCGAGTCCCGCGGTCCGCATGGCGTCCTGGACGCCGCGGATGCGTTCACGTTGCACGTGGAAACCGCCGGTCTCGAGCTTCGACAGATCGACCACGCCGTCGTGCCGTTCCCGACCGAGGCGCATCGACAACATGCCGATCTCGCGGTGGCCGAGCTCGATGAGATGGGCGGCGAGATCGCGCATCGCCCTGCGATCGTCGATACCCACCACGGGGATGCTGTCGAGGCCACGCGGCTGGTCGCACGCGACGACGGGCAGGTGCCGTTCGAGCACCGCGGCGAGATAGGGGTCCTCCGCAGGGACCGAGTACACGACGAAACCGTCGACGGACGATCGGTGCACCACCTGGGCGGCCTCGTCGTCGGTCCGTCCGGGGCCGGCCGGGATGAGCAGCAGCCCCTGCCCGGCCGCCTCGCAGGCCTCGGACAAGCCCGACAGGAAGTTCATGGCAGCGGGATCGCGGAAGGAATAGCTCAGTGCTTCGGTGAGCAGCACCCCGACCGCACCCGCCTTGCGGGTACGCAGCGACCTCGCCATCGGATCCGGCCCCGCATATCCGCGTCGCTTGGCGACTTCGAGGACACGTTCGCGCAGTTCGGCGGACAACTGGTCGGGACGGTTGTACGCATTCGAGACCGTCGTGCGGGAGATCTTCAACTCGGCGGCAATCGACGCCAGGGTCGCCTGTCGGCGCGGCTGACGGGACCTGGACATGAGGGGACCGTAGTCCTGTGTCCGTGGTCACGAGCACTCGGGGAGGGTGTGAGCGGTGCGTTCCGTCCGCTAAAGTGGAACGGTAACGGTTACCAATAACGTTTGGGTCGGTCACTCGGTCGCTCCGGACCCCGTTCGTCGAAGACTGCCGACCATCAGGAGAAGAACTGTGCGACTGTCCTCCCGCACGGCGTTCGCAGCCGCCGCCGTAGCCTGCGCGACCACCCTCGCCGCGTGCGGGGCCGACACGTCCGGCACCGATGACGGTGCGATCAGAGTCGTCGCCTCCACGAACGTGTGGGGTTCGATCGCACAGGCCGTCGCCGGAGACCGCATCGAGGTCGAATCACTGATCACCGAACCGAACGCGGACCCGCACTCCTACGAGGCCAGCCCCCTCGATGCCGCCGCGATCGGCGACGCCTCCCTCGTGGTCTACAACGGCGGCGGATACGACCATTTCGTCGACGACATACTCGCCGCGAGCGGGGGCGGGCCGGCCGTCGTGGAAGCATTCGCCCTGTTCGAATCCGGCGAGTACTCGGATCTGCACGCCGGTCACGATCACGGCACCGACGAGAACGGCGAGAGCCTCTCGGACGCACTAGCTTCGGAAGAGCATTCGCACGAGGACGTCAACAGTGACGACCACTCGCACGACGACCACTCGCACGAAGGTCACGACCACGGCGGTATCAACGAGCACGTGTGGTACGACCTCGCGACCGCCGACGCCGTCGCGCACGCGGTTGCCGACCGGCTCTCCGAACTCGATCCCGAGGGTGCCGCCACCTACGAGGCAAACGCCGCCGCGTTCCACGAGAACCTGCACTATGCCTCAGATCTCGTCGAGAAGATCGCCGAAACGCACGACGGAGCGTCCATCGCCCAGACCGAGACCATCGGCCACTATCTCGTGCAGGCGGCCGCTCTGAACGATGCGACCCCCGCGGATTTCACCAACGCCATCGAGAACGGGACCGACCCGTCTCCGGCTGCCATCGCGACGACACGGCAACTGTTGGCCGACAAGCAGGTTCGTGTCCTGCTCTACAACCCGCAGACCGAAGACCGGATCAGTCGCGAGATGCGAACCGCAGCCGAATCGTCGGGCATCCCGGTGGTCGAGGTTTTCGAAACCCTCCCCGAGGGTGTCGACTACATTCAGTGGCAGGCTCGGACCGCCGAGAACCTCGCCGCCGCGCTCGAGACCGCATCCTGACCCCCGATCGAGAGCACGGATTTCGGTGACACCTCCATCCTCCGGCCGCACACCCACAGTCGAACTCCGCGGCGCCCGACTGGCATTCGGCGATCGAATCCTCTGGGAGGATCTCGACCTCGCCGTCGAGCCGGGAGAGTTCCTTGCCGTACTCGGACCCAACGGAGCCGGCAAGACCTCACTGCTCAAGGTTCTCCTGGGCCAACTCCCCCTCTCGGCGGGAACGGTGACCATCGCCGGACGACCCGTCCGTACCGGAAACTCCGATGTGGGCTACGTACCGCAGCAGAAGTCTCTCGACGAGGGTGTGCCGCTACGGGGACGCGATCTCGTCGGACTCGGCATGGACGGTCACCGCTGGGGCACCGGTCTGCGGACCCGAAAGCGCCGACGGGCCGCAGTCGACGACGCGATCGCGCAAGTCGGTGCCGAGTCCTATGCCGGTGCCCCGATCGGGTCTCTCTCCGGAGGCGAGCAGCAACGGTTACGTATCGCGCAGGCACTCGTGGGAGATCCGCGGGTGCTCCTGTGCGACGAACCACTGCTGAGTCTCGATCTGGCCAACCAGCACCTGGTGTCCTCGCTCATCGACCGGCGACGCCGCGACCACGACACCTCCGTCCTGTTCGTCACCCACGAGATCAATCCGATCCTGCCGCTGGTCGATCGCGTGTTGTATCTCGTCGACGGTCAGTTCCGCATCGGCACTCCCGCCGAGGTGATGACCTCTCACGTGCTCTCCGAGCTCTACCGCACCGACGTCGAAGTACTCGAGATGCGCGGACGCCTCGTGGTCGTCGGCACCGGTGACGCGATCGACGCCCTCGGCAGTGCCGGCGGTCTGCGTCCCGGGGAAGGCGTCCACCACGACCACGAGGACCATGCATGAGCAGCAAGTTCACCGACGCCATGGGACGGATGTTCGACGTCGAGACGACGGTCCAACTCCTGCAGTACGACTTCGTCCAGCAGGCACTGGTCGCGGGGGCCATCCTCGGTCTGCTCGCCGGCGTGATCGGCCCGCTGATCGTCAGCCGCCAGATGGCGTTCTCCGTGCACGGCACCTCCGAACTGTCGCTCACCGGGGCCGCCGCGGCGCTCATCATCGGAGTCTCCGTGGGAATCGGTGCAGTCGCCGGTGCGGTGATCGCCGCGATTCTCTTCGGGGTCCTCGGAACGCGTGCCCGTGAACGGGACTCTGTCATCGGCGTCGTGATGGCTTTCGGCCTCGGGCTCGCTGTCCTGCTGCTGTGGGCCTACGACGGACGTACGGGGGCCGCTTTCTCTCTGCTCACCGGCCAGATCGTGGCACCCGGCGGCACCGGGATCGCGTTGCTTGCGGCCTGCGCTGCCGTCGTGATCGTCACCTTGCTGGTGATCTACCGGCCCCTGCTGTTCGCGAGCACCGACCCGGAGGTCGCGGCCGCGCGCGGCGTCCCGGTCCGCATGCTGTCGATCGTGTTCGCGGTGCTCGTGGGCGTCACCGCCGCACTCGGTGTGCAGATCGTCGGCGCGCTGCTGGTCATGGCATTGCTGATCACCCCGGCCGCGGCCGCATCTCGCGTGGTGAACGGCCCGCTCGCGGCTACCCTGCTGTCGGTGCTCTTCGCGGAGATCTCGGCGGTCGGTGGCATCCTGCTCGCGCTGGCACCCGGGGTGCCGGTGTCGGCGTTCATCACGACGATCGCATTCGTCATCTACATGGTGTGCCGGGTGATCGGCAACATCCGCACGCGACGCGGTGCCGGTCGCGTCACGGTCACGGCCTGACCCCTTCCTCGGTCGTCGAGACGGCGGTGACCGGAAAGCGATCTTGACGGACCGCGCGGCGTCTTCCTAGATTCCGAGACTGTTCCGGTAACGGAGCGTCACAGACATCTGGGGGTCGAGAGTGCCGCATCTCAAGCGCCGTACCTTTCTGACGGGCGCGGCCGCAGCCGCCGGTCTCGCCCTCGCCGGGAGCGCGGGCGCACAGGCGATGCCGGGCATTCCCGCCCGCGTGAACAACGTGCCGCTCACCCACGAGGAACACCGTGTGGTCGTCGTCGGAACCGGATTCGGCGGTGGCGTGACGGCCCTGCGATTGGCGCAGGCCGGGGTGCGAGTACACATGCTCGAGCGCGGCATACGGTGGCCCACCGGACCGAACTCGGACACCTTCCCGCGGATCGACAAGCCCGACAAGCGGTTCCTGTGGCACCGGTCGAATCCCGAGGTGTTCGGCCGGCATCTCGCCTTCGAGCCCTACACCGGACTCGTCGAAGCCGTCGTCGGCGAGAACATGACCGCCCTGTGTGCCGCCGGCGTCGGCGGCGGGTCGCTCGTCTACCAGGGCATGACGCTGCAGCCCAGCGAAGCGGTGTTCGCCGCCAACTTCCCGAACGAACTCGACTGGGCCCGCATGGACCGTGTCTACTATCCGCGGGTCGCGCAGATGCTGCGCCTGGCCGTGGCACCGGACGAACTCGTCGCGAGCCCGAACTACGCGACGTCGCGGATCTTCGCAGAGCGCGCGCGGGGCGCGGGGTTTCCGATCGACAAGATCCCCATGCCGATCGACTGGAATTACGCCCTCGCCGAACTCCGCGGAGAGATGGCACCGTCCTACACCGACGGCTCCGGAGCCATGGGCGTCAACAACGGCGGTAAGCATTCCGTCGATGTCACCTACATCGCCGAGGCCGAATCCACCGGCCTGGTGACCGTTGCGACACAACACGAGGTCACCGACATCGAGCGCCGCAAGGACGGCCGATGGTCGGTGCACGTGAACCGAATCGACAACTCGGGTGCGGTCCTCGAGAACAAGATCCTCACCACCGACGCGCTGGTGCTGTCCGCAGGCACCATGAACACCACCCGACTGCTGATGAAGGCGGCCGCAAAGGGTCTCGTCCCCGACCTGCCCGAGAGTGTGGGTCAGGGCTGGGGATCCAACGCCGATCGCATCTACCTGTGGACGAACCTCGAGGAGAACTTCGGCACCGTGCAGGGCGGGCCGGTCGTCTACGGGAGCAAGAACTGGGACGACCCGAACGCGGCCTTCACCGTCATCCAGGCCTCCATTCCCAGCTTCTACGGGATCGACACGCGCAGCACCGTCTTGGTGGGATTCGGAGTCAGTGCGGGTCGCGGGCATTTCGTCTACGACGCAAGCCGCGACGATGCCGTCCTGCGCTGGCCGCACGAGGGGGATTCGGTGCTTCAGACAGGCTGCATCGACCCCACCGTGCGTCGCATCGCCGGTGAGCGCAGCATCCTCACCGACACGAACGCGATCGTTCCGTCGACGTGGCATCCCCTCGGCGGGGCAAGTATGGGCACGGCGTGCGATCTCGAAGGTCGCGTGCTCGGCCAGCGCGGACTGTACGTGCTCGACGGAGCGCTCATGCCGGGCAACACCGCCGCGTGCAACCCCTCGATGACGATCGCCGCGGTCGTCGAACGCGCCCTCGACAAGATTGTCGTTCACGATGTCGGAACGGTCTTCTGACCGGCCTAGACTCGATGCGTGATCCGTATCGACCTCAACAGCGATCTCGGCGAGAGTTACGGCCAGTGGCGTCTCGGCGACGATGAGACCATGCTCGATATCGTCACCAGCGCCAACGTGGCGTGCGGGTTCCATGCCGGCGACCCGGCGACACTGCTGAGCACCTGCCACGGCGCGGCGAAGCGGGCGGTGCGGATCGGCGCTCAGGTGGGATACAACGATCTGGCCGGTTTCGGCCGCCGCTTCATCGAGGTACCTGCGGCCGATCTCATCGCAGAGATCATCTATCAGATCGGCGCGCTGGACGGCCTCGCGCGAGCGGCAGGGTCGTCGGTGAGCTACGTCAAACCCCACGGCGCGCTGTACAACGCGATCGTGCATCACCGGGAGCAGGCTCGAGCAGTCGTGGATGCGGTGCGCGCCTACGACGCCTCGCTACCCGTTCTCGGGTTACCCGACTCGGTCTTCCTCGAGGAAGCGGAGCGAGCCGGTCTGAACGTGGTCACCGAGGCGTTCGCCGACCGCGCATACACCCCTGACGGGAGGCTGGTCTCCCGGCGCGAACCCGGTGCCGTACTGCGCGACCCGGACGAGGTCGCCGAGCGCGTACTGCGTCTGGTCACCGAAGGCGTGGTCACCGCGATCGACGGGAGCGATGTGCGTGTGAGAGCACAGTCTGTGTGCATCCACGGCGACTCCCCCGACGCGACGGCGATGGCCGTTGCGGTACGTACCCGTCTCGACGCCGAGAACATCGACATCCGGGCATTCGTGTGAGCGTCGGAATCCACGAGGTACACCGATGAAGATCCTTCGCGCCGGAGACAGTGCACTTCTCGCCGAATTCGATTCCCTCGACGACGTTCTCGGCCATTTCCGTGCGCTCGATCAGGATCGGACCGGCGGCGTCGTCGACCTGATCCCGGCCGCCCGGACGCTACTGGTGTGTTTCGATCCGTCCGAGACCGACGCGCCGGCCGTGCACCGGTGGATCACCACCACCCCGCCGCTTCCGGGCGATGCCGTCGACTTCGAGGAAGTGATCCTCGAAGTCCGTTACGACGGAGTCGATCTCGAAGAGGTCGGAGAGTTGACGGGCCTCGGTCCCGAGGGCGTCGTCGCCGCTCACACCAGCAGTCGGTGGACCGTCGCCTTCGGCGGTTTCGCACCCGGCTTCGCGTATCTCACCGGTGGGGACTCACGGCTCCAGGTGCCCCGCCGCAACTCGCCGCGCACCACCGTTCCGTCCGGCGCCGTGGGGCTCGCAGGTGAGTTCTCGGGTATCTATCCTCGGCAGTCGCCCGGCGGGTGGCAGCTGATCGGAACCTCCGAGGCGCCCCTGTGGCAACCCGATCGAAGACCTGCCGCACTGCTGCGACCGGGACGCACGGTGCGCTTCGTCGCGATCTGACCTTCGTCGCGATCCGACCCCGGCGCGGTGCAGTGCGCGATCGTGGTCACCGCCGACGGGTCGATCGTGCTCGTCGCGGCGGGAATCCCCGGATTCCCGATCACCCGATCTCGCGTCAGGACCTGCGATCGATGAGCCTCGACCGGCGTCCTGCTGGACAAGCCGGCGCGGTAGGTGAGAATGAACGACGTGGCATGGTTCGAGGTGATCTCCGGCGGAATGCTCACGACCGTTCAGGATCGCGGACGTTCCGGTTACGGCTCCGCTGGGCTGACCCGCTCGGGTGCTGCGGACCGGCGCTCGCACGACGCGGCGAATCGGCTCGTGGGAAACCGGCCGGACGCGGCGACGCTCGAGGTGACCGGCGGAGGTCTCGTCGTCCGGAGCGTCGGGGAGGCGATCGTGGCCGTGACCGGCGCTCGCTCCGAGGTCACCGTATGCGACCGACCGGTCGGTGACTGGTCCCGCATCACCCTTCGGAACGACGACGTGCTGCGGATCGGTATCCCGGACGAGGGCCTGCGGACCTACCTTGCGGTACGCGGCGGAATAGACGTTCCGGAGGTTCTCGGCAGCAGGTCGACCGACACCCTGTCTGCGACCGGTCCGTCACCGGTGCGCGGCGGCACCCGTCTTCTCGTCGGCGCGATGGCGGACGGCCTGCCCGACGAGGAGCAGATCCCGCCGCCTGCACCGATGGGTGATCCCGTCGAGATCAGGGTGCGCACCGGACCGCGCGACGACTGGTTCACCCCCGCGTCGATTCGCGCGCTGTTCCACGAGACCTGGACGGTGACACCTCGACTCGATCGAGTGGGGATCAGATTCCAGGGCCCCGGCCGTCTGCACCGGTCTCGGCACGACGAGCTGCCGAGCGAGGGCATGGTCCCAGGTTCGTTGCAGGTGCCGCCGGAGGGACAGCCGGTGTTGTTTCTCGTCGATCATCCCGTCACGGGCGGCTATCCCGTCGTAGCGGTGACGGTGACGGCCGATCTGCCCATCGCCGCGCAACTGCGCCCCGGAAAACGGGTACGGTTCGTGCCGGTGCGGTGATCGTCAGATCCGGGACGGGACGGACGGATCTGCTTCGCCCGCCGGGTCCGCAGTGGTCACTCGTCGCACGAATGCGATCACCTCGTCGAGTGCCCGCGTCGCGGACGGTGAGATACCCGGCAGGCTGAGATAGCCGTGAACGGCATCGGGATAGTCCGTCTCCGTTACATCTCCGCCCTTGCTACGCAGCGCCGCCGCGTATCTGATCGCGTTGTCCCGCAACGGGTCGTGGCCCGCCATCTGCACGAGGGCCGGGACTGCGGCACCGGCGATCGAGCCGCGCAGCGGAGCCGCCGTCGGCACGTAGGGGTCGGCGCCGGCAAGATAGAGGCGCACGAAGGCGCGCATACTGCGCGAAGTGAGCACGGGAGCGTTCGCGAACTGCCGCTCCGACGGAAATTCCTCTTCCATCTCCGCTGCGGGATAGATCAGCACCTGTCCGACCGGAAGCGGACCGCCCGATCGGCCGGCCAGATCGGCGACGACGGCAGCGAGATTACCTCCGGCGCTGTCGCCCGCCACCACAACGCGCGACGGATCACCGCCCAACTCCGCAGCATGCACGGCGAGCCACCGATGAACCGCCCAGCAGTCCAGAACTGCTGCGGGATAAGGATGTTCGGGTGCCAGCCGATAATCGGCGGACACCACCAGGCACGGGGTTCGCGCAGCCATGTGGCTCGCCCACCATTCGTTCTGCTCCGCGTTGCCGAGAACCCATCCCCCGCCGTGGAACAGCAGCACGACGGGGAGCGGGCCGCGCACGCGTTCGGAGGGCCGATAGATCCGCAGACGCAGCGAGACCGGCGACGGCTCGGGTTCGAGATCGTCTATCGCCTCATGCTCGAGGTCGACCCGGCGATCCTCGATCCGCACGCCTGGATGCGGACGGCCCGCGACCAACCGGCCGACCGGAGACGACAGCAACTTCGCGCGCGCAGCGCGCCGCGCCTGAATCTCCTCGACGCTCGCGTCGGCGATGGACTTGTTCGTGAAGCACTCGAGGAGCGCGAACACTCTCGTGCGGAACGGCAGAGGGGCGGACACGAGGACAGACTAGGCCCTCGAGGCCGCGGATCCCGCCGACCCGGTCAGGCGCGTCGTTGCCGGGCGATGTCGGCGAGCACCACGCCCGCCGCGACTGAGGCGTTGAGCGATTCGACATCTCCGGCCATGGGGATCGACAGCACCGCGTCGCAGGTCTCCCTGACCAGCCGCGAGAGTCCCTTACCCTCCGAACCCACAACCACGACCACGGGGTCGGTGCCGTCGAACTCGTCGAGACTGGTGTCGCCACCGGCATCGAGACCGACGACCCGGACGCCACGGGACTGCCAGTCCTTGAGCGTGCGCGTGAGGTTGGTGGCACGCGCGACGGGCAGCCGCGCAGCCGCTCCGGCGCTCGTCCGCCACGCCACGGCCGTCACCGAGGCCGAGCGACGCTGCGGGATCACCACACCGTGCCCGCCGAACGCTGCGACCGAGCGGATCACGGCACCGAGATTGCGCGGATCCGAGATGTTGTCGAGTGCCACGAGCAGCGGCCGCTCGTTGTTCTCCGCGGCGCGGGCGAGCAGGTCGTCGGGGTGCGCGTAGCGGTAGGGCGGTACTTGCAGACCGAGACCCTGGTGCATCCCGTTGGCCGAGAGCCGGTCGAGTTCGGACCGCGAGACCTCGAGAATGGAGATGCCCATCTCGGCTGCACGCTGCACGGCTTCCTTGAGGCGCTCGTCCGCCTCTGCGCCC
This sequence comes from Rhodococcus sp. NPDC047139, assembly GCF_040643435.1. NCBI lineage: Bacteria > Bacillati > Actinomycetota > Actinomycetes > Mycobacteriales > Nocardiaceae > Rhodococcus > Rhodococcus sp. NPDC047139. The sequence goes on from NZ_JBEYUH010000019.1 coordinate 79,564, forward strand.
AGAGCGACGTACAGCGCGGTCGCCGGCACGCCGGCACGCAGGCATTCGACGACCGGGTTCCGGCCCAGCACCATCTCCGGCGCATCCTCGGCCTTCCGACCGGCTGCGGGACGACGCCCACCGCCGCGGGGATCAGCAGCCTTGGCCGCAACCCGGGCACGCCGTGCGGCGGGGTGATACGGCCGGTCCTCGGCCTTGGGGGTGGCACCGCGCGGTTCGAGCCCGCGACGGCGCTGCCCGCCGGACCCGACGACCTGACCCTTCTTCGTGCCGCCCTTACGAATAGCGCCGCGACGCTGAGAATTGCCTGCCATCACTGTCCTGCTTTCAAGGACCACTCGGGTCCGTTCGGCGTATCGGTCACTTCGACCCCCGCGGCTGCGAGCCGATCTCGCACCTCGTCGGCCACCTGCCAATTCTTCTCGGCCCGGGCCGTCGTACGGCGTTCGAGATCCGCGGTGACCAGGACATCGAGGGCGGCGAGAGCGGCCGATCCGGTGTCGCTGGTGGAGCACCAGTGCTCGTCGAGCGGATCTACACCGAGGATTCCCAGCATGCTTCGTATCTGGGACGCGATCCGCACGGCAGCGTCGAGGTCGCCGTTGTCGAGAGCCTTGTTCCCCTCGCTGCGCCGACCGTGGATCTCGGCGAGCGCCTTGGGTACTCCAAGATCGTCGTCGAGCGCCTCGGCGAAGGCGTCCGTCCAGACACCCACCGGCACGTCCCCGGCCCGGTCGCGCGTCTTCAGCACGAACGACTCGAGTCCCCGGTATGCCGCAGCCGCCTCGGCCAGCGCATCGTCGGAGTATTCGAGCATCGATCGGTAATGAGCGCTGCCGAGGTAGTAACGCAGTTCCTGAGGCCGGACCCGGGCGAGCACGTTGGGGACGGACAGCACGTTGCCGAGCGACTTCGACATCTTTTCACCGCCCATCGTCACCCAGCCGTTGTGCAGCCAGTAACGGGCGAAGCCGTCGCCGGCCGCGCGCGACTGGGCCATCTCGTTCTCGTGGTGCGGGAAAACGAGATCCATGCCGCCACAGTGGATGTCGAAGGTGCCCCCGAGGTAGAAGCCCGCCATCGCGGAGCATTCGAGATGCCACCCGGGTCGTCCTCGTCCCCACGGGGTCGGCCACGACGGCTCCCCGGGCTTCTCGGCCTTCCACAGTGTGAAGTCGCGCGGGTCGCGCTTGCCGAGCCCGGCGCTCTCACCCTGATGGACGTCTTCGATGCGATGCCCGGAGAGGGCGCCGTACTCAGGGAAACTCAGCACGTCGAAGTAGACGTCGCCATCGGCCGCATAGGCGTGACCGGCGTCGATGAGGCGCTGGATGAGCTCGACCATCTGCGTGATGTGCCCGGTCGCGCGGGGTTCCACCGAGGGCGGCAGCACACCGAGCGCGTCGTAGGCTCGATTGAAGGCCCGTTCGTAGGTCGAAGCCCATTCCCACCACGGCCGGCCGGCCTCCGAGGCCTTGCGGAGAATCTTGTCCTCAATGTCTGTGACATTTCTCACAAACAAGACATCGAGCCCCTTGGCGCCGAGCCATCGGCGGAGCACGTCGAACGCAACACCGCTGCGTACATGCCCGATATGGGGTTCGCCTTGCACGGTGGCGCCACACAGGTACACCGAGGCCTGGCCGGGGACCAGCGGTTCGAAATCCCGCACGGCCCGCGATTCGGTGTCGTATAAGCGCAAGGTCACGACCGTCGATCCTACCGCTCGTCGTGCTGGGCCCGGACCAGTGCGGTCGCGACAGCGGCCACACCTTCTCCACGTCCGGTGAGACCGAGCCCGTCGGTGGTGGTCGCCGACACGGAGACGGGAGCACCGAGCGCACCGGAAAGCACCGCCTGCGCTTCCTCGCGCCGCGGCCCGATCTTGGGGCGGTTGCCGATGACCTGCACCGCAGCGTTCCCCACCACCCAACCCGCGTCGGCGAGCAGACGGCGCACCTCTTCGAGCATGACGACTCCCGACGCGCCGGCCATCTCGGGCCGATCCGTACCGAAGACCGCGCCGAGGTCACCGAGTCCGGCGGCCGACAACACGGCGTCGCACAACGCGTGTGCTGCCACGTCTCCGTCCGAGTGGCCCGCGCATCCGTCCACTCCCTCGAACAGCAGACCTGCCATCCAGCACGGCCTACCGGCTTCCACGGGGTGCACATCCGTTCCGATGCCGACACGCACGTTGTTCACATCTCCTTCTCGGTGCAGAGTCCGGACGCGAGCACGGCACGCGCCAGCACCAGGTCCAAGGGGGTGGTGATCTTGAAAGCGAGCGGGTCTCCCGCGACGGTCGCCACCTGTTCCCCCAGTCGCTCGACGAGTCCTGCATCGTCGGTGGCGTCGGCCGCGTCCCGGTTGGCCCGTGCGAGCAACTCGACATCGAACCCCTGCGGGGTCTGGACCGCCCGCAGAGTCGACCGATCCGGGGTACCGGTCACCACGCCGTCGGCGTCCACACTCTTGATGGTGTCGGCAACGGGCAGGACGGGGATCACCGCGTCGCAACCCGCGCGCAACGCATCGACGACCCGGACGAACAACTCCGGCGGTGTCAGTGCACGCGCGGCATCGTGGACGAGGACGAACCGCGCCCCCGGGGCCGCCGCCAGTCCGGCGCGCACCGAGTCGGCGCGCTCGGCCCCGCCCGCCACCACCCTGACCCGGTCGGCGAACGCCTCGCCGACGAGTTCGGCCGCGGACGTTGCGGCCAGCTCGGGCGGCGCGACGATCACCACCTGGTCGACCACCGCCGAGGCGAGCATCGCTTCGACCGAGCGCTCGAGCATCGTGCGGCCGTCGAGTTCCACAAAAGCCTTGGGCAGCGGTTCACCCAGACGAACACCGCGGCCGGCCGCCGGAACAATTCCGACGACCGGCCCGTTGCGATCCTTCATGTGCAGTTTGCCGATGTCTCGCGCCCGTCAGGAAGCGGCGGCGAGAACCTCGTCGAGCATGGTTTCCGCCTTGACATCGTCGGTGCCCTCGGCGAGCGCGAGCTCACCGACGAGGATCTGACGAGCCTTGGCGAGCATCCGCTTCTCGCCTGCGGAGAGGCCGCGGTCCTGCTCCCGGCGCCACAGATCGCGAACCACTTCTGCGACCTTGTTGACATCGCCGGAGGCCAACTTCTCGAGGTTGGCCTTGTACCGCCGTGACCAGTTGGTGGGCTCTTCCGTGTGAGGTGCGCGCAGCACCTGGAAAACCTTGTCGAGACCTTCCTGCCCGACGACGTCCCGAACTCCGACGTACTCCGCGTTCTCTGCAGGTACCCGGACCGTCAGATCGCCCTGCGCGACTTTCAGAACCAGATATTCCTTCTGCTCACCCTTGATAGTGCGTGTTTCGATAGCTTCGATCAGCGCCGCACCGTGATGGGGGTATACGACGGTGTCTCCGACCTTGAAAATCATGTGTCCCGTGCCCCTTTCGATTCTGCCAGTTTAACACGTGATCACATCGCACTCGCGTCAACGATGCAGGTCAGGGGCACCGCGCCGCGAGCCGGGGTCTTGACAGGCAGTTTGTTCCATGCTTCCTGTGATGTCGGACACACCGGCAGTGCCGGCACTCGCCGATCTTGACGACCGAGCACGGGGACGCAGACGAGATCCGGCCCCGACGTACACAGCGCGCACGCGAACTACTACTCTGCCTAGTGGATTGCGAGCCATACTCGAGTGGAGGAACCCGTGACTGCTCTCAAAGCGCCGACTCGCCGAGTCGTGACCGCTCTCGCCCTCGCCGCGGGGGCGGCGCTCACGATGTCCGCGTGCAGCGCCGGTCAGATCACCCAGACCTCGACTCAGGTCGCGGCCATCAACGGTTCCAACGTGGACGCCGGCGCCATCGCGTTGCGAAACGTGCACGTGATCTACCCGAATTCCGAGGAGTACAGCATCGAGCCGGGCGGAACTGCTCAGCTCGGTTTCACGATCGTCAACCTCGACCCGTACGTCGGTGACGCCCTCACCGGCATCTCCACCGACTTCGCCGCCTCGGTCACCGGTGCCGAATTCGAGATCCCGCCGCAGTCCTCCGTGATCGCCGGTGCCTCCGAATCCACGGCCGACCTCGTCGAGCAGGTCGACGAGTCGTCGCAGGCCGGTGATACCGAGGAGACCCCCGCCCCGGCATCCGCATCGATCGAGACCGTCGAGCTCGTGAACCTCTCGGAAGGCGTCCGTCCCGGACTGACCATCCCGGTCACCTTCAGCTTCGCCGAAGCCGGTGACGTCGTCCTCTCCGTGCCGATCGACGCCGGACCGGAGCTTCCTCGCGACGAGTCCGAGCTCTCGCCGATCGTGGGCGAGGCGCACTAGGAATTCCTGCGGAAGGGCCCGGTCGAGCACGGCGGGTTCACATGATCGTCGCAACACTCTCAACGAGAGGTTGCGACGATCATGTCGTTTGCGGAGGACTGCGACCGGTTCGGTAACCATCT